>JANMXV010000882.1:0-9559 GCA_031381325.1 Betaproteobacteria bacterium | reverse complement strand
ATGACCACTTGCTGTCCCCACATTTCAGAAAGCTTCTGGCTCACCAGCCGCGGCAGCAGTTCCGGCGCGGGACCGATGACGAAGCGCACGGGCTTGGTGGGATAAGCCTGTCCTGAGCTTGTCGAAGTGGCCTGTCCTGAGCTTGTCGAAGCGGCCTGTCCTGACCCTGTCGAAGGGTTTTGAGCGAATGCGCATGGCGCCATACCAACGCTCGCAGCCAAAACATACCGTAAGTATTTATTTTCAACCATTTCTACACTCCATACGCAGATCAAGGCGCCTTACTGTAGACGCTTCACCCTTCACGCCTCACTGATCGCTGATGCCCGCTTCCTTGATGATTTTGCTCCACTTCGCGATTTCAGCAAGCATGTAATCGGTGAACGCTTGCGGCGAGGACGGCGCGACATCGACACCGATCGCTGTGAGTTTTTCGCGTACATCCGTCTTGAGTGCGACAGCGATTTCGCGATTCAACACAAGGATCGCCGCGGACGGCGTGCCGCGCGGCGAGGTCAAGCCGTACCACGTTGCCGATTCGAAACCGGGTACGCCCATCTCGGCGATAGTCGGCAACTCCGGCGCGAAAGCCGTGCGCTTCAAGCTGCTCACGCCCAGCGCTTTCAGTTTGCCCGCGCGCACCTGCCCCCACACGCCGCTGATATTCGGCATGCCCACCGCGACTTCGCCCGCGACCAGTGCGGTGACCATCGGCCCGGTGCCCTTGTACGGCACGTGCGTGCCCTTGATGCCGGTCATGTTGTTGAACAACTCGTGCGTGAGATGTCCTATTCCACCGGTGCCTGCGGAGACGAAATTCTGCGGCTTGACTTTGGACAGCGCAATGAATTCCTTCACCGAATTCACCGGCACCGACGGATGCACTACCAGTATGAACGGCTGCGAACCAATAAAGCCAATCGAATCGAAATCCTTGATCGAATCGTAAGGCAACTTCTTGCTGAACGCTGCGGTAACCGCAAATGACGCCGTGGCAAACAAGGTGGTGTAGCCATCGGGCGCGGCCTTGGCAACGATGTTGGCGCCGATCACACCCGCGGCGCCGGGGCGATTGTCGATGACAAATTGCTGCCCGAGATGCTCACCCATTTTTTGGCACAGAATGCGCGCCACCGTGTCGGAACCGCCGGGCGGGAACTGGATGACTACACGGATCGGGCGGGCGGGGTAGATGCCAGGCGTTGTTTGAGCGGTAGCTTGTTGTGAAGCGACTAACAACAGTATGGCTGCGACGGCACGCGCGTGCGGGTTAAATTTTTTACCCTCACCCTCGGTCCCTCTCCCGGAGGGCGAGGGAAGCAAATCGTTCGTGGTGGGATTCCTCCCTCTCCCCCCGGGACAAGGGAACACTTGCAGCGGAGCAGAGCAACCGAGAGTGAGGGAAGCTTTTGCAAAGCACGTACTCATGTCGCTACACGAAAACATTGGCCACAGCTACTTCTCAACCGTATCGCGCTCGACCTGGTACATATCCTCCAGCCCGATCAGCGTTTCACATTCCTTGCGCCACGCGATCATTTCCTGCGCCGGCAGACCGCTTTCGCCTTTGCTCTTGAAGTTCGTCAGCACGCGCTTAAGCTCCTGCGTTACCGGGCACAACAACGCGGTCGGATTGGTGGTCATTTTGAAGCCCATGTCCTCGAACTGCTTGACGTTGAATAGCGGGCGCTGGAAGCGGTTGCCTTCGCTGTTAACATAACACACGTGACCTTTAACCTCCTTCGGCGCGCGCTTGCACTCCTCCACGGTGTTGGGGAAGAGCTGCACGGCATCGGCGCCGGCCTCCAGCATCATGTTGGCGCGGATCACGCCTTCCTCGAAGCCGTGGGTTTTCATCGCATCGGTGCGGCCCATGATCATGAAGTTGGGGTCGCTGCGCGCGGCAATCGCGTACTGGATCTTCATCACCAGTTCCTCGCGCGTCACCGTGTGTTCGACGCCCTGATGAAAACAAATACTTATTAAGTATATGATGGGCACCGTGTATCCGTCATATGGTGGACGAAATTGCCGCGTCGATCAGACAATGATGTCGGATTCATCCGCTAAATTCAACAGTGAGTCAACCACGGGTCAACTGTCCGATGGTCAACTGCGCGCACCGTTAAGAATTTCAGTATCCTACGGCCCACGAAACACGCTCGCTAAAAATAATTCTACTCGTGACAAACACCGCAATCGTAGCCGGCGCCTCTGGATTAGTGGGCCGCTGCATCGTCGATCAACTGCGCAAGGCAGGCGGCTGGAACATTATCGGCCTCGGCCGCCGCGCGCAAACGATCAACGGCGTGCGCTGGATCACCGTTGATCTTGCCAACGCTGCGGATTGCCGGCGCGCGCTTGGGGCGCTCGCGCAAGTGACCCATGTTTTTTACGCCGCTCGCTACGATCACCCGGAAGGTGCGCCCGAGTCTGTCGAAATTAACACCGCGATGCTGGTCAACCTGATCAATGCGCTGGAGCCGGTCGCAAATCTCAAGCACGTGCATGCGGTACACGGCAGCAAATACTACGGCCATCAACTTGGGGCCGTGCCGGCGCCTATGGTCGAAGATCAGCCGCGCGCGACGAATCAAAATTTCTATTTCAATCAGGAGGATTTTCTGATTGAACGCACACGCACTGGCAAATGGAGCTACTCGACGTCACGACCCCATGCGTTCTGCGATCCGGCGATTGATCATCCGCGCTCGATCGGGCTGGTGATTGCGGTCTATGCCGCGATTCAGCGCGCGCTCGGCTTGCCGCTGGATTTTCCCGGCACCGAAACCGGCTTTCATGCGCTGACGCAATTCACCGATTTATCATTGCTGGGCCGCAGCGTGGTGTGGATGGCCAGCGAGCCGCGCTGCGCCAATCAATCGTTCAACGTGGTGAACGGAGACACCCCACGCTGGTCGGAACTGTGGCCCGCTTTCGCGGCAGCGTTTGGCATGAAGCCCGGCACGCCGCAAAATATCAGACTCGAAGACTGGATCAAGGACAAAGGCCCGGTATGGGACGCCGTGGTCAAGAAAAATAAACTGCGTGCGACAAATGTACATCAACTCGCGTTGTGGCCTTATGGCGACTACCAATTGCGTCCACAGTGGGATGTGACTTCCAGCATGGAAAAAGCGCGTAAGCTGGGATTTAATGACACGGTGGATACGCGCGACATGTTTCGCAAACAGTTTGATAATTACCGGATGCAGAGGATCGTTCCATGAACCCTATGCGCAACCAGTGGTGCATTTTTAAGATGGTTTATATTTCCTGCGCTTTAGGCGCATATTTCTTGCTGTTAACTGCCGCGCAGGCGGTCTTTGCACAAACATTCCCCACAAAACCCGTGCGCTTCATCCTCGGCCCCAGTTCCGAAGTGTTGCCGCGCATCGTCGCGCAGCGGCTCTCCGCCACGTGGGGGCATCAAGTGCTGGTCGATCCGCGCACTGGCGGCGGCGGCATCATCGCCGCCGATACCGTCGCCAAATCCGCGCCCGATGGTTACACCTGGCTGCTGAGCACCGCCACCTACACCATCAGCGCAAGTCTGCTCGCCAATCCGCCGTTTGATCTGGTGCGCGATTTCCTGCCGGTGTCGCTGCTCGCCAGCGCGCCGTTTTATATGCTGGTGCATCCATCGCTGCCGGTGAAATCGGTGACGGAATTCGTGGCGCTCGCGCGCGCGCGGCCGGGGCAACTGAACTACAGCTCATCCGGCATCGGCACGCCGCCACACATGGCGGCGGAGATGTTCAAAAGCATGACGCGCGTGAATCTGGTGCATGTACCCTATAAAAATGCCGCCGCCTCGGTGGTCGATCACATCGCGGGCCAAGTTCAAACGTCGTTTCAGTACGGCCCGGTGAGCCTGCCGCATGTAAAAAGCGGCAAGCTGCGCGCGCTTGCGGTGACTAGCACCGCCCGCTCGCGCTACGCACCGGAACTGCCCACCATGGAGGAAGCCGGCGTGCCGGGCTATGAAATCATCGGCTGGAATGGCGTGCATGTGCCGCTGCGCACGCCACCGGACATCATCAGCAAACTCAATACGGATTTGCGCCAGGCGCTGCAAGCGCCTGAAGTGCAAGAGCGGCTCACGCAGGCAGGGTTGGAAATTCACGGCAGTTCACGAGCGGATTTCGAGAATTTCGTCAATAAAGATCGTGCGCGTTGGGTTAAGGTGGTGAAAGATGCTGGGATTACACCGGAGTAAGGTAATAATGATTTTTGATCCGTACGACAGTTGGCGAGATCTTTTTTTGCTTGCGACGTTAAGTGTTTTGGGTTCATCCCTTTCATACGCCCAACCCCCTTCGATAACCTCAACTTACCCCACCAAACCCATCCGGCTGCTAACCGCCGAAGTCGGCGGCGGCAGCGACTTCACCTCGCGCTTGCTCTCGCAGCGGCTCACCGAAAACCTCGGCCAGCAAATTGTCGTCGACAACCGCACCGGCGGCGTGATCATTGGCGATATTGCATCCAAGGCGCAACCCGACGGCTACACACTGATGATCTACAGCGCCAGTCTGTGGCTGATGCCCTATATGCGCAGCCACGTGCCGTACCGCATGAATCAGTTTGCGCCGGTATCGTATATCTCTGCGTCACCGCTGATACTCGTGGTGCATCCATCAGTCGCGGCAAGATCCACCGAGGAATTGATTGCCCTGGCCAAAGCCAGGCCGGGCGAACTCAACTACGCCTCCGGGCCGCTGGGCGCCTCGCCGCATCTGGCGGGAGAGTTGTTTAAATACATGACGGGCGTAGACATCGTGCATATCCCGTTCAAGGGCGTTGGACTCGCGGTGAACGATGTCATTGCCGGCCGCGTGCAAATCATGTTTACGTCGGTGGGCGGCGCGGTACCGCAAATCAAGGCGGGACGCTTGCGCGCGCTTGCTGTCACCACGCCGCGGCCCTCACCCGTGCTTCCCGGCGTCCCCACCGTCGCATCGGCAGGACTTCCCGGCTTCGAAAGCGTATCCACCAACGGCCTGTTCGCGCCCGCGAAAACGCCGCCGGCGATCATCGAGCGTCTCAATCGAGAAATCAACAGCGTGCTCGCGCGCCCCGACATCCGCGAAAAATTTCTTGGTGTCGGCATGGAACTGGTGGGCGGCACGCCGGCGCAGTTTGATCAAGTGATCAAGGCCGACACCGAACGCATGAGCAAAGTGATCAAGGCTGCGGGTCTACGTGCCGAATAGTCACGCTGGCCGCGCCAGTCGTGATCTGCTCGCCACACTCGGCGCCGGCCTTTTCACCAACGGCGCGTGGGACATGCTGTCGGTGGTGGTTCCGCTGTATGCCGTTGCGGTTGGGCTTAATGCCGCCGAAATTGGTCTGATTGTCGCCGCGCGTTCGGTACTGCCTGCGGTGCTTTCCATCCACGGCGGCATCCTCATGGATCAACTGGGCACCCGGCGCGTGCTGCTGTGGGTGGCGGCAGGCAGCGCGGCGCTGCCACTGCTCTATCCGATCTCGGGATGGATCGCGGTACTGACGGCGCTGCAATTGCTGCTCGGCCTCGCCTCCGCCCTGGGCATGGCCGCTTCGCAAACGTGGGCCATGCAGACCAGCCACGGCGATACCGCGATGCTGGCGCGCTACAGCGTGGCTACGCGTATCGGCACCTTCATCGGCCCCGTTGCCGTCGGCGCGGCGTGGGACTACTTCGGCGCATGGGCCGCGTTTGCATGCGTGTCGCTGTGCGGCGCGGGCATCATCGCGGCGACCGCTTATGGTACGTCCGATGGCACATCGGATATACGAAATCCCGCGCCTTTGTGCGGCAGGCGAGGCGCTGCCGTGCTGCTGCCACAGTGGGAACCCCACAAGCAGGCGTTACTGCTCGCGGCAATCCCCGCGGTGGCATTCATACTCGCGGCGAGCTTTCTGCGCAATTCATCGGGCGCGATTCAGAGTTCGCTGTTTGTGGTGTATCTCAACGGCATCGGCATGAGCGGCACGCTTATCGGCGCCCTCGTCGCGATCGCAGAGCTTTCCGGCGTGGCCGGTTCGTTGCTTGCAGCGCCGGTCGAACGGCGGTTAAGCGCCAACTGGCTGGTGATTTTGTGCATCGTCATATCGCTGGTGTGCATGTCGATCACGCCATTGATTGCGCATATGCTGATCCTGCTGATCCTCGCCTGTGTAGTGCGCGGCATCGTGCAGGGCATGAGCCAGCCGCTGATGTATTCGATCCTGAGCCACGAAGTGCCCGGCAACCGGCACGGGGCAGGCGTCGGGCTGCGCAATGCCGTGGTGCGGCTGGGTTCCATCATCACGCCAGCCGCGATGGGCTTGGTCGCCGAGGTGTATGGCATCAAAATAAGCTTCTACGTGATTGGCGTAGCATTTTTGCTGGTAACTGCTGTACTGGCATTCGCAGCGCGAAAAATACGCTGACGCTTACGCACATCAACCTTACTGCAACGGCAAAACCATTAACCACGGAATACACGGAACACACGGAAAATTCCGCGAGCCGTTCTTTCCGCGTATTCCGTGTGTTCCGTGGTTAGTCGTCCTTAAAGTAGTGAAATTGTCTTTCGTTTTTTTGTTCTCTGAAGCTAAATTTCCGTTTTTAGGTTGCGGTCACCTAACGTAACTCCGGTACCACCCACAGCGGCGCTTCACCACGCGCCACACGCTGAGCATTCGCGTAGCTGTTAGCCCAACGCTTGGGCCAACTCTCCCACGTCGGGCCGGCGGCGTGCGGCGACAGAACCGTATTGGACAGGGTGAACAGCGGATTTTTCGGGTCCGGCGGCTCGCTCTCGAAGGTGTCGAGGCCCGCTGCCCAGATGCGTTTTTCCTTGAGCGCCGTGTAGAGTGCAGCCTCGGGCTTGTTGGCGCTTTGTCGTTGCGCGTCTGCAATGCGGGCGCGCCTCCACCGCCTGTGCCAATCGCGGTATATTGACGTCCAGCCAAACTACTCATCACACATCATGATACCCATCACCCGCGAACTCGCCCGTTTTGCAGTCAATTCCACGTTCGAAGCCATGCCGCAAAACGTACAGCACGAAGGCTTGCGCGCCTTCGTTAATTTTGTCGGTTGCGCAGCCGGTGGCGCGACAGAAGAAGTGGTCTCGAAAATGATCGGGATGATGACCGAATTCAACGGCAAGAACGACACCGTGATCATCGGGCGCAGCATCAAACTCGATGCGTTGAACGCAGCGTTGATTAACTCGTTGAGCTCTGCGGCGCTGGCATTCAACGATACGCATTACGTCACCGTTGCGCACCCCACCAGCCCAGTGGGCGCGGCGCTGGTGTCGATGGCGGCGCGGCGCAAAATCAGCGGCAGGGAACTCATCCACGCCGTGATACTCGGCGATGAGATTCAATGCCGCGTCGGCAATATTATTTGCACGCCCCCGGCGGAAGTATCGGTGGGCTTGTCAATGGCGGGACTGGTCGGCTGCATCGGCGCGGCGGTGGCCGCGGGCAAGGTGATGAATTTTAATGAAGAGCAGATGACCACCGCCATCGGCATTGCCGCCAATCAATCCGCCGGCTTGCGCGAAGCGCACGCCACCATGTCGAGCTGGTTCACGCCCGGCAATGCGGGACGCGCGGGATTGTGGGCGGCGCTGCTTGCGGCACGCGGCTACACCTGTGCGGATACCATGATCGAAGGCGTAAAGGGTTTCGCGGTATCGTTCGGCGTGAAGCCGCAAATGGAAGCCGCGCTTGAAGCGCTGGGCAAAAAATGGGAGATGCTGGATGTGGCGTACAAGCCTTATCCCTGCGGCTTTGTGATTCATCCCATCATCGATGCGTGCATGGAAATAGTAAGCAAGCACACGTTTGACGCACGGCAAATCGAACGCGTGGACCTCACGGTGAATCCACTATGCGTGCAACTGTGCAATCGCCCCGCGCCCAAGTTGCGCTCTCAGGCGATGGTGAGCTTTGCGCACTGGACGGCGGCGTGTTTGCTGCACCAAGCCGCCGGCTTGCCGCAAGTGACCGAAGCGATGGTGCATGACGCGGATATGGCCGCGCTGCGGCTGAAAATCGTCGCCACTGCCGACGACAAAACAGGGCGCGAAGCAGCGCACGTAAAAGTGGTGATGAAAGACGGCAAAATATTTGAAGCCCATTGCGACCACGCGCTGGGCACACCAGCGCGGCCGATGACCGACGCGGATATCTCCGAAAAAACCCGGCTGCAACTGGAAATCGTATTCGACAAAGCGAAGGCGCAGCGCGCGGTGGATGACTGCTGGCGCATTGCCGAGGCTGCGGATGTAGCGCCGTTTATTGAATCGTTGTCGGTCTGATACCAGCGCTCGGCGGCACGTGTATCAGTACGCTTGACTTATTTATACAGAGGCGCATCGTGAAATCCACAATCAGCAATAAGTATTTGTTTTTAAACAATATTTGTTTATCCGCCTGTGCAAGCGCCCTGCTGCTTGCAGCGCCTTCAACATTTGCGCAAACGACCAGCGAACTCGCACGGATGCTGCCGCAACGCCCCGTGCTTTTTGTAGTGCCCAACGCGGCCGGCGGGCCCAACGATATTGTCGCGCGCGTACTCGCGCCGAGGCTGGCAGAAGTAATCAAACAAAACATTATTGTCGACAATCGTTCCAGCGCCAACGGCCTGACCGGCACCGACTACGTCGCCAAGGCCACACCGAATGGCACTATTCTTTCGGTGGGCAATAGCGGCACGCACGCAATCAACGGTTCGCTCTATAAGCACCCTCCGTATGACCCGGTGCGAGATTTTGCCGCGGTAGCACCCGTGATGACGGGCGGGCTGGTGCTCGCGATATACGCCAAAATGCCGGTACAGAATTTCAAGGAATTCATTGCATACGCCAAAGCGCAGCCGGGCAAAGTCAATGCCGCCATCGCCGGGGCGACCGGTGAAATCGCCACCAATGCCATCAAAATGATTACCGGGGTCGAATTCAACAGCGTGCCGTACAAAGGCGGCATCCCCGCAGTGATCGCGGTGGCGGCAGGTGAATCGCACATGGTGCTTACCAACCCGTCGGGCGTGCAACCGCAAATCGATTCGGGGCGGCTACGCGCCATCGGTGTTACTGGCGCGCGCCGCGAGCCGGCGCTGCCCAATGTACCCACGCTCGCCGAAAGCGGGCTCGAAGGTTATGCCGTGGAAATGTGGACGGGCGTATTTTTACCAGCTAGGACACCGGCGAAAATCGTGCAGGCGTATTCGCGCGAAATCAATCGCATTACCGCGCTGCCCGAAGTCAAGGATCGCTTGACCGCGCTGGGTTACGAGGTGATCCACGGCACACCGGAACAATTCGGCGCCAGGGTGAAGCAAGATACGGAGCGCTATCGCAAGATCATTCTGCAATCAAAGATGCAGCAGCTTGAATAACGCCCCATCGCAAGGCAATCCATAAGCATTTGTATTTATTTGGTAACCCATTTTCTGTACGCTGCCGTACGGAGACAACACAAAGGGACGATGCATACTGCAAAACCCAAGGGCTATTTTCAGAGTGTCCTTGCGGAAGATGCTCAAATATTTATTAACACGGAGATGATATGAAAC
>JANMXV010000845.1:0-8922 GCA_031381325.1 Betaproteobacteria bacterium | reverse complement strand
GCACCCACAGGGTCAAAGTATCATCGGAAGCCGAGATAGACGCCGAATTCATCGACTGGCTCCGCCGCGCCTACGAGGCCGCATAAACGGCCTCTGATGCTGAATCGTCTCCGGAAAAGGGCAGGGCGCCGCCAGCCGGTTGGCCATCTGCCTGGGCGACGATGCGACCGGCGGCATCAATAGTGGCTTTCATGGCATTTAGAATGGCATAAAAATGGCATAAACACCATTCCTTCCGCTGCCATTCCTTCCGCCGCGGAGTGCCGGGCTCGTGGCCGGCAACTTCATAGGGGGACTAACTGATGCGATGGCCCTGGCGCGACAGGGCAATACCAGATCGCCACGGGTTGCAGAGTAGAATAGTCGCGTGAACTCGCCTGTTCTGAATCCAAACACACCCCTTGCAGTACGTCGTTCGCCGCGCATGTTGATCGTCATGGCGGCACTCGCGTTTATGGTAGCTGAGGTGGCGCACCATTTCGATGTGGCGTCAGGTCTGGATCAGGCTTATACCGATCTTTGGCACCGGCTGAGTGGCGTGCGTTATACGCCTAGACACACCGCGCTGGTGGTGGTTGATGAAGAATCCCTTGCGCGCTACCCTGATCATCCGCTGGTATTCTGGCCGCCGCTTATTGCGCGTGCGGCTGCGACGTTGCGCGAAGCCGGGGCCACGGTCATCGGTATTGACTTTCTGTTTTCGATCACGCCAGAAAACTGGATTAGTAAACTCAACTTGCCCAAGAATGACGCTCTGCAACAGTACGATCTTGCGTTCCGGCAAGAGCTGAATTCAGGGCGGGTGGTGCTGGTCGGCTCCATCGCCCGGAGCGAACCCGGCAAACCCGATAATCTGCTGCTGCCTCATTCGGATTATCTGCTGTCGCTGCCCAATATGAACTTGATCGCAGGCGTAGGACTGGCCGATCTCGAAACTGATCAAGATGGCGCCATTCGCCGATTCGCCATCGCACCTGCCGTGAACCTGCCAAAAGACATTGCGGCCGGCGCACCTGCATTGGCTTTTGGTGCGCTACTCGCGGCACGTGCAGCCGGACAAAACCCCGCTACGCTGGATTGGCACATTGGCGGTTACGCGTATAACAGAATGAGCCGCCACAATATCAGTTATGCGGGACCGCAGGGCACTATTCCGCGCCTGTCCTTTTACAAGCTGCTGGATAAGAACGCACTCAGTGATCCCGCTGTTACAGCGCTGCGCGGAAAGGTTGTGATTATCGGTGGCGACTACCTGGGCATGAACGATATTCATTCCTCGCCCTATAGCAGCTCATTCGCCGGACGCGCAGGCACCATGGTGGCGGGCATGCCAGGCGCGGAAATACAAGCCAATATTGTTGAAACCTTGCTCTCCGGCAAATTGACCGAGCCGACACCGCATGCACTACGTTGGCTAATCGAGGCGATAGTGCTGCTGCTGGCGATTACCTTCTGCCTGCGCACGACGCCGTGGGTTGGATTGGTAGCGGTGGTGGCGGGATGCTTGCTTTCGTTAGGCATAGGCTATGTATTGTTTCAACGATTTCTGCTGTTTCCTGCAGTACATCTGCAACTCGGATTACTCGCCGGGTTTTTCATGATTTTGGGATCGCGGCTCACGCGTGAGGAACGTGAGAAGGCGCGCATCCGCAATATGTTCGAGGGCTATGTCTCCGATGACGTGGTTAACATGCTGCTGACCAGCGGCCAGCGCCCGGACCTCAACGGGCAATCCATGCAGATTACCGTGCTGTTTTCGGACATACGCAATTTCACGACTATTACCGAGAAACTCAGCGCACACGAAACAGTGGAATTTCTGAACGTGTACTTTGAACGCGTCATCAACGTTATCCTGGCGCAAGGCGGTCGCATCGACAAATTTATCGGCGACGCCGTAATGGCTGAATTCGGAGTACCCTATCCGTTCGCGGATCACGCGGTGAGCGCTTTGCGGGCAGCTACCGGCATTCGCAACGTGGCGAAAGAATTTAAAGACTGGATGCACCAGCGGTTCCCGGACAGGAACATTCCGGATTTTGGAATTGGAGTCGGCATACACAGCGGATTTGCCGTGGTTGGCAATTTAGGATCGGCCAAGCGTATGGAATTTACCGCGATCGGCGACACGGTTAACGTCGCTTCGCGCATCGAGAGTGAGACAAAGGGCTTGGAGTGCGTTATCTTGGCCAGCGCCGAAACATTACGCGCAGCGGGTCATGCGGCAATTACCGGCCGGCATGACACAATCAAGGTAAAAGGGCGTGTGGAGCCGGTAGAGGTATACGAGATTATCGATATCAAGCTGTAACAGCTTAACAGGAGGCAAACATGCAATGCATCAAATGGATTGTGACATTGGCACTTTGCGGTAGCACTTTCGTGTGGGCAGATGTGGGCATGATTACGCAGCTCAACGGTGAGGTTTCGATCACAACCGGCAGCAGCACGCAGGCAGCGGCGCCGTTCATCAAGGTCAACACGGGAGACAAACTCACGCTCGCCAACGGAGCGAGAGTGCAAATGGTCTATTTTGGCAACGGCCGCCAGGAAGTCTGGAAAGGCGGCGGGCAAATCGAAGTGGGCAGTCTGGAAAGCAAGAGCGCGATCAAACCTGACGTTTCACAGAAGCCGCCGCTGGTTGCGCTTCAACTCGCAAAAATGCCGGTGGCCGGACAGCAGAGCAAGACCGGCATGATCCGTATGCGATCAATACCCGGTCCCGACCCAACCGCGAAACTGGACAAACAGTACGGCGATCTCAAGCGCAACGCCGACGCGGACGACACCACGCCGGAAGTTTATTTGCTCTCAGGCCTGATCGAACTCAAGGATTTCAAACGCGCGAAGAGCGTACTTGCGGAACTTGATGGTAAAGCGGGCTACAAACCGGTGGTAGATTATTTTTCGCCGATGCTGAATGCGGGCGGCAAGTAGTTCTTCAAGGCTACAAATAGTCACATTGCAATTATCGCCCACGCAGCGCGTCGGCATTGACCAAATTCGGCGGCTCGGCGCCGCTTAACGCGGCCACCAGATTTTTCGCCGCGGTCATCGCCATGGCGCGGCGTGTGGCCTCGGTCGAACTGCCGATGTGCGGTACCAGCACCACGTTTTGCAGCGTGAGAAATCCCGCATCGAGTTTGGGCTCGCCTTCGAATACGTCAAGACCTGCGGCGCGGATCACGCCGTTCTTCAACGCTTCAATCAGGGCTTTATCGTCCACCACGCCGCCGCGCGTGGAGTTGATGAGTATCGCGCCGGGCTTCATTTTTGCGAGTTCTTTGGCGCCGATCAGATGATGCGTTTCCGGCGTATAGGGCATTTGCAGAATGACAAAATCCGCTTGCGCCAGCAGTTCATCCAGACTGGCGTACGTGGCATTGACGCGCTGTTCAATCTCCGGTGCTGCGCGCTTGCGATTGTGGTAGATCAGCTTCATCTCAAAACCGTACGCGCGCCTGGCAATCGCCTGGCCGATACGGCCCATGCCGACGATGCCGAGCGTCGCATGATGCACGTCCACGCCCAGCCATTGCTTGAGCTTCCAGCCCGTCCATTCGCCCTTACGGATATATGCCTCCACTTCGGTGATGCGGCGCGCGGTGGCGAGCATCAGCGCAAACGCGAGATCAGCCGTGCTGTCATCGAGCACGCCGGGCGTATTGGTCACCTGGATGCCGCGCGCAGTGCAGGCGGGCACGTCGATGTTGTTATAGCCGACGGCGATATTCGCCACCGCTTTCAACTGCGGACTGCGTGCGATTAACCCGGCATCCACGCGATCGGTCAATGCACACATCAGTCCCTGCGCATTGGAGAGCTTTGCCGCCAGCGCATCCGGCGTGTACGGCGCGTCGGCCTGATTGGCATCCACTTCGCAGTGCTGTTGCAGGAAATCAATAGCGTCGTCAAACACCTCGCGCGTGATTACGATACGCGGTTTCATGAGTATCCTTTCTTTGCGGTATCTATTCAGCCTGAGCGACAAATCAACTTCTTTCCCTCACCCCTAGCCCCTCCCGGAGGGCGAGGGGAACAAACCCTCGCCCTCCGGGACAAGGGAACACTTGAAGCGGAGCAGAGGGTGGCGCGTAGCGCCGGGTGAGGGAAGTTTTTGACTTTTCGTTCACGCTGACTAGATACCCTTGGCGATTCTGTCTTCCCATATATTACGACAATGTGTTTCGCGCATAAACAGCGTGGCGATGAATCCAATCAAGGCAAACAGCAGCAGCACGGCCAGCGCATAACGAAAGCTGGTTAGCGTATAGGCGCCGCTGCCCGAAGCACGGTACAGCACCCAGCCCACCAGTGCTTGAAGTAAGTGGCGGCCAATGCGCCGAGCGCGGCGCCGCTGACGGCGAACGCGGTTTGCAGTTCGTTGGCAATAGTGCCGGGGGCGACGCGGTGAAAGAACGCGATCCAGAACGCGGCCCCGCCGAGGCTAATAACGATCCATCGCCGTCTCATGAAAGGGCGTGAAATGTGAAACGCAAGAACCAAGTTCACCGCCATTCACGTTTCACGTTCCTCGAATTTCGCAGAACCATCAACTCCCGTATAGAAAATTCGGCAGCCACAAAGTCATGCCCGGCCAGATGTACATGCACGCCAGGCACAGAATAACAATCAGCATATAGGGCATCATACCTGCGAAAATCTGATTCAGCGTTACGTGCTTCGGCGCGACGCCCTTGAGATAAAACGCCGACATCGCCACCGGCGGCGACAGGAACGCCGCCTGCAGATTCACCGCCACCATCGTCCCGAACAGTATCGGATCGACCTGAAAGTGCGCCAGCAAGGGAATGAATATGGGCACGAAAATGACGATGATCTCGGTCCACTCCAGCGGCCAGCCGAGGATGAAAATAATCGCCTGCGACAGCATCAGAAACTGTAACGGCGTCAGCTCCATGCTCAACACCCATCGCTCGATCAGTTGCTGGCCGCCATGCAAGGCGAATACCGCGGAAAACAACGCCGACCCCACGAACAACCAGCACACCATCGCTGTCGTTTTTGCGGTCAGAAAGGTCGATTCCTTGATGTTGCTCACCAGCTTGCGCTGCGTCGCAAGGTCCCATATCCACGGCACCGCAGTACCCGCAAACAAGGCGCCTAGCGATGCGGATACGATCAGCGTCACCACCCCGCCCTGCATAGTCCCCAGGGCCAAGCCCATGATCCCGCCGGCCAGACTCGACCACAGGGCGCGGCGCGAGTATTTCGCGTAGCTCGCAAGGTAAAGCGCGCCCAGCGCGCCGATCCCCGCCGATTCCGATGCAGTGGTAATGCCGAACAGGATCACCGCGAGCACGACGAAGGTGAGCAAGCCCAGCGGAACCACGGACGCTTCCAGCATTTTCAGGATTTCAAGCTGCTCCCCGTCCATGCGCCAGTAATAAATGCCCAGTACCACCAGCGACAGCAACGCCAGCGACCAGAACCAGGCGTAAAAATTCGCCGGCACCTTGCCCAAATCCGCATTCGCCGCCTGACTGGAAACTGCCGAGCCCATTTGTTCCGGCGCGCCACCCTCTTTTGCCGGCGCAGCGTCCGCTTGAGTGTTGCCGCTGCCAAGCTCCTGCGGCTTGTCCAACGCTTCAGCCGGCGGTTCCTGAAGTCCGCCTTCGGCCTTGGCCTCAGGCCTGGTTGCAGTTTTGACATCTGCGCTTTGTGTCGCTGTCACAGCCGCTGCTGCAACCGGCGCTGCATCGGGAGGCGCATTGTGAATAATCACGTACCACCACCCTGCCGCGAACAGCACCGCGGTGAGCACAATCGGCACCAGTGCCGCAAGAAAATTCTTCACGATCAAGCTATAGGCCACCGGCTTGCCGTCGGGCGTTTGCGCACCGCGAAGGGTTGCCGGCCTGAACAAGGCGGCGATCAATCCGCCGATCACACGCTGCGAGGGGCCGCGCTGCAGGCGCTGGATCCACGCGGGCGCGTCGACGTGATACAGGTCGGGCGGCAACTTGGGCGCGATCTTCGGGTTAATCAGCGCCCAGCCGATGATGTAGATCAGATACAGCAAGGTGAGAAAGAAGCCGGGAAACATCGCCGCCGCATACAGCTTCACGATCGACTGGCCGGCGACTGCCGCATAGACGATGAGCATGACCGAGGGCGGAATCAGAATGCCGAGCGTGCCGCCGGCCGTAATGACGCCGCAAGCGAGGCGCACGTCGTAGCCGGCATTCAGCATCGGCCGCAAGGCGATGACGCCCATCAGCACCACTACCGCGCCGACAATGCCCGAAGCAATGCCCCAGAACGCGCACACCAGCAAGGTCGTCACCGCCAGCGACGCGGGTACGCGGCGAAAGGCCAACTGCACGCTGTGGAACATCTTGTCCACCAGCGCCGCTCGCTCGATGACGTACCCCATGAACACGAACAGCGGTATCGACAGCAGGGTCTCGTTGTTCATCGCCCCATAGGTGCGCTGCACGAACAAGTCGAAAACCTGATTATTGAGCCACGGGCGCGCCGGATCGAAAAAGGCCATGAAGCCGAAAATCATCCCCAGCCCCATCATGGTGAAGGCCGTTGGAAAGCCCATCATGATCGCCGCCACGATCAGTGCCAGCATCGCCAGTCCGAGTGCCGGATCACTCATGACTTGTTCATGCCGCCGCGCTGGTGTGCGGCCTCGTCTATGTTTTGGGCCTGCTCGGCGATGCGGCGCGATTCCTCGTCCAGATATTCGCTATTCGCCAATTGTTCTCCAACCACGTCGATTTCCTCGACGTCCTCAAGCCGCGCGGGCCATTCACCGCTGCGCAAGCACACGATGCAGCGCACGATCTCGGCCGCCCCCTGAAACAGCACCAGGGCGCCGGCAATCGGGATAATCGCCTTGAACGGGTACACCGGCGGGCCGTCGGAGGTCACGTTGGAATGCTCATTGATGCTCCATGATTCCACCGCGAAACCGTAACCGGCATACACCAGGGCAGCGATGCCCGGGATAAAGAACAGGAAATACAGCGCGAGGTCGAGCGAGGCCTGGGTACGTGGCCGCATGTTGCTGTACAGAAAGTCGCCGCGCACATGCCCGTCCTGGGCCAGCGTATAAGCGCCGCACATCATGAACAATGTGCCGTAGAGCATGCTGTCGAGATCAAAAATCCAGGCAGTCGGCGCGTTGAAAATATAGCGCTTGAACACTTCGACTGAAACCGCCAGCATCAACACGCAGATCAACCAGGAAAACGCTTTGCCCGACCAGGTGCTGACGTTATCGGCGATGCAGAGAAAAGACTTAACGTTCATGGGAAGGAAATTTCTGTCGGAAGACCTATTCAAAAACCAAGACACCGTCCAGACACTGGCCCGGAGGGTGTCCTGGCGTTGCCGCGCGAGCTCAGGCCTTCTTCGCAGCCGGCTTGTTGGCGCCGAAGAAATGGTTCATGGCCATGCGACGGCTGATGATGGTGTCCTGGTCCCATTTCACCGCGCGCTCGGCGAATACCTTTTGCGATTCGGCGATTTCCTTGAACAGCGGGTTTTCCGCCGATTTCTTTGCCAGAATCGCGTCCCATAGGGTGAGTTGCGCTTGCAGCAGCGAATCCGGCGTCTTGTAGAACTTGACCTTGTCCTTGGTCTGCAATTCGATGTAGTCCTTGGAATAACGATCAATCGCTTTCCACGACATATCGGCGGAAGCGGCTTCCACGGCATTCGCGATGACCGCCCTTATTTTGACGGGCAACCCATCGTACTTGGCCTTGTTGAACATGATCTCGAACGTCTCGGCGCTCTGGTGGTAGCTCTGCAGCATGCATACCTTGGATACGTCGGGGAATCCGAGGATGCGGTCCGAGGTGGCATTGTTGAACTCGGCCGCGTCAAGCAAGCCGCGGTCCATGGCCGGCACGATCTCGCCGCCAGGAAGTGCGTTGACCGCAGCGCCCATCGCGGTGAACAAATCTATCGCAAGACCATTGGTGCGGAACTTGAGGCCCTTGAAATCCGCAACACTAGTGACCGGCTTCTTGAACCAGCCCAGCGGCTGTGTCGCCATCGGGCCATAGAGGAAAGACTGCACATTGCCACCGATGGACGCATAGAGCTTGGTCAGCAGTTCCTTGCCGCCGCCGTACTTGTGCCACGAGAGCAGCATATTGGCGTCCATGCCGAACGCCGGACCGGAATTCCACAGCGCCAGCGCATTCTGCTTGCCGTAGTGGTAGCCCAATACCCCGTGTCCGCCGTCGAGGGTGCCCTTGGTGACCGCGTCGAGCAGGCCGAAAGCCGGCACCACCGCACCCGCCGGCAGCACTTCGATGCGAAGCTCGCCGCCGGTCATGTCGTTCACCTTCTTCGCAAAATCCAGCGCGTACTCATGGAAGATGTCTTTCGCCGGCCACGTGCTCTGCCAGCGCATGGTAATCAGGCCGCCGACTACTGCGGGCGCTTGCGCCTTCGCCATCATCGGCAAAGCAGCCATCGCCGCGCCGGTAGCCGCCACAGCTTTGGTGAGGAATTTACGGCGGTTCGCACTGGGCTTGGCCTGCGCAACAGGTGTATTCAGCTTCTTCAACATAGCTCCTCCGATGGATGGGTTAAAAATATAACAACGGGGTAAAAAAACGATTTCGTGGAAAATCGGCTGTTACCAGACTGCTAGTGGCCCTACTGCTCCAATCGCAGTTCTTATGTAATTGTTTTTATTGCTATTTTTGTTAAACAGCCAATTTTCGCGCGGTTAAGCCGAATTCTATACCCGCCAACATGCGAAATCAAGACCGCGCCGGCCCCCTACTGCTACCACCAGGATAATGGGTATAGCCGGGAAGGGAACCCTCACGGGGCGCATCCTACTGTGTTGACGGAGGATTCGCGACAGGAAATCAGCGCGCTCTTCCGCGCGCCGTGGAATCCGTGAATGAAGGAAGTACGTCCGCTAGT
>JANMXV010000822.1:0-14701 GCA_031381325.1 Betaproteobacteria bacterium | reverse complement strand
CCGATTGCTTTTGAGCATGCCGAAACCGCTTGCAGAAACGGCCGCTGGCGTACTGAAAACACGCATTTCCACATGGTCACCCACCAGGACAAACTCGACCTTGCTGCCTTGACGCAGCCCCAATTGCTGCCGCAGTGGTTTCGGAATGGTGACTTGCCCCTTGCTGGTAACGGATGTTGTGTCCATGGCTGGCCTCTATATAATGCAGGGTAATACATGGTAAGAATACCACGATTTTCGGAGTGACAGGGCTTACGCCAATCCGCAAATAAAGAAAACACGGACTGTCCGTAACTTTAACCTCCGACCAACCATCGCGGCCCGGCAAACCAGTCGGTGGACTACGCCATAGGTGATGCGCAGTAACAGCACCTGCGTTATCCTCCAGCCATCCCATGAAAAAAACTTTTTACGGCTGGCGTATCGTGGTTGCCGGCGGCGCATTGCAGTTTTTGCAGAGCGTGCTGCTGAATTCGGCATTCGGTATCTACGTGGCGGTGCTGGTCGAAGAGCGCGGCTGGAGCAAAACGTCCCTCTCCGCCGCAGCCGCGCTGAAATCGACGGAGGTCGCGTTGCTCGGCCCGATACTCGGCTGGCTGGTGGACCGCTTCGGCTCGCAGGGCATGGTGCGCTTCGGCGTCATTGCCTTCGGCATCGGGTTCATGCTGTTGAGCCGGATCGAAACCCTGGCCGGCTTTTATGCGGCGTTTGTGGTTATTGCTCTCGGCTCAAGCATGTTCAGCAACTTGCTGGTGAGTGTGGCGATCATCCAGTGGTTCGAGAAGCACCGCACGCGCGCGCTCTCGGCATTGCAGTTTGGCGGGGCGATCGGCGGGCTTTTTGTGTTTCTGGTGGCGTGGTCGATTCAGGCCTATGGCTGGCGGGCAACCGCGTTTGGCTCGGGTGTCATCGCCATTTTGATCGGCTGGCCGCTGGCAACGATAATCCGCAGCCGCCCCGAGGACATGGGCCAAACGGTAGACGGCCTGCCATTGTCACCCAAGAACACAGTGCATGCCGATGCGCCCGCCCAGCGTGCGTTCACCGCGCGCGAGGCGCTGCGCACCAGCGCTTTTTGGCTGCTGTCGCTCGGCCATGGCTGTTCGCTTTTGGCCGTTATGGCGATCAACGTGCATGCCGTCACGCACATCAAGGAAGGGCTGGGCTACACGCTCGCCCAGGCTTCGCTGTTCTTCACGCTGGTGACAGTGGGGCAGTTTTTCGGCGTAATGCTGGGCTGGGTCATCGGCGAAAAATTCGCGAAGCGCAAGGTCGCCGCCACCTGCATGCTGATGCACGCGGCCGGCATGCTGTTGCTCACCTATGCCACCGGCCCTGTCATCCTTGCCTTCTCACTGTTGCTGCACGGCGTTGGCTGGGGACTGCGGGGTCCATTCATGCAGGCGATACGCGCGGATTACTTTGGACGGCGTTCAATCGGGGTGATACTCGGGCTGTCGACGCTGATTACCGTTATCGGCAACATCATCGGCCCGGTGCTGGCCGGCGCGTTCGCCGACTGGAATGGAAATTATCGCGCGGGGTTTACGATACTGGCGATGACGGCGGGCGTGGGTTCGTTATTTTTTCTGATGGCCAAGCCGCCGAAGCAGCCGACTTAAAAACTTGCGGTGCGCCGGCTCACTTGAGCTTCACCCCGGTTTCCTTGATCAGTTTGGCCCAGCGCGTCACTTCAAACTCGAGGTACTTGCCGAGCGCCTCCGGTGTGCCGCCCAAGGGGGCAACACCCAGCGCCTGAAATCGCTGGCGCACATCCGGCGTTTGCAGCATGCGGTTGATCTCGCTGTTGAGCCGTTCGATAACAGAGCGCGGCGTGCGCGCCGGTGCAAACACGTTGTACCACGCGATGACCTCGTATCCGGGCACACCCGATTCGGCTACGGTTGGTATTTCCGGCGCAACCTCGGCGCGCTTCGCACTGCTCACGGCAAGGGCGCGCAGCTTGCCGCTTCGAACATAGGGCAGGATGCCGGTGATCACGTTGAAAGTCCCCTGCACTTCACCGCCAATCACGGCAGTGACCGCCGGTCCGCCACCCTTGTAGGGCACATGCAGCACCTCAATGTTGCTCATGTAACGAAACATTTCCATCGCAAGGTGCGCCGATGTTCCCGCGCCCGATGACGAAAAAATCAGTTTTCCGGGTTGCGCCTTTGCCAGGCTGATCAAATCTCGCGTCGACTTCACGGGCAGGGAAGGATGCACCCCAATCAGGTAAGGCATCTGCGCCAGCAAGATCACCGGCGCCAAATCCTTGATCGGGTTAAACGGCAGTTGATAGAGAGACACGTTGATCGCTATCCCGCCCGAGGTGGTCAACAACGTGTAGCCGTCCGGCGCGGCGCGTACTACGAGATCAATGCCGATCGTCGAACCACCGCCGGGGCGGTTGTCAATGATGACCGGCTGCCCCCATGCTTCATGGAATTTTTGAGACAACACGCGGCTAACCAGGTCATTCGAGCCTCCCGGCGTAAAGGGAACCACGATGCGTATGGGCTTGGTCGGATAATTTTCGCCCGTGGCCCCCGCGGCGGGGTACGCGACGAATCCCGCGACAAACACCATCAATGCAAAACACTTACTGGTAGTCATGAACGTCTCCCTTGATATCACAGAAATTCCGACGTGAGGTTACGACCGATCATGGTTGCCCACGTGACTTCGCTCGTTTCCTCGAACGACGGCTTGATCGCACGCCCGGCTCCATTGAAAAGAATATCC
Organism: Betaproteobacteria bacterium; assembly: GCA_031381325.1. Classification (GTDB taxonomy): domain Bacteria; phylum Pseudomonadota; class Gammaproteobacteria; order Burkholderiales; family SG8-41; genus UBA5216. The sequence goes on along the minus strand of JANMXV010000822.1, from coordinate 11,956 downwards.
ATCTTTTCATCTTGAAACACGCGTCGTTTGCAAGCAAAACCCAGGTTACGCCGGCATCGGCAGTTGCGTATCAGTGAGTTCCGCCAATCTGCCCTGCTCGCACAACACGCGCTCCAGAATCGCCATGGTGCGCAGGCTGCGCGGCATGCCCCAGTATTGGGTCGATTGCACGGCGACTTCCTGCACTTCGCGCGGCGTGGCGCCTAGTGCCAGCGCGGCGCGCACATGATTTTCGCCCTGCATCATTTCATCCAGCGCCGTGCATACGCCGACCACGCACAGGATGCGCGTCTTGTCGTCGAGTACGCCGCGCACATACATGCCGCCGTAAATAAAATCGAGCCAGTACTTGAGAAAATTCTGGTCGCTGCGATCCATCCGCAAGATCGCCTCGGGATGATGCGTGGGCTGTAAGCGCAAGCCCGCGCTGATGCCATGCCAGCCATATTTTTGGAGCATGGCCTCGCGCGTAGGGAAGCGTTCATCCAGATCGTGAGCGGCATCCCACGTTGTGCGCTCTGTTTCCAGCGTACGTTCGGCATTGCGGCCTTCGATTGGCGGCTGCGTTTTCGTCAATTCATCCATGCGCCCCAGTTCCGTGATCAGGCTGTGGAACATGCGCGCGGCGCGATTGATTTTCGGCATACCGACGTAAACTGTTGTTTGTAAAAGAATTTCCAGTATCTCACGTGGACTCACGTGTTCATTCAATGCGGCGTGCATCGAGCTTTCGAGATACTCCAATTCTGCCATCGCCGCACATTGCGCAATCACCGCCAGCAAGCGCACGCGCTCGCTCAACACGCCGCGCGTCATCAGGCCGCCATAGGTGAAATCGAGCAACAGCCGCGTATACTGCGGATCCATCTCGTCGCGCCATGCCATCACGTCCGCGAAATCCTTCGGGTGCAGGCGCGCGGCATTGTCCACACTGCGTGCGCCATAGCGCGATCTGAGTTTATCGATTGCCTTGTTGTCGTTTGCCATGATTTTTCCTTTAGCCTGGGTTGCGTGCCGGATTCTCGTATCGGCTGTCCCTGCGAATTTTACCTGTTGCGCCACGTCCTGAATGGTTCGTCATTAACCTGACGGCGAACGATCCGGCTTATCCCTTCGGCAAGCGCCCGCTGGATGGCGCGCCGAAAACGCTTACGCCGTTCCCGGAACTGCACTTGGGACGCGATAAAGCCACTGCGGCGAACGAAAGCCTGCTGAATACGCCGGAGTGGCAATATGTCGCCACGCTCGATGCGGAGCTCGCGCGCCGCGCCGCGCAGCGCAATGGGTCGATCATTGTTAAGGTCATACAAGACGCAAAAATTACCATCGACTAACGTTTACGATGCTACGATAGCCGTTTAGCGAACACAGCAAACAATTTTTTAGGAGCGACAATGAAAGCAGCTTACTTCATGAAACATGGCGGGCCGGAGGTGATGGAATATGGCGAGATCAAGGATCCGGTTGCCGCACCAGGCCAGGTGCTGGTCGATGTACACGCCGCCAGCGTTAACGGCGCCGACTGGAAAGTGCGCAAAGGCAGTTATGCGCCGATCACCGACTTGCCGTACATACCGGGACGCGATTTCTCAGGCGTCGTCAGTGCATTGGGTGAAGGCGTCAAAGACTTTGCCATTGGCGATGCGGTTTTCGGCGTGTGTGATGTCGGGCAGGAACAAGCCTACGCGGAAAAGGTCGCCATCAAGGCATCCATCATCGCGAAAAAGCCTGCCAGCCTTTCGCATGCCGACTGTGCAGCGCTGGCCCTGATCGGTCTCACCGCTCTGTGTTCGATCGAAGATACGCTGCACCTGAAATCCGGGGAAACCATATTGATTCAGGGCGGCGCGGGCGGCGTGGCCAGCTTCGCAGTACAGCTCGCCAAACATATCGGCGCGCGCGTGATCACCACGGCGCGCGCGGAAAATCACGACTACCTGCGTAAACTCGGCGCCGACCAGGTTATCGATTACAACGCCGAGGATTTCACCAAGGTCGTGTCCGGCTGCGACGCGGTATTCGATACCGTAGGCGGCGACGTGACCCAGCGCTCGTTCGCGGTGCTGCGTCCGGGCGGGCGCGCGGCATCCATCGCAGCAGGGCAAGCGGCGCCGGTGTCGCCGCGTGCCGACGTCGTATCGCTGCGTCCCAAAGTCGGACGCGACCGTGAGCATCTTGAACGCATCGTTGCGCTCACCACCAGCGGCGCGGTGCGCGTGCCGGAGATTACGCTCTACAAATTATCAGAAGCGGCAGCGGCGCATAAGGTCAGTGAAGGGCGTCATTTCCGCGGCAAATTGGTATTCACGGTGCGCTGAATCCGAACTACAACCCCTGCCCCATGGGCGAGAGCAGGATAAGCGGTAGTCATGTCAACATCGAGGAGACCCAATATGAGCGCAGCGCAAATGAAGTTCTCGGTAAATCTTGCTCAAAATGCAAAATTTGAGTCCGGCCTGCGCTCGTACCTCGAATATCGCGATCTCGGCATCAAGGACGCGACCCACGGGCAATTCAAGGCGCACGTGATCCGCGTCAAAAAAGGCGCGAATCACGGCGATCTGCATACCACGGGGCTGCATCGGCATAGTCTGAATTTTCAAATGATTTACATCCTCAAAGGCTGGATAAAATTTATCTACGAGGGACATGGCGAGCGCACCTTCGGTCCCGGCGACTGCTGCCTGCAGCCGCCCGGCATCATGCACAACGAACTCGCTTGTTCGGACGATCTGGAACTTCTGGAGATCACGTCACCCGGTGATTTCGAAACGACGGCGCTTAACAAATAGACCGGTTCAGTCCTGTCACTGCCCGCCGCCCTGCCATCCAACCCTCGCCAGCACCAATAGCACAGATGCAGCCTGCAAACGTTCAGTCCGGCTTAATGCCATGCTCCTTAATAACCTTGGCCCATTTCTCCACATCCAGCCGATTCGCCTCGGCAAACTGCTCGGGCGTATTCGCCACAGGAAAGGCGCCGACGCTTGCCAAGCGCTCCAAGGATTCCGGCGACTTGATGATCTTGACCACTTCAGCATGCAGCCGGTTGAGGATAGGCCGGGGCGTGCCCGCCGGCGCCAGCAGGCCGTAGTAGCTGCTTGACTCGAAGCCTGGAAAGCCGCTCTCGTTGAGCGTGGGAACATTTGGAAGCAAGGGCAGACGTGTCATCGCGCACACGGCGATGGGCCGCAACTTGCCCGCCTTGATGTGCCCCAGGAATACACCCGTGTTGGCAAACAGCAAATCGGTTTCACCGCCTAGCATCGCGATCAGGGCGGGGCCGGCGCCTTTGAACGGCACATGCACAACCTTGATACCGGCCTGTTGTGCAAACAAAACCAATGCCAGGTGGCCGCCGGCGCCATTACCCGATGATGCCCAACTGATTTTTCCGGGATTGGCCTTGCCGTAGGCCACGATCTCCTGAGCGGTCTTTGCCGGAAATGACGGGTGCGCCACGAGCACGTTGGGAACGTTCACGAAATTGGTAATCGGCGCGTAATCCTTGACGGGATCGTACTGCACCTTGTCAAACAGCAGCGTCGGGAAAGTGTGCGTGTTGCCGGAGCCTACGAGCAGCGTGTAGCCGTCCGGCGCCGACCTGGCGACAAACTCACCGGCGATCAATCCGCCGCCGCCGCCGCGATTTTCGTACACAATCGGCTGTCCGAACACTTCTCCGAGCTTGAGCGCAATGGGCCGTGCGATGACATCCGTGCCGCCGCCGGCTGCATACGGAACGATCCAGCGTATGGGCTTGTTTGGATAATTGCCTTGAGCAAATACAGTGGAGACAGCGGAAATACCCAGTGCGTAAAGTAATGTGACTGTGGCGATACGAATCACTTTATCCCCTCCCGATGTTATCAGAAATACGATTTATATAATAAAATCAATGAGTTATGATACCACTATTCAGCCGCTGGCGCACCACTTGCTCCGCGAGCTTCGCGCGTTCCAGCGCGCCCAGTCCCGCATACGTGATCATCGCTTCGCCAATCCAGCCTTCGAGCACACCGACGGAAACCTTCAATTGATCGGGACGCGGCTTGCCTTTGCCGCCTTTGATGAGCACGCGATCCGGCCCAATTTCGTCGAGTGTGACATCAGTGAAATCAACTACCACATCGGGCGTGATGTAGTTTGCCGGATCGTGAATTTCATAGAGCATTTGCTCGGTGCAGATGGCGCGATTGATAATGCCGCCCGTGCCCTCGACTTTGGTAACGACAATGGCGCCGTCAGCTTCTACTTCGAGGTACGGATAACCAAGGTTGCCGAGATCGGGTACGTCCTTATAGCCCGGATCGGCAAAGAATCCGCCTGAAACGTTCGCGCCACACTCCACCATATCAGTTGGATAATTTAGACTTAGGCAGCATCGGATACGCAAGTGATCAATGGGTGTTTCTGAAAAAATCGTGATGGGAATGAGAACGGAAAGTTCGAGCGCGCGGCATTTTGCCACAATTCCGTCGTTGCACCATCGGTGTATGCGAAGACATCGCTGCGGCATGGCACGGACGTGCTAGGCTCCGCGCTCCGTCACCACACGCTGACACCCGCACATGCCGCCTGAACATCCCGTGATCATTGAAACGCACAAGCCTTCTGTCAGTTGCAATACCTGCCGCGCCAACTGCTGCAAGCTCGAGGTGATTTTGATGAGCGAGGACGACGTGCCGAACGCGTTGATACACATCGATCGCTGGGGCGGCCACGTCATGGCGCGGTGTGATGACGGCTGGTGCGCCGCACTGGATCGCGACACGATGTTGTGCGGCATATACGAGCGCCGCCCGGCGATTTGCCGCGACTATGAACTCGGCGGCAGCGACTGTCTGCTGGAACGATCAAAGGGGGCGCTGCCGCCACACAAGCCCGGGTAGTCAACCGCGTTGCATGCGCCTACAGCATGACAGGCTTGTTCGACAACTCGTCGGGATTTTCAGCGCGCGCGGGAAAATGCCGCGTCAGCAAGGCGGTGATGTCCTGCAATCCAGTGATCACGCCTTGCTCAAACCGGCTTTCACGAAATGCGGCTTCCATACGCAGGCAGACAGCTTCCCATTCGTCCTGCTTCACACACGCATTGATGCCGCGATCGGCGACGATTTCGAAGTCGCGATCGACCAGTTGCAGATACACCAGCACACCGGTATTTTCTTCGGTATCCCACACGTGCAGGTCAGCAAATACAATGCGCGCACGCGTGCGCGTCGTGAGACCTTTGAGCAAGGAAAGCAGGTGCAACCCGCCTTCGACCGCAAAGCGGATTTCACCGCGGTGTGCATCCTCGGATTGCTTGATCGCCGCTTCTATTCGCTCAAGCGCCGCCGCGCTAAAGGCACGCCGAGCGACCCAATTCGGCGTTAAGAGGTGTTTAAAAATACGTAATAAATTCATATAGTTACGATCTCTCTTCACCAGCTACCCGCTACCAATTACCGGAAGCACCGCCGCCACCGAATCCACCGCCACCGCCACCCCAACTGCCGCTTGATGATCCGCCGCCACCGCCGCCGCCGAAGAATGAAATGCCTATAAGCGATAACACAAACACGATAATACTGACGACAATGCCGCCAATCACGCCCGCTCCCAGGAAACTCGCCGCCACGCCTGCAATGGAACCCGCGATCAACGAACCCAAAAAGGTGCCGAAAATAGAACGCAGAAATCCGCCCAGAAAAACGACGAGTACGGCACCCCAGGTAAGTGCATTGTCTATCGAGATTTTGCTGGAAGCGCCGCTGCCTTTGGCTTTGGGTGCGGGCAAGGGCTCGCCGTCCACCACTTTGATAATGCGATCCACACCCGCGTTGACGCCGCCGTTGAAATCGCCCTGCTTGAACGGGGCAACGATGTATTCGTCGATGATGCGCTTGGCAGTGGCATCGGGCAGCGCACCTTCGAGACCGCGGCCGACTTCGATGCGCAGTTTGCGGTCGTCTTTCGCAATCAACAGCAGCACGCCGTCGTCCACGCCTTTGCGGCCGAGCTTCCATTGGTCGGTGACGCGTATGGAATATTGTTCCACCGTTTCCGGCTGCGTGGTCGGCACCAGCAGCACGGCGAACTGACTGCCTTTGCGCTGCTCGAAGGCCGCAAGCTTGCTCTCGAGTGCGGCGCTTTGCTCCGGCGTGAGCGTCGCCGTGAGATCGGTAACGCGTGTCTTCAACGCCGGTATCGCGACATCCGCCGGCGCCGTGAACGGCGCAAAAATTAAAACTGCCGCGAGGATTGCTCGCGGCAGTGTCAGAAAACCACGCATGAAATACGCTTACTTCGCGGCAGGCGCCGGCGTCGCGGGCTTCGCACCAAAATCAATCTTGGGCGGCTCGGCGATGGCTTTTTCGTTATCCACCGTGAACTGCGGCTTGGTCTTGAAGCCAAACAGCATGGCCGTCAGATTGTCTGGGAACTGGCGCACGGTGACGTTGAATTCCTGCACCGCCTTGATGTAACGGTTGCGCGCTACCGTAATGCGGTTTTCAGTGCCTTCAAGTTGCGCCTGCAAATCGCGAAAGTTCGCATCGGATTTCAGTTGCGGATAATTTTCCGCCACCAGCAACAATCGTCCCAGCGACGAGGATAACTGCGCTTGCGCAGCCTGAAACTTGGCGAATGCCGCCGGATCGTTGATCAACTCGGGCGTAGCCTGTATGGCGCCCACCGAAGCGCGCGCCTGAGTCACCCCCAGCAACACCGCTTTTTCCTGCGCCGCGAAACCTTCAACCACTTTCACCAGATTAGGAATCAAATCCGCGCGGCGTTTATATTGGTTGAGCACCTCGGCCCACGCAGCGCTGACTTGCTCGTCGGTGGTTTGCAAGGTGTTGTAGCCGCAGCCGCCCAACAGGGTGGCGGCAGCTACTATCAGTAGTGCGCTCAGGCGCTTAAACACAGAAACGGACAAACAAACAATCATAGTGTTCTCCTCGATTGGGACGTGCCCATTCTATATGGTTTCCGCAGTGGCGGTTTTCAAGCCCTTGAGCGTAGCCAGTGTATCCACCGCGAAGCACAGGTCTTCCCAGGCGCGCGCCTTTTCCGCCAGACTGCGCAACAAATACGCGGGATGATAGGTCACGATCAACGGAATGCCGCGATACTGATGAATCTTGTTGCGCAAACTGGCAACGCTCGCCTCACGCGCAAGCAAATTAGTGGCCGCCACCTTGCCCAGCGCAATAATGAGTTTGGGTTTGATCAGGTCAATTTGCCGGTGCAAAAACGGCTCGCAGGCTTGCGCTTCGCCCGGCGCCGGATTGCGATTGCCCGGCGGACGGCATTTCACGACGTTGGCGATGTAAACATTGCTGCCGCGCTTGAGCTGGATCGCGGCCAGCATGCTGTCGAGCAGCTTGCCGGCCTGCCCGACAAAAGGTTCACCCTGTGCATCTTCATCCGCACCGGGGCCTTCACCCACGAACAGCCACTCGGCATTTTCGTCGCCGACGCCAAACACTGTTTTGTTGCGGCCGGCGTGCAAAACGCAGTGCGTGCATGCGGCGACGCAGGCTTTGATTTGCGGCCACGCCATGCGCATGATGTCAGCGCGGCGCTCATTTTCGTTTGCCGCGGCTTGGGTGGGCGCGGCGCCTGCAGTTTCAGTCGCCGGCGGCGCTTCGGCCCTGGCGTCTGAGTTAGCCCCGCGCAAATGCCACTGCGGCGACAAGCCCATTTCACGCAGCATCAAGGCGCGGCGCTCACTTGTGTTCTCTGTCACGGCTGGTACTCCAGCACGATGGCGTCTTCGCGCCCGCCCTCATTTTTGATACCCGCCGGGTAATAAGCGCGCCGCACGCCGATTTCGCGAAAGCCTGCCTGCGCATACAGCGCACGCGCGGCAATATTCGACACGCGCACTTCAAGATAGAGTGTTGTCACTTTAATTTTTTCAATACAAAGCATAAGATACGATAACATTTCGCGTCCCAGCCCGCGCCGCTGCCAAGCTGCCGCAATGCTCAAATTCAGCAGATGGGCCTCCCCCGCGCCCACCGTAAGCACCGCGTAGCCTGCCGTTACGCCATGCAATTCCATGATCCAGCAAGGGCTGCCGGCTTGCAACGAATCGACAAAATTGCCGCGCGTCCACGGATGCGTGTAGATCATGTTTTCAATCGCCATTACGGTATCCAGATCCGTTTCGGCCATACGGCGAAACGATACCGCAGTGTCCCATTGCGCATTTGTCGTTCGTGCGCGCTCATTTTGCGTGCTCATCGTTCGTGCGTCTTCAATGCCACTTTGTCGCGCACGTAGAATGGCACTGCATACTCGGCGCTCACGCCGCCACCGCCTGCGAACACCGGCACGGCGAGTACGGCAACGTCGCGCGCCCGCGCGTGCAACGCGGTATTGATACTACTCACCTGCGCCCCGTAACGCGCGCACAGCGCATCACGGTACACCGTAAAGCCGTTGCCGCACCCCAGCCAGCCCGCACCCGGCAACGGCGGCACTGCGTTAGGTGCGTAGACACCCGGTTCCTGCACCGTAGTCCATGCGCCGCCACTCTTTTCATAGGCGGCCTGATACACCTCGCTCATGCGCGCATCGACACAACACGCAACGCGCTGCGCGCCCGTCGCCTCGGCCAGTGCTTGCAAGGTACCGACCCCGACCACCGGTTTGTCCAATCCCATGGCCAGTCCTTGAGCCACGCCGCACGCGATTCTGAGGCCCGTAAACGAACCCGGCCCCGCGCCGAAAGCAATGCCGTCCACTGCGCTGAGCTTTTCGCCGCATGCGGTCAGCAGCTCATGCACCATATTCAGCAGCAGACCCGATTGCCTTTGTTCGGCGAGCATTTCGCGATCATCGATCACGCCCTCGCGCCATAGCGCCACCGAACAGAAGTCGCCGGAAGTTTCCAAAGCCAGAATTTTCAAGGTGAGGGCATCCGATATCCAGCATGGATTCTAGCAAAGCACGGCACGCTTGTTGCTGCCGGCGAAATTGTAGCGGCAGAGGACTTTACCTATCGAGGCCAAAACGCAACCAGCCGCCCGCCCTCACGCCACCAACCGCCCCTGCATAGCCGCCACAGCATCCGGCAAAACACGCAGAGTGGTCAAAAGAATTGCTGCTGCTTTACAGCTATGATCAGCGGAGATTATCCTGAAAGGCATATTTTGCCCAGCGCCTGGCCGAGAAGCAACTCTCGATCCGGGCACTCATCGAACGCTACAGCGCCCTTGCCGAGATCATCGAACCGGCAATCCTCTCCGGCTCCCTTTGAACCGATCCCGACGATGACCTCGTGCTCGCCACCGCGCTCGCCGCTCAAGCCGAACTCATCGTCTCCCGCGACAAGCCTCTGCGAAACCTCAAGCACTTCCACGCTTTAGATGGCCGCTCGAGAGCGTTCGCCTCTGATTAGCTGACGCCGCACAATGAATTTCCGCTACCATTCACGCTTTTCAAGCGAACCCATCATGCGCGAATACAAAATTGCAGCCATCCCCGGCGATGGCATCGGAATGGAAGTCATCGCGGCGGGCCTGCAAGTGCTGAACGTGCTGGCTGAGCGTGACCGTGGGTTCAAACTCAACTTTGAACACTTTCCGTGGAGCAGCGCGTATTACAAGAAACACGGCTACTACATCCCCGAGGGGGGACTCGACAAACTCAAGCAGTGCGACGCGATTTTCTTCGGCGCGGCGGGCGCACCCGATGTGCCCGACCACGTGTCGCTATGGGGACTGCGGCTGCCGATTTGCCAGGGTTTTGATCAATACGCCAACGTACGTCCGGCGCGCGTGCTGCCGGGCATTACCAGCCCGCTGCGCGAAGGTCAGGACATCGACTGGGTGGTGATCCGTGAAAATACCGAAGGCGAGTACTCGGGCCACGGCGGCCGTGCGCATCGCGGCCTGCCCGAAGAAGTCGCCACCGAAACCTCGATTTTCACGCGCACCGGGGTGACGCGCATCCACAAATTCGCCTTTGAACTGGCGCGCAAACGCAAACGTAAACACCTGACGCTGGTGACCAAATCCAATGCACAGCGGCACGGCATGGTGCTATGGGACGAAATATTTTATGAAGTCGCGAAAGATTACCCCGAGGTCGAAACACAGCGCATCCTGGTCGATGCGGTGACCACCAATATGGTACTGAAACCCTGGTCGCTGGATACGATGGTGGCCTCCAACTTGCATGCCGACATCCTGTCCGATCTCGCCGCGGCACTCACCGGCAGCCTGGGTATCGCGCCCACCGCCAACCTGAATCCGGAACGCCGCTTTCCGTCGATGTTCGAACCAATCCACGGCTCGGCCTTTGACATCACCGGCAAAGGCATCGCCAATCCGGTAGCCACTTTTTGGACGGCATCGATCATGCTGGAGCATCTGGGCGAAAAGGAGGCCTCGCTGCGCCTGATGAAAGCCGTTGAAACCGTCTGCGCCCGGCGGCTGCTCACGCCCGATCTGGGCGGAGAGGCGACCACCGCCATTGTTACCGCGGCCGTTTGCGATGCGCTGTGATACGCATCGTGATGTAATAGCCCCATCCGCCGTGGGCCTGCTACAATTAGAGCCGATGACAAGGACGTATCGGCGTAGTAGTAGCAGCACGCACTGCGGCAACCGATAAATCGTCGCCATAAACCGGGAGATTACGCTTCGTGAAACAAACACTGGCAACCCTGGAATCCCTGATCACCATTATTTTAGTGGTGGTTGGCATTGTCGGCGTCACCTACCACGGTTTTCGCGTAGACGGCTGGGTGTCGCGTGGCTTCGGCAAACTGGCCGATGCCTATATCAATTATCCGTTGATTGCGCTGGGCCTGACGGTTGCGCTGTTTTTCACCTACCGTGCGTGGCGTGGCGGCAAGAGCAGCGGCGGCGGCAAACTCTTCGATGTGGTGGTCTACTTTCTCATGGCTGCAGGCACTTACTTCATCGGTCGTTACGTTGTCAGCGGGGAGTTTTAACCCGCTACAGTTGTTCGACGCTCAGCGGAAATAACGCCGGCAGATCGTCGGCTTCCATCACGTGATAGGCGCTAAAACGGTACGCCGGGCCGGTCACCACTTCCGGCGGCGTAAATGGAAACGCCAGATTGCCGCCGGTGGAAATGCGCCCCGGAAATCCGTGGTGCAATAAAAACTGCTTGAACACCGTAGCCACGGATTTTGCCGCCTCCGCCGTCTGCGCAATGATTTCCACCATCACAAACACTTCGCGCGGCAGCGTTGCGGGCGGCGATGGCCAGTTGAACACGCCGTCGATGCCGTAGACGCGATGAAACACCTGAAACGGCTCCTTGACCGTTTTTGCGGTCAGCTCGCGCACGGTCTTTTCAACGGCGGGCAGGATTTCCTTCATCGCCGCGATGGCGCGCGGATCGGCGCAGCCCGCCAGCATCAACGCGCGCTCGCCGACTTTGGCCGCGCCTTCTATTTTTACGGTGAACTGCGTAGCCGGCTCCCAACGCGCGCCTGAAATACGGCAGCGATGCGCATCGAGTCGCTCATAGCGCGCGCTATCCACATGCAGCGTGCCTTCGGGTTCATACACGCGATACGGGTCGTCCTGCTCATACAGGCTGTGCGCCGCCACCGACATCGGCGAGGCATGGCGGATCGGGTTCATGCTGTCGACGATGAAACTATCGCCTTCGAGCGTACCGAGCAGCGCATCGCGTCCGCCGGGCGTGGTGCATAGCGATGCGCACTCGACGATTTTCGCCATATGCATCGCCGGTCCCAGCGGGTAACCGAGCATGCCGGGTATCGCGGCGTACACCGCCGTGTCACAGGCACGGCCCGCGATCACCACGTCCGCGCCGGCGTTTAGTGCGCGCTGAAAGGCTTCGATACCCATCTGGCCGACCAGTTGTGTCGAGGCATCGACATCGGCTTCAGTGAGATCGGCAATCGCACCCAGCGGTTTCACTTTCCCGTCGCGTATGGCGCGCTTTACCGCGTCGCGCG
>JANMXV010000778.1:0-2646 GCA_031381325.1 Betaproteobacteria bacterium | reverse complement strand
GTTTCATGCAGTTCGGATTGTTCGGCAGCGCCTCGGCGCGGCGAAGCAGCGGTGAGTTCGACAGCACGGAGGGCTACCACGACTTCATCGAATACAACGTCGAGGCTGAGGCACTGGGCTTTCGCGGCACGTTCGTCGTGGAGCACCATTTCACCGGCTACGGTCAGGTTTCAGCTACGCTGAACCTGCTGACCTGGCTGGGCGCGCGCACGAAATCACTGCGGCTCGGCACCGCCGTGATGGTGTTGCCCTGGCACAACCCGGTGTTGTTGGCGGAACAGGCGGCGACGCTCGATCTGTTGTCCGGCGGCCGATTGGATTTCGGTATCGGCACCGGCTACCGCTACAACGAATTCGTCGGCTTCGACCTCCCCATGGACGAGGCACGGGAGAAATTCGAGGAATCGATCGACGTCATCCTGAAGGCCTGGACATCGAACGAACGCTTCTCGCACAAAGGAAAATTCTGGACCTTCAAGGACATCGTCGTCGAGCCGCCGCCGTTTCGCAAACCGCATCCGGTCGTCTGGATGGGCGCCGGCAACGAACGCTCGATTCGCGATGTCGCCCGCCGCGGCTTCAATCTGCTGCTGGGCCAATATTCCTCGCCCGCCGACGTTGCTCGCAACATCGCGATCTTCCGCGACGCGGTGGAGGCGAAGGGCGAGCCATGGGACCCGATGCGCGTCGGCGTGACCCGCGCCTTCTACGTTACCGACGATGCACACGAACGCGAGGCAGCGCTGGAACGGCGGCTGGCCAACCGGCTGCGGCAACTGAAGCTGGCGACGACACCCGACGGCAGGGTGCTCGGCGGACCGGATCGCGCGGACGGTGATCCCGTTGAGATCAACCTGAACAGCGCGATCTACGGCCCGCCGCATGAAATCGCGCGGAAGATCCAGGCGCTACACTCGGCCGGCGCCGGCTATCTGCTGCTGAACGGCGGCAGCTCCGGTGGCGGCGAACGGGGTCGGCACAGCCTGCGCCGCTTCGCGCGCGAAGTGATGCCTGTGTTCGCCACGAGCTAATATCCTGCATTGCCAGATCGTCAACCGGAGATGACTATGAGCCAGACTACGCTTAAGGGAAGTTGCCTGTGCGGTGCCGTGAAGTATGAAGTGACCGGCGAACCGCAGCGGTTCTACCACTGCCATTGCTCGCGCTGCCGTAAAGCGACAGGTACCGGGCACGCCTCTAACCTTTTTCTCCAGCCGGGGGCGCTCAAGTGGCTCAGCGGTGAGGAGCAGATCCACGCGTTCAAGGTGCCGGATGCCAAGCGGTTCACCAACCAGTTCTGCTCCACCTGCGGCAGCCGCTTGCCCCGCCAGGCAAAAGACACCGACATCGTCATGATTCCGTCCGGGTCGCTGGACGATGAGGCCCCGATCAAGCCGCAGGCACGCATCTTCTCGGGGGCGCGTGCGAGCTGGTCATGCGCCGATGACGGATTGCCGGTCTACCCGGAATACGCACCCCAGTAGAACATTGTAACTTCGCCATCAATCGGCGCGAAACAGAGAACCGTATGGCAAAGCCCCTGTGGCTCGCGATGGGCGGAATGGTGCTGTTTGGACCCGCAATCCCCTATTGCCAAAGCTACCCATCCAAACCGATCCGCATCGTCGTCCCGTTCGCCCCTGGTGGAAACATCGACATCACGGCGCGGATCATCGCGCCTGGACTCACGGAAGTTCTGGGGCAAACCGTGCTCGTCGAAAACCGCGGCGGCGCGGGAGGCAGAATCGGTTCCACTCTGGTCGCCAAATCGCCGCCAGACGGATACACGGTCCTGCTCGGCGCATCCGGCACCCTTGCGGCCCAGCCGGTGTTTCACGACGATATCGAGTACCAACCGCTGCGCGACTTCGTCTACACCTCGCTCATATCGCTGGTCGCGAGTGCACTTCTCGTGCACCCCTCGATGCCGGTGCGCAACGTCAAGGAGATTATCGCGTTTGCAGCGGCGCGTCCGGGAGCGTTGCTGATGGGTACGGCCGGCCAGGGTTCCGGCACGCACCTGATGGGTGAACTGTTTCAGTCGATGGCAAAGGTAAAATTTGTGCATGTGCCCTACAAAGGAACCGCCGCCGCAATGGTCGACCTCGTTGGCGGGCAGGCTCACCTGATATTCGATCAAGTTAGTTCGGCGGGACCGTTCATCAGAACGGGCAGACTCCGCGCACTCGCGGTGACCAGTGTTCAGCGCTCGAAGTTCCTGCCCGACGTACCGACGATCGACGAATCGGGGCTCAGCGGCTTCGAATCCTCGACCTACACCACGCTCGCAATTCCCGCTGCAACACCCAAGGAAGCGGTTCAGAAGCTGCGCGATGCAGTCGACACCGTCGTTGCACAGCCGCGCACGCGCGAAGCGTTCGAAAAAGTCGGCGCCGAAGTGATCCGCAGCACCGCTGAGGATTTCACGCGCAGACTGCAGCAGGATTATGCAAGGTGGGTCCGCATCCGCAAGGAAACCGGGATCAAGATCGATTAGAACCCATCGCAGAAACCCGATGCAGACAGGATGAACGGGATCAACAGGATAAAGACGCCGTAATACCATCCTGTACATCCTGTTAATCCTGTCGGTTTTGGATCTTGAACGTCGTGCTTCAGCGTTAGTGAGATTGCTTCCAGTCAGGC
>JANMXV010000768.1:0-4892 GCA_031381325.1 Betaproteobacteria bacterium | reverse complement strand
GCCCGCACGTCGGCGCGAGTCCCACGGCGTTGCTTGCAGTGATCGGTCGCAACATGGTGGGCCGGCTGCAAGTGGCTGCGCCGGGTGCAACGCTTGATGAACCTGCCAAGCCGGTGGAGGTCAAGGCGCTGCTGCAGGGTGACAACTCCGAAGCGGCTTTTGCGGATCTGGTGCGCGAACATGCGGTCAGTGGGGTCTCGGGCGTCGTGCCCAAGTTTCTCGATACGCAGAACGAGAGCGTCAGACTCAGCCCGCACAAAAAAGCGACGCTGCTCACGCGCCGTCACATCATCAAAGGCTCGTCTGGCACGCTGCCGTTCGCAGCGCTCAACGAATACTTCTGCATGCAGGTGGCAGCCCAGGTAATGCCAACGGCCAAGGCTCAGGTATCGAAGGACGGCATGGCCCTGGTCGTCGATCGCTTCGATGTGGACGAACAAGGTCAACTGCATCAGGGCATGGAAGACTTCTGTGCCTTGCTTGGTCTGCGTCCTGCCGCAAAGTACGACACCACATGGGAGCGCATCGCGAAGGCCGTGCGTGACCATGTTCCGGGTTCGCATCAAAGAGAGGTCTTCCAGCAGCTTGCCACGACCCTGTTATTGACCTACGCACTGCGTAACGCCGATTGCCATGCCAAGAACCTTGCATTGCTCTACACTTCGCGCAAGGACATGCACTTGTCACCCGCTTACGACATATTGACGACTTCGGTGTATGCCAGTTTCCAGAACAGCCCGCCAGGCATCAGCTTCATGGGAAAGAAAACCTGGGCGCCGGGTAAGACGCTCCAGAGATTCATCACCGCCCACTTTGGCATTGCCGCAAAAGAGCAGGTGAAAATTATTGAGGCCATTGGTGATGCAGTGTCCGTCACCGCGGTTCCGGTGCGAGAAGCCATGGCCGTGCATCCCGGTTTCGTAGACATCGGCAAGCGCATGCTGATCGCTTGGCATGAGGGCGTGTCAGGCCTGCGCGATTCACGCATGTATGCCATGGGCAAATGGAATGCCAGCGAAGCGCTGACAGGTTTCTCGGAACCACCCAAGCTGGCGAATCAGAAGAAGGCGGAAAGCGGACGCTCCGAACTGCTGGGCAAGAGATGAGCCAGCGCGAGTATCGGCCAGCAGTGGACGAAGTTTATATGCGCGATGCGCTGACGCTGGCCCGCCAGGCCGCCGCAGCCGGCGAAGTCCCCGTCGGTGCGATTGTAGTGAAAGACAACAAAATTATTGGCCGTGGTTACAACCAGCCCATTTCCCGTCACGACCCATCCGCTCACGCGGAGGTGATGGCGCTGCGAGACGCAGCGCAGCATTTGGGCAATTACCGTTTGACGAACTGTGATCTTTATGTGACCTTGGAACCTTGCTGTATGTGCGTGGGGGCGATCATGCATGCGCGCATTGCGCGTGTTTTTTTCGGCGCGGCTGACCCTAAAACCGGCGCTTGTGGCAGTGTGGTAAATTTATTTGCAGAGACGCGCCTGAATCACCATGCCGAGGTTTCTGGCGGGCTGCTGGCCGAAGAATCGGCACAATTACTTGGCGAATTTTTTGCACGGCGGCGTACGTAAATGACTAGAATAGATATTAGTATTGAATCTCAACTACTTGTTTTTAATGATGAAAATGCAAGTAATGTACTGACCTATTCCATAGCCACCGCTACCCATGGTGCAGGCGAACAAAGTGGCAGCAATTGCACGCCGCGCGGCAGACACCTAGTGCGTGCGAAAATAGGCGCCGGCTGCCCTCTGAACACGGTTTTCGTTGGCCGCCGGCCCACGGGTGAGATATACAGCCCTGAATTAAAACAAAAATTTCCGCATAGGGACTGGATACTCACGCGCATACTGTGGCTTTCGGGCTGCGAAATCGGTTTTAATCGGTTGGGGAGCGTGGATACTATGCGCCGCTACATTTACATCCATTCCACGCCGGACTCGGTACCCATGGGGGTGCCAGTCTCACATGGCTGTATTTTGATGCGCGGGCCGGATATGATCGATCTGTTCGAGCGCGTGCCGGTAGGAACTGTTGTAAAAATTACATAGAAACAAGTGATTAGCTTACTACCCGAGCGTTTACTACACGAACCGCCCATGTGAGCGGTGTTCGTTTGTAATAATTTTGTTGCGCAGCATTTTTTTATTGTGCGGCGCAGTAAAATCGGCTAAATTGTGCATTGCAACCAACCGATAACGAACACAAGGAACGTAAATGCGGCTTAAGAACAAGGTAGCGATCATCACGGGCGCGGGGCGCGGCATTGGGCAGGCGACTGCGGTCAAATTCGCGCGCGAGGGCGCGAAGGTCGTGGTGTGTGATCTGAGCGTTGAATCCATTGCCGAGACGATTAAGTTGTGTGAAGCGGCCGGCGCACAAACGTTGGGGGCAGTGGCTAATGTGACCGATATGAAATCTTTGCAGGCGATGGTGCTGGCGACGGTCGCTAAATTTGGCCGCATTGATTGCCTGGTCAACAACGCGGGTATCGTGTCTGACGCGCAGATGAAGAACATGACTGATGAGCAATTCGACAAAGTGATTGCGGTCAATCTGAAAGGCGTGTTCAACGCTACCAAAGCGGTGGTCGATACCATGCTGGCCCAGAAGTCGGGCGTGATTCTGAATTCGTCATCGATTGTCGGGCTGTATGGCAATTTCGGCCAGACCAATTACGCCGCCGCTAAATTCGGGGTGATTGGCATGGCCAAAACCTGGGCGCGTGAGCTGGGCCGCAAGGGCATACGCTCCAACGCGGTGTGTCCAGGGTTCATTACCACCAGCATCCTCGATACTATCCCCGCAAAAGTCATCAAGGCTCTCGAAGAAAAAGTGCCGATGGGGCGTTTGGGCAAGCCCGAAGACGTGGCGAATCTGTTTGCGTTTCTAGCGTCGGATGACGCCAGCTACATCAACGGCGCCGTCATCGAGGTCAGCGGCGGGCTGGTTATCTAGCGCACGGCGCATCGCTTCCAGCGTATAACACGCCGCCTGCGGTACTGCTCCAGCGTTACGGGAAACCACGATGTCAGTGGTTGATTTCCGTACGTACCTTGCCCGTACCTTTGCGCCGCCTGCGTTTGCAGCGATAATCCGAAAACGCCGCATTCATTCAAAAAAAGTGCTGGAGGAGAACCCTTGAAGCGAATTCGTGTTGTTGCGAATATTGCCATTGCACTGTGTGCGCCGCTAGGGGCTGCAAGCATGGCCTCGGCGCAAACCCCTTCAACAGGCTCAGGACAAGCCTACCCGGTCAAGCCCGTGCGTGTAGTGATTCCGTGGCCGCCGGGCGGCTCGAACGACGTGGTGGGGCGCATCGTGATGCAGAAAGTTGCCGAGTCGCTGGGGCAGCAGTTTGTGGTGGACAACCGGCCCGGCGCGTCCGGCGCCATTGGTGCGGAGCCGGTGGCGAAGTCGCCACCCGACGGCTATACCCTCATGGTGCATTCGACCACGCATTTGGGCAATCAGCACCTCTATAAAAAACTGCCGTACGACGTGATACGTGATTTTGCACCCGTTGGCACGCTGGCAGCGCAACCGGGTGTACTGGCGATACATCCGTCGCTACCGGTGAAAACCGTCAAGGAATTCATCGCGCTGGCGAAATCACGTCCGGGCCATATCAATTATTCCTCGTCGGGCAACGGCAGCGCGCCGCATTTGTCGATGGCGCTGCTGACATCGATGACGGGCATTGACCTGGTTCACGTGCCTTACAAAGGCGGGGCGCCGCAGGTGACGGCGCTGGTGGGTGGCGAGTCGCAGGCGTCGCTGGCGACGATCTCCACGGTGCTCGTGCATGTGAAATCGGGGCGCTTGCGCGCGCTGGGGGTGTCGTCGGCCAAGCGCAGCAATATTTTGCCCGATCTGCCAACCATTTCTGAAGCCGGTGTGCCGGGGTATGAAATGAGTCCATGGATCGGCGTGTATGCGCCCGCGAATACACCCAAGGCGATTATCGACAAGCTGAATGCAGAATCGAACAAGGCGCTGAAACATCCCGATGTTGCGAACAGCTTGACCAATCAAGTGCTCGATCCGCAGCCTTCCACACCTGAAGAATTCGCGCTGCGCATCAAGATTGATTATGAGAAATATGGCAAGCTGATACGCGCGACAGGGGTGAAAGTGGATTGAAGGCGGCGAAGGCGTGAACGGGTGAACGCGTTAACGGGTGAACGAATAAGGGTGGTGCAATGAAACTATGGATGCAATTACTTATGAGTGCGGCGGTTGCGTCGATTACGGGGAGTATTTTTGCACAGAACTACCCCGCGAAAGCGGTGCGTGTGGTGGTGCCGTGGCCGCCCGGTGGGGCAAATGATATAGTCGGGCGCATCGTTGCCCAACGCTTGAGCGATCAGTTCGGTCAGATCTTCGTGATCGACAATCGCGGCGGCGCCAACGGCACCATCGGCACTGAACTGGTGGCCAAGGCGCCTGCGGATGGCTACACCCTGCTGGTGACTTCGGCGGCGCATGTGACCAGCCCACACCTCTATAAAAAACTGCCGTACGACACGCTGAAAGATTTCATCGGGGTGACACCGCTCGCGGTGCAAGTGGGCATGCTGGTGGTGCATCCGTCTTTGCCGGCGAAAACCGTCAAGGAATTTGTCGCGCTGGGCCGCGCGCAGCCGGGCAAGATAGTTTATGGCTCGTCGGGTAGCGGCAGTTTTGTGCATCTGGCGATGGCGTTGCTCAACTCAATGACCAATACACAGATGGTGCATGTGCCGTTCAAGGGTGGCGGTCCGGCGGTGGTTGCGTTGGCCTCGGGTGAAATTCAGGCGATGACGGCGACTATCGGTTCGGTGATTCCACATCTGCCGGGTAACCGATTGCGCGCGCTGGCCGTGACTTCGGGCGCGCGCATGAAAT
>JANMXV010000752.1:0-5407 GCA_031381325.1 Betaproteobacteria bacterium | reverse complement strand
AGATGTCGTATAAAGATCGTATTCAAGTCGATACCGACAAGAATGGCGCTGTATTTCTAAGCGGTCACGCAAGAACACAGGCCGAAGCAGACCAGGTCGCTTCGATTGCCAGGGGTGTGAAAGGTGTTACTTCGGTGCAGAACAAGATTGCGGTGAAGAGCGATCTATAAGCGTGCCAGATTTAAAACTTTTCGTTTAGGCGACTGCGCAGGCGATGCGGGTGTAAAGTGGTAAGTCATCCCAACTCTAATGCGAAGGAAAACTGCTCATGCGAAAAGCAAGCCCTGAATCCGTGCGCTGCGGGCTGATGCGCTCAGCAGGCACAGCCAGCGTCGCACGATTCCTGGCCGCAGTACTTCTTGGCGTATTAGCAGGTTGCGGTTCGCTGCCGACGATCGTCCCCGACATGGGATTGCGTTCGGGCCGGCCGGTGCAACTCGAGGGCGGACGCGGCCCGCTGACTACCCGGCAAAGCAAAGCGATCCTCGACCGCCTCAAAAACGGGGGCGAAGAAACCAGCATTTTCGACCGGCATCTGGCGCTGGAAGCGGCCATCGTCGGCAGCCCCTTGATGGTGGGCAACAAGGTGGTTCTGCTGCAGGACGGCCCGGCTACCTTTCAGCAGATGTTCGCTGCGATTCGCAATGCAAAAGATCATATCAACATGGAAACCTACATCATTGAGGACGATGAGGTGGGAAATCGTTTTGCCGATGCGCTCATCGAGAAGCAGACCCAAGGCGTGCAAGTCAATTTCATTTATGACAGTGTGGGGGCGATCAGCGCGCCCAAGACATTCTTCAAGCGCCTCACCGACAGCGGCATTAACGTACTGGAATTCAATCCCATCAACCCGTTGACGGCCAAGAAAGGCTGGAACGTCAATCAGCGCGATCACCGTAAACTGTTGATTGTCGATGGTCAGTCCGCGTTCCTCGGCGGAATAAACATCAGCAGCGTGTATTCCGGCGGGTCCTTCAGTCAGCGATCCGGCACGCGACCCGAGGAGAAGGCGCCCTGGCGCGATACCCATATGCAAGTGGAAGGCCCGGTAGTCGGCGAGTTTCAAAAATTGTTTCTCGCCACTTGGGAGAAGCAAAAGGGCGCAGCGCTCGCGCCGCGAAATTATATGCCGCAGCTCGGCAACAAGGGCAAAGAGGTTGTGCGTGCCATAGGCAGTTCGCCGGATGAGCCCTATACCCTGATGTACGCAACGCTAATTTCGGCTATCGGCAGCGCCGAAACCGGGGTGTATCTGACGAACGCCTATTTCGTCCCCGATCCGCAATTGCTTACCGCACTCAAGGATGCCGCACAACGCGGCGTGGACGTGAAAATAATTCTGCCGGGCCATACCGATTTCTGGCTGGTGTTCCACGCGGGACGTTCCTATTATGATGAACTGTTGCGCGCGGGCGTGAAAATTTACGAGCGGCGTGATGCACTACTGCACTCCAAGACCGCGCTCATCGACGGTGTATGGTCGACCGTCGGATCGACCAACCTCGACTGGCGCAGCTTTCTGCACAACGACGAAGTCAATGCCGTAATCCTGGGGCAGGAATTTGGCACGCAAATGCAGGCCATGTTCGAGAAGGACCTGGCTGCTTCCAATCCCATCACGCTCGAGCAGTGGAACCAGCGTTCGCTCGGCATGCGTTTGAAGGAGTTGACCGCACGCTTGTGGCAACGCGCGCTTTAGGCGCGGGATAGGAACTTTTACCTTATAAGGCAGGGTGATGAAACTGGCATCGAGGATGAACGCATTGCGGGCATTGTGGACGGTAGCGCGGCTTTTTGCGGTTGCCTTGGCGTGCGCGGGCGTGGGCATTGCCGCGGGCATTGCATATGCCGCTGATGCCGACGCAAAATCGGCTGCGAACCTTCGTGCCCGGTTCGGCGTATTGCAGGATCAACTCAGCCACAACCAGTTCCAGAGGCCGCTTTACATGGATTCCGGCGAGACCTCGAGCAGCGTGACGGGCGACATCTATGCCGTCATCAATACCCCGTTCGTAACGGCGGGGGCGGCGCTGAACGGGCCGGCCCGCTGGTGCGACATTCTGATGTTGCATATCAATACCAAATATTGCCGCGCGTCGAGTGACGGTCGCGGCACTGTCCTGCAGGTCAATATAGGCAAGAAATTCGATCAGCCCGTGGATCAGGCGTACCGGGTGGATTTTGTTTATCGCGTTGCCGCGGAAACAGCGGATTATCTGAAGGTCATGCTGACGGCGGACGCGGGGCCGCTGAGCACGCGCGACTACCGGGTCATACTCGAAGCAGTCCCGCTGGATAATGGCGCTACCTTCATCCATCTAACGTATTCATATGCCTATGGATTTGCGGGACAGCTTGCGATGCAAGCCTACCTTGCCACCATCGGCCGCGGCAAGGTGGGATTCACGGTGGTGGGCAGGCAATCCAACGGACAACCCCTGCACATCGGTGGTATGCGCGGCGTGGTGGAACGCAACACCATGCGCTATTACCTCGCGATAGACGCTTTTCTAGGCGCCTTGTCGGCGCCGCCGCAGGCACGGCTCGAAAAAAGCTTGCGTGACTGGTTTGCAGCCATTGAACGCTATCCACGCCAACTTCATGAATTGGAACAGAACGAATACCTCGACATGAAGCGCAAAGAGCATTTGCGATTACAGGGCGCGGCTTACGCGGCAACGAAACCGCTATAGCGTGTAGCTTGAGATAGAGAACTCGAGACAACCCGCAGGATACGTCGCCGTCTCGAAAAAAAAGTTCAGGTGTACGCTAGCGAACAGAGAAACCCCGGGTTCAGGCAGATAATGTCTACTCTACCCCGCCAATTACCTCCTCCCTTGATGATTGGCGGTTTCCGGGCCCTTGGGCAGTTGATGCCCAAGGGTTTTTTTGCCCTGCATCGGATGCCGGATGTGGCCGGCGCGCTTTAGGTGGGCCGGCGCATGGTTAATGCTTGAGGGAAGGGATTGTTCGAATGGGCCAACGCCAATCTAGCTGTGCGTTCCATCTTGCAGGTTTTTGATCGTTCGATAACACGTGCAGGCCGTTGCTTCAAGACTCTGCCGATCCAGAATATTGATGTTGCCGCGGCTGTAATCGATCACGTTCTTACGTTCCAAATGGCTGGCAGCCTTGGTCACGCCGACTCTACGTATGCCCAGCATGTGTGCCAGAAATTCGTGGGTAAGTCGAAATTTGTTCACCTGCAAGCGATCGCTGGTCATCAGCAGCCAACGGGCCAGGCGCGCCTCTGAATTGTGAAAGCGATTGCACGCCGCTGTTTGCGAGATCTGCGCCATCAATAAGTGGGTGTAACGGAATAGCGCCCGTCGCAATGCGGCGTTGGTTGCGAATTCGGCACGAAAATACGCCGCCGTCATGCGCAATGCGGTGCCGCTTCCCTGTACCAATGCACGAACGGGGGAAATGCCGATCCCGAGCACTGTGGGTATGCCGATCATGCCTTCATTGCCAACCATGCCGACATCCAGCGTGCGGCCTTTATCCACTGAAGTCAGCAGAGAAACGAGGCAGTTGAGCGGAAAGTAAACAAACCGGAGTTTCTCCAACGGTTCATAAAGTACTTCGCCGTACACCAGTTCGACTGGCGTCAGGGTGGCCGCCATGCTGCGATAGGCTTGCGGGCGCATGGCAGCAAGTAAGTGGTTTGCAGGCGATGGTCGCTTCGCGGCTGGCATTGAATTTAACCTAGAAAAAGCTATTTGTCACAGAGAACACAGAGTTCAATGTCACTCTCTTAAGGCGACATACCACGCGGAAAGAACAGCTTGCGAGAATTTTCCGTGTATTCCGTGGTTAAGTGGTTTGTTGGGGTTCCTTCGTCCCCCCAACTACTGAACTGCCGTTTGCTAACGCTTCAAGCGATTACGCGCACAGCTTTGCAGCCTACCGTCAACACACGTGACGGTCTGTACGCAGGCGTACGGAAGCAGTGGGATTCGAAGCGGAAAGTTTACGGTTGTTTACTGAGATCCTTCGCCGCCTGTACCGTGATCGGAAAATCGTGGGTCCATCTGCCTTCGCTCAATACAATGGCGAGTTCTTCCGCTTTTTTCCTGGGGAGGCGTTTGGAAAGCAGATCGGCGACAAAGCTCACGACCTGTACCCGGGCTTTTGCCGCCATATCCGCCATCATCAATGTCTCGTCACTGGCTTGTGCTTTCTTTATCTCAACCGCCTTGAGTATCGAGGCTGCCGCGATGCCGCCAATTTGCGGATCGACCGGGCCAAGAACGGCATTGCGATCCATCACGATCTCCGCCGCCGCCAAGGCGATGAGCGTGCCGCCACTCATTGCATAGTGAGGAATGAACACCGTTACCTTGCCTTTGTGTTCTACCAAAGCTTTGGCAATCTGCTCCGCCGCCAGCACCAGCCCGCCGGGCGGTTGCATGACGCTAAAGATCACTCGCCCATGGCTGCGCTAGTGCGCTTCGCTTTCGCGAATTTCAGCGCCACGTCCAGCGTATCCATGAGCTCGTTGATCTTGATGGGTTTGGTGAGATAGCGGAAGAATCCGGCCTCCAGCCCTTTCTCGATATCGCTCGGCATGGCATTGGCGCTGAGCGCGATCACCGGGATATGCGCGGTTGCCGGGTCCGCAGTCAGAATTTGCAGCGCCTGGATGCCGCTGATGCCGGGTAGATTGATGTCCATCAGAATGACATCCGGCTGCGCAGTGCGGGCAATCTGGATACCGCTGCTGCCGTTCCTTGCACTGAGCAAGTGGATATCCGCACGGCGCTGAATGAGGTTCTCCACCAGCATCAAATTGGCCGGGTTGTCCTCGACGTAGAGCACGGCGCGCACCGGCGCGTCGGCTTGCGCTTGCGTCGGGGAGAACGCCGTGGGTTGGGCCGCGGCGGCCGCTTGCGGTTCATCCGTCAGGTTCAGTTCGATCCAGAACACACTGCCCACACCGACCGTGCTTTCCACGCCGATGATACCGCCCATCAATTCGACTAGCCGCTTGCTTACCACCAGGCCGATGCCGGTGCCTTCCTCGCTGCCCGCCTCTTTTCCGAGCCGGTTGAACGGCTGAAACAGTTGTGCGATTTTTTCCGGCGGCAAACCTTCGCCGGTATCCCGAAAACTGATGCGCAGGCGCTGCGCTGTGTTTGCGCTGCAACTCACGTCGACCATACCCCCGGCACGGTTGTATTTGATGGCATTGGAAAGCAGGTTGATGAGAACCTGCTTCACCCGGGTGCGGTCGGCCAGCAGAAAGCGCGGACTATCGGGCTGAGGAAACGTCACACTGATTCCGCTTCTTTGCGCGTGCGGTTCGATCATGGCCTGGCAATCACTCAGCACTTCGGTCAGCGACATCGGTTCCATGGACAACGATAGCTTGCCGGACTCGATCATTGCGAGATCGAGAATT
>JANMXV010000741.1:0-4808 GCA_031381325.1 Betaproteobacteria bacterium | reverse complement strand
CTCCGCAGTCAATCCCGCGCCGGCGTCCTTGATGCTTACGCGTACGCATTCGGGGCCGGTCGCAGTGCAGTCCACCACCACCGATCCGCCCACTGTGTTGTATTTGATCGCATTGGAAAGCAGGTTGATAAGCACCTGCTTCACTCGAGTGCGGTCGGCTTTGACAAACACCAGGCACGCGCCGTCCAGCTCGGGAAAAGTCACGCTGATGCCGCGTGCCCGCGCCTGCGGTTCTATCATGGACTGGCATTCGCCCATGACGCTGGCCAGCGACATCGGTTCCATGGACAGCGACAATTTGCCGGATTCGATCAGCGCGAGATCAAGAATTTCGTTGATTAGGTCCAGCAGGTACCACCCCGCCTTGAGTATCTGGCCGATGCTGCGCTTCTGGGAGACCGATGGCGCCGGCGAAGCGGATTCCATAAGTTGTGCAAAGCCGAGAATAGCGCTGAGCGGCGTGCGCAGCTCATGGCTCATGCTGGAGAGGAAATCCGATTTCGCGAGATTGGCTGTTTCCGCGACAGCCGAGGCGCGTTCCAGCGCGGCATTCTTTTCATGCAGCACCTGATCCAGGTGTTTGCGTTCGGTGACATCGCGGAACACCAGCACGGCGCCGACCACCTGGCCGCTGCGGTCGCGAATCGGCGCGCAACTGTCGGCGATATCGCACTCGCTGCCATCACGTGCAATAACTTTCGTGTGGTTGGCCAGACCGAGCGTCGTGCCTTGCGCCAGGCTTTCCCGCACCGGGACAGGGTGCCGCTGACGGGTATCCGAGTTGATGATGTGAAAAACGTCCTCTACCGGGCGCAGGGCGGCTTCTGCCCGCGTCCAGCCGGTGAGCCGTTCGGCCAGCGGGTTCAGCAGGGTCACGCGTCCTTCGGCATCGGTGGCTATCACGGCATCGTCGATGGAGTCCAGCGTCACCGCGAGCCTTTCCTCGCTGATATGCAGGCTGATGTTGGTGAGCTGCAGTTGTTTATTCACGTTTTCCTGAATACCCAGCAAACGCTCGGTTTCACGATGCAGTAAATCGGTAACGTGACGCTGTGATTCCCGATAGATCAGGTAACCGAAGAAAAGTGCAAGCAGGAGTGTAAACAGACCGCCTGTAACGATAAGGGCAAACAGGTGGCGCATGTTCGATTGCAGATTTGCATCGTGCTGTTCCAGCATGAGTTTCTCATGCTGGATGAGACTTCTCATCTCGCTGCGAATGGAATCCATCAACTGCTTGCCGCGGGCAATGCCCAGTTCCGCTAGATCGACACTTGAATTTTTGCTGCGGCGCAACTCGACGGTCCGCGCCATATGCGCCAATTTGGCATCCACCAGCGGAACCAGCGCGTGCAGACTTTTCTGCGCCTCACGGCCGGACACAAGCGGAAGCAGCATTGCCAACTCGCCACGGATACGATCGCGCACCGCCAGATACGACTGCAGAAAGGCTTCATCACCGCTCACAAAAAAGCCGCGCTGACCGGTTTCGGCATCCACGATGTCATCCAGCAAAGTGTCCGCTCGAACCAGGAAATTCAGGGAATTTTTCCGCGCCCCGTTCGCCGCCTCGACCTGTTTGAAAATCTGTAACGATGCCAGCCCCATCACGCCGACCAGCAGAATCACAGCCACAACCAACGCAACAAATTTGTGATTGTTTTTTAAGGAAACGCTAGCGGCTGTTTTATCGGCGCCTATGTCGCGGCGGGGGAGGGCGATTGCTGTATCAGACATAGTTAATTTCCGTGAAAACCGTATAACAATCCAATCGGTAGAGGATAACGGCGCTGCCCCGCCGGCAACGGAAGATTTCAAATTCAAATAACGGCATAGCAAGCCCGCCACTTCCGGGATGCGGCTGCTTATACTCACACAGATGGCTAGGGGCATCCGTACGGTACCGTACGGATGCCCTAAGCCTGATGTGGCTTTAGACCTGAGCTCAGGTTTTGTCGACGCGCCGCGCGCCGGAGCGAGACGCCAGCGCGCGCGTCGCGAATTGCGACCATGAACATGGCGTCTCTTCCCGCCTTCGGCCCCCTCGCTTCGCTCTCCCCAGTCGAGTCCCCGCCCGAACGGGGAGGTTCATGGGTAGCGCGTCAATTACGCGCTGATCATCCACAAAAAAGCGAAGAGACTATATAAGATTTTGTTTTTAAACGAATATTTAACGTCTACGCGGCGATCCGGCCGCAGGCAGGCGATGACCCCGGCGCTCATCGCGCCGGCGCACTCGCCGGGCTTGGTAAGAGGTTGTGCATTGCCTTTGCCTTCGGCATTAATGCGACTGGGCGGAATTCTGAAGGCGCGCGTGCCGGTAAATAAGTCACGGGCATATCGCTCAGGTCGCAGCGCTGGACTGCGCGCGCCGGCGTCCAGTCGCTGCTGCGCCAGCATAAACCCGTAATTGGACTGGTAACGATTTCTCCATTCGGGTCGAGCACATAGCCCTGATTCCATGCGTCCTCGGCCACTGCCGCCGCGGGCATCAGCGCCGCTACGGCCAGAGCACCCATAACCAGCGACATTATTGATTTCATTTTGGGTTCCCTGAATGAATTGTTTTTTGATGCTTTTTAAAGTGAAGCGTCTACGCTGTCGCCATTGAGGACAAGGCCTCAGCGCAATACTGCGGCGGCATGAATCCATTGGCAGTATCGTCTACAGCCTCAATCTGAATCGACGGCGCAAACGACCGCACGGCGCCGAACAGGGTGGCAAACGACACGTCAGCCGCGTCACGCCCGGTGCCGATCCTGACCAGGCCCATCGGCGGGGAAACGCCGGTGGGCTCAAACATGAAATCGCTCGCTTGATGTGCGATTTCATAATTAAGACCGATAGATAATTCAAGTCTAACCATAACCCAGTTCAAAGTAGATTAGTAGCTATTCAGCGTGAGTGACGAATCAACTTCTTTTCCCTCACCCCTGACCCCTCCCGGAGGGAGAGGGGAACAAATCCTCGCCCTCCGGGACAAGGGAACACTTGAAGCGGAGCAGAGGGTGGCGCGCAGCGCCGGGTGAGGGAGGCTTTTGACTTTTCGTTCACGCTGAATAGTTGCATGGACTATATGATTGGCGCTGGAAACTTCTGACAACAGACACATCCCCAGTTGCGGCTTTTACGCCTTCATCCCCTCCAGCAGCGACGCGAGGTCATCGGCGTGCTCTTCCTCGACTGCGAGTATCTCTTTGAGCATGCGCTGCGTCGTCGGGTCGTTATCGGCCAGATAGGCGATCATCTCGCGATAGCTTTCGATGGCGATGCGTTCGGCGATCAGGTCTTCCTTGATCATGGCGTGGAGGGTATCGCCTGCGACGTATTCGGCGTGGCTGCGCGCGCTCAACCCATCGGGAGAGAAGTTCGGTTCGCCACCCAATTCGACTATGCGTTTTGCGAGAACATCCGCATGGCCCATTTCCTCGCTTGCGTGAGCCAGAAATTCTGCTTTGACCGATTCGGCGTGTATGCCCTTTGCCATGAAGTAATGACGCTTGTAGCGCAGCACGCAAACCAACTCGGTGGCAAGCGCCTCATTCAACAGTTTGTTTACCGCATTGCGATCCGCGGCGTACCCGGTGGTGACCGCGCCCGCTTCGATATTCTGGCGCGCACGTTTGCGCAGCGTCGGGATGTCGGACAGCGCCGCCGTATTGTTTTCGAAAGTTTCGTTTACAGGCTGCTTCATTTTCAATCCTTCCGGTTTTTGCGAAAGGCGGGAACCAACGCACTCACCAGCAGGATACTCACAAATACACTCGCGGCGGTTGCGATACCCAAGGACTTCCACGGATTTTCCTGGACGTAGACGTTGGTCACCGCAGTCGCCTGCTTGGCTTTAGCCTCGATGGTGCTTTTTGCGCGCTCGAAATTGCTTTTCACGGCGTTAAGCCGCTCTTCCAGATACGCGGGCACCGCGGACATGCCTTGAGAGGACGTGTCCACTGCTTCTTTTAACAGAGCCTGAGCGTCATCCACCACGGCTTTCAAATCGGTCAATAGTTTGTCTTTGCTCTGCTGCAGGGCTTTGACACCGTGGATGCCTGCTAAAGTGGAACCTACAGCTTCCAATGGGGTATTCATATCATATCTCCTTAATTTATAAATAGTATTTTCCTGCGATTACAAAGGTGGTTGACCGCGGATAATGCGGATTAGAACAATCACAATGGCAATTACCGCGAGGACGTGGATAAATCCACCCAGGGTATAAGCGGTGACCATGCCCAGCAGCCAAAGTATGACCAGAACTAGCGCTATCGTATAAAGCACAGGTGTAACTCCTTCAATTTGCGAACCCTGTGATCGGCTGTCAAGTGCCTGGGCCGGCCAGTTCCTTCTGCTGATTCTGCCACTCGGAAAGTTGTTTGTTGGCCTCGTCCCGCGTGATTCCGTACACTTCCTGAAGTTTGCCGGCCAGTTGATCGCGCTTACCGGCGACGACGTTTAAATGATCGTCGGTGAGCTTGCCCCACTGTTGCTGGACGTTGCCCTTGAATTGCTTCCAGTTGCCTTCAATTCGATCCCAGTTCATTGATATTTTTCCTAAGCGTTGTGGTATGTGATGGGTTTTACGCTGCTCAACATTACGCGGCCGGCGACGCATTGTCCGTGTGCTAACGTACATTGCGCGGGCGTTACGCCGCCAGCAGATCTCCGCCTTCGGCCTCCCGGCGTTGCGCGGCGGAGTGGCCGGATATTTCAAAGCAATGCGCGGCCCGCTCCCAATCGACGAGCGGCCACCAGGCCTTCAGATAGTCGGCGCGGCGACTTTCGTAGTGCAGGTAATAGGCGTGCTCCCA
>JANMXV010000614.1:0-2456 GCA_031381325.1 Betaproteobacteria bacterium | reverse complement strand
CGCATGCCGGACACAGAGCCGGGTAAGTGCGTCGAAGGGACTCGAAGGCATACGCGAACGCGCCAAGCAATCCATCGCAACGCGTTCGCGTCATCACCTGCGGCAGGAGCCGTATGCGGTAGTTCCGCACGTACGGATCTGAGCGGGGGGCGACGGGTAACCGTCGTCCCTACCGCGACCACGATTATATAATCGTGTCTGACCCCATATTTTCTTCATGTTGTTAAGCTCCTCCGTGTTTCTGTCAAGTAGCCTGCAAGGAGTGCTGCGTATTGCAGGGTCAGTTATTGTAGGGTGCGCACCGCGCACCGTTCTGCTTCGCTTCAAGTGTTCCCTTGACCGGTGTTTACGCGTGCGCGATGCGCACCCTACACTTGATATGTAATCCTTAAAATAGTGCCATTGGCCACAGAGAGATTTTCATGTTCTTGACATTCCTCTGTGCTCTTTGTGGCTGATGGTTTTCCGGGATTTATTCCGGCACATACTGCTTGCCGATACCCGGCTTGCTGCGCCCCATGCCGGGCAGTTCCCAGATGCCGGCGCCGCTGGGATTAAGGTCGCCGTTGATGTTGGCGTCGATCACACGGGGCTTGCCGCTGGCGATGCCCTGGCGTATGGCTTCGGACAGATCGGCCGCGCGATCCACGCTTACGCCGTCGACACCCGCCGAGCGCGCCATCGCGGCAAAGTCGGGGTTGTAGGGCGTGTTGGTGCCGGGGTGTTTGAAGTCGGTTGCGAGTTCGCGCCCGCCGAGGTAGCCGCGCTGCAGGCCGCGTATCGAGCCGTAGGCGTAGTTGTTCCAGATCACATACACCACGGGAATCTGGTACTCGTACGCCGTGGCGAGTACACTGGCGTGCATCAGGAATGCGCCATCGCCGACCACCGCCACACAGGGCCGGTCGGGTGCAGCGAGTTTTGCACCGAGCGCACCGGCGACGCCAAATCCCATGGGGCCGAAACCCATCGAACCGATCAGCGAGTCCGGACGGCGCGGCTTGCAGAATTGAATCAGCCAATTGTGATGCACGCCGATATCGCTGACGAGGATAGTGTCTTCGGTGATCGCGCGGTCGATTTCGTGGGCAGCGCGTTGCGGCGCGATGGGCGAGGTGTCGGCCTTGAATCCGGGCGCGATGAAGTCATCCCATTCCTTGCGATAGCCCGCGATGGCGTCGAGCCACGGGCTGCGCTCGGCGGGCATCTGGCCGCGAGTGAAACGCGTATCAATCTCAGCCAGCAACTGGCGCAGGAAGGTGCGCACATCGGCCATCAATCCCAAGGCCACCGGATAATTACGTGCAATCTCATCGGGGTCGATATCGACATGTATCAGCTTGGTCGGCGGAATGGTGAATGAAAATCCGGGTATCCACGAACTCGAAGTGCGATCATCAAAGCGTACGCCCAGCGCCAACAGCACATCGGCCTGACGTGCGGCGTGGTTCGCCTGATACGGGCCGTTACGTGCGACGAGTCCGAGCGCCAATGGATGCGTGCTGTCGATGGCGCCGATGCCGCTGGCGGACATCGCTACCGGGATGCGCAGTTTCTCGGCGAGCGCGAGCAATTCTTTCGTCGCACCGCCATAGCGTACGCCTTGGCCCACCAGAATCACCGGACGCGTTGCGGACATCAGCATGTCCGCGGCTTTCGTCACACCTTCAGGGTCGGCGCCGCAGCGGCAACTGATGTTTGAATTCCAGTCCTCGGGACGCGGCGTGGGTTCCGGGATCGGCTCGTTGAAAATATCGAAGGGCACGTCGAGCACCACCGGCCCCGGCCGTCCGGTGACCATGGTTTTCCATGCCTGACGCACGGCGATCGGCAACTGCGCGGCAGTGGTCGGCTGGAACACGCGCTTGCAGTACGCGCGCACGGTGGACGGAAAATCAGCCTGATAGTGGCGATAGGTTTCCTGAAACGCGCCGCGATTGAACTGGCTGGTGGGTATGTTGCCCGTCACCGCAAAAAACGGCACCGAATCAAAAAACGCGTTCGCCAGGCTGATCGGCAGATTCGCCGATCCCGGCCCGCAGGAAGTAAACGTCGCCGTCGGCTGGCCCGACACGCGGTAATACACGTCAGCCATGAAACCTGCGACGCTTTCGTGATGCACGGAAATGGTTTTGATTTCGCTCTGCCGCGCATGCAGCGCATCGAGAAAGCCGATGTTGCCGTGGCCGCACAGGCCGAACACCTGCGGAACTTTCTCCTGGATCAGATAGTCAACGATAACCTGGGCACCATTGAGCGTATTACCTGACGACATCGGATCTCTCTCCTACTTGCTCAACGATACCTGCGGCCGACTTGAATGGGGCCGCCTCCGACCTCGTCAACCGGCGCGAAACCTATTTCTCATAATGCTGTACGTCAATTGATATTGTGGTATGGAGTGATTGTTCAATGAGGGGCCGGGCTGCTACAGTTCGACACCGCCGCGTGGAGAC
>JANMXV010000597.1:0-11745 GCA_031381325.1 Betaproteobacteria bacterium | reverse complement strand
CCACCGTCTTCGCCGCAGCTTCGGTAATGGCGAACTCGCCCAGCACGCTGGCGGGCGACACCAGCTCTTTAATTTCCCTGATGCGCAAATCGTCGGTCCGGTACGGCATCGCTATCTCAATTTACTGTAAAAACAAAGGGTTGGATTATAGCCCAGCGTGGACTTGATTTGAATACGGTGCAACTGCGCAGCATCATCGATGCGGTTCGCTGCGCTCACCAGCATCCTACGCGGCGGTGCCCCCGACCGTAAGTCCATCAATGCGCAAGGTCGGTTGCCCCACACCCACCGGCACGCTTTGCCCTTCTTTGCCACAGGTGCCCACGCCTGAATCAAGTGCCATGTCATTGCCGATCAACACCACGCGCGTCAGCGCATCGGGACCGTTGCCGATCAGCGTCGCGCCTTTCACCGGCGCGGTGACTTTGCCATTCTCAATGAGATACGCTTCGGAGGCCGAGAACACAAATTTGCCGCTGGTGATATCAACCTGTCCGCCGCCGAAGTTCGCCGCGTACAAACCGTTTTTGACCGACGCGATGATTTCCTGCGGGTCTTTGTCGCCATTGAGCATATAGGTGTTGGTCATGCGCGGCATGGGGATGTGCGCGAATGATTCGCGCCGTCCATTGCCGGTGGGCGCGACTTTCATCAGCCGCGCGTTGAGCGTGTCCTGCAAGTAACCCTTCAACACGCCGTCTTCAATCAGCACGTTGCGCTGCGTCGGATTGCCTTCGTCGTCAATGTTGAGCGAGCCGCGGCGGCGCTCCAGCGTACCGTCGTCCACCACCGTCACGCCGGGTGAGGCCACCCGTTCGCCGATGCGCCCGCTGAATGCCGAGGTGCCCTTGCGATTGAAATCGCCTTCGAGCCCATGGCCGATGGCCTCATGCAGCAAAATGCCCGGCCAGCCCGATCCCAGCACCACGGTCATGGTGCCCGCCGGAGCGGCTTGCGCATCCAGATTCACCAGCGCCTGATCCACCGCTTTGCGCGCATAATCGTGCAAAATTTCCTCGGTAAAGTAACTGTAATCCGTACGTCCGCCTCCACCGGCGCTGCCTTGTTCGCGGCGGCCATCCTTCTCGACAATGACCTGCAGCGACACCCGCACCAGCGGACGCACGTCGGCCGCCTGCGCACCGTCGCTGCGCGCCACCATCACCACTTCGTATTCACCGGCAAGCGACGCCATTACTTGCGTTACGCGCGGATCAAGACTGCGCGCGTAACGCTCCAGGCGTTCCAGCAATTCAACTTTTTTCGGATCTTCCAGACTCGCCAGCGGATCGTGCGGCAGATACAAACTGCGGCCAGTGTTGCGATGCGCGATTTGCGTCGCACTGGATCCTCCCTGCCGGCCAATCGCGCGTGTGGCCTGCGCCGCGGCTGCCAGCGCATCGAAGCTGATGTCGTCCGAATACGCGAACGCGGTTTTTTCACCGCTCACCGCGCGTACACCCAGCCCTTGATCGATGCTAAAGCTGCCCGACTTGACGATGCCTTCTTCGAGCGCCCACGACTCACTGCGGCTGTACTGAAAATACAGATCGGCGTAATCGACCTGATGCTGCATGATTTGCCCAAACACGGTGGAGAGCTTGGCGTCGTTAAGCGCATAGGGCGCGAGCAGCGTATGGTACGCCGTTGTGAAATTCAGAGCAGGATCGGCAGTACGCACTTCAACGGGTGATGACACAAAATTTCCTTTAAAAACAAATAGTTACAATACATCTCATTGAATCGCTCATGCCATCGTCCGATGGCTGAGCGCAGGCAAACTCTTTCGCAATCCGTGCATGCGCTCAAAATCAACATCCGCAACCACCACACCCGCGCCACGCGGCAAACGGTCCAGCACTGCGCCCCATGGGTCAATAATCATCGAATCGCCGTGCGTTTCGCGCCCGTTAGCGTGACGCCCGCCTTGCGCGGGTGCAAGCACATAGGCCAGATTTTCGATGGCGCGCGCGCGCAATAACGTCTCCCAGTGCGCCCTGCCGGTCGTTTCGGTAAAAGCCGACGGCACGAGGATGATATCCACATCCTTCATCGCGCGATACAACTCCGGAAAGCGCAGGTCGTAACAGATTGACAAACCCAGGCGCCCAAACGGCGTATCCACGGTAACCGCTTGATTACCCGGTTCGATGGTGCTCGCTTCGTGATAGCGCTCCTCGCCCATCTGAAAACCGAACAAATGTATTTTGTCGTAGCGCGCCACTTGCTTGCCGCTCGCGTCATATACCAGACTGCTGTTGCGCACCTTGGCGGGATCGGACGACGTCAGCGGCGCCGAACCGCCAACGATCCACAGGCCGTGTAGTCTTGCGGCGTTCGACAAAAACGCCTGTATCGGCCCGTCACCTTCCGCTTCGCGTACATCCACCTTGTCGGTGTCTTTCATGCCCATGATGCCGAAGTATTCAGGCAGCGCCACCAGTTGCGCACCGCGTGCCGCCGCCATCGCGATCAGACGACCGGCCTCCTCGAGGTTTGCCGCAACCGTGGGGCCGGAAACCATTTGCACGGCTGCGACGCGCGCGGTTTTTGTGGCAGGTGTAGCAGTGTTCATGCGACTTTCCTGTTGTGCATCTTTTTCATCCCATGGCAAGCGCTATTGCGCCATCAATCATTGCTGCGCGAGGCCTCGACGCGCGGCGGCACTACTTTGGTCACCACCGGATCGGCCCAGCCGCCGGTAACGGCGTACTTAAACGAGATCAGATCATCCAGCGGGTCCTTAAGCAGCTTTTGCGCAACGAAAGTGGCCAGCACGGCAATGGGACCGCCGAGTATGGCGGTAGCAATAGACACGCTGTCCGAAACGCGCGGGCTGACTTTCACCTGCAAATTCTGCGTTTCGCGATTCAGATCCACCGTGCCGCCCATCAACACCTTCGCCGAGGGACCGCCGATGAGAAACTTTTCCGACGCGGCAATGCCCTGATCAATTTTGACCTCGCCCAGCACCTCGTCGAATGCAAATCCGTCGCTGAACACATCCCGAAAATCCAGTGTCAGCCGGCGCGGAATCGACTGCAAGCTGATGATGCCGAGCAGCTTGCCGATGCCCGGCTCCATTTTCACAAACTGCCCTTTCACCGCGCGGATCGCGAACTTTCCGGACAATGAAGCGTAATCAATCTGTTGCGGGCTGCCGTTCCATGCCAGTGTGCCGCCGATCTCGGCCATGCCGCGACGCACGCCATCCGGATAGCCCAGGCGGGCGAGGGTTTTACCCACGTCGAGCACGGCCCATTGCACATTGATCTGGGTGCGCGGATTGGTGAGCCAAGATTGCCATACGCCATCGAGCGTGAGTATGCCGTCGGGGTTGGTGAGCCTAAGTTGTTCGATGCGCCAGTCGCGCTCCTGCTGGGTTGCCTTCAATTCCAGCTTGCCCAACGGTTTAACCCCCAACTGAAAATTCTCGGCGACGACATCCAGCGCCGGGAGTTGTGTCGATTCGATCACCGCGGCTTTCTCGCGCGTTACTGCGGGCGCTATCGTCTGCGTGGTCGCGGGAAGGGTGAATTTTTGCAGACGCGCCACCAGACGGCCGCGCCCCTGCGGATTCCAGTCGACGGTGCCTTCGAGCTCGCGCCCCGAAAACCGGTAACGCGTCGTATCCGAGTCGGTGCTGGTGGACGCAACCGCAAGCTCGCCGAATTTCCGGTCGTAAACTTCGACTTCGCCGAGCTTCACATCCAAGCCTCCAAGCGTGTAGCTCACGTCACTGGAACCCGACCCTGCCAGTTTGAGCCAGCCATCCAGATTCACCGATTTCAGGCTGCCGCTCACCCATACGCCGCTGCGCTCGGGCTCCGCTGCCGCCCCGCCGCCCAGGCGCACCACGCCGCGCTCGATGAGGGTACGCTTGCCGTCGGCATGCCGCACCAGGCGCGCACTGACAATGTCGCCAAAACTCAAGGCCAGTTGGTCGCGTTCCTTATTCACGAAGCGCCGTTCGACACGCAGCGCGATCGCCTCAGCCGCGGTCTTCATGAACGGCACGGGCAAATTCGACGCCAGTCCCTGTAAATTGGATTCCAGCACCAAATCCACTGTTTTATTGCGTACCGTCACGGAACCCTGCCAGTCCGCGGACCCGCGCACCTGTGACAGCCAGACAGGGCCGCCTGCGCGGCGCACGGTGTCCGGATTAAGGCGTCCCAGCAAGTTCATGCGCAGGGTACCGTCGCGTTGTGAAGTACCCGATATCGTCAGCGGCCCGCCAAAAAACATGGCGTTGGCCGCCGGCACGTTGACACCCGTTTCAGTGAACTCAAGCCTGCCGGTAACCTGCTCCAACGGCGGCACTGAGGCGTCGATCAGCAAACGGTTAGCGATCATTTGATAGCCGCCCGTCACGCGCGTGCGCGCAAGGTTCTCCAGCGGCATCTCCAGCCGCAACTGCAGCTTGCCCGCGCCTTCAGCCTGCATGCCATCGGTGAAATGGTTGATGTAACCGGACACCGGACTCGCCGCGATGAACTTCAGAAAATCCGGCGTCGAGCCTTCCGCATCGCCGGTAATGGTCAGCAGCCGCGATTGCGCCAGATCGGGAATATCGGCGCGCACGCCCGACAAGCGCACGCCCTGAACCGCGCCCTGTCGCGCGAGCACCTCCATGCGCCTGCCGCGAATGGCGACATCGCCCTCTATTTTTTCGATGTTGGGCCAGTTCTCGCCATAGTGTAGCGTGCCGTCCGTAATTTTTGCGGTTACGAAAAATGTGCCGTTCTTGCCGCCCTCGAAAGGAAACTCGCGCAAGTCGCCTTTTACCCGAAAATTCACCTCGCTCGAGGCCCCCGCGACAAAAGCGTTTTCCATCCACTCACGCGCCTTGCGCGCCACGGGCAGCGGCATGTAGCGCATCACGCGGCGCGCATCGGCGCGCGTCAGCTTGCCCGTGAAATCGGCAATGCCCGGCTGGCCCGGCACACTTTGGTAGCTGCCTTGCAAGGCGCCCGCGAGATCCGCGTTGGCATACGCGACATTGGGCAGCTTCAGATGAAAGCCCTTATCGTGAAGCGGGTCACGCGACCAGTTGGCCTGAGCGGTAACACTATCGAAATCCAGCGGCGCCGTGAACAGATCGGGCATATCGAGCTTCATCGCGCGCGATGCGAGCTGGAGCGTGCCGCCTTTTTCGCTGGCATCCAGGTTGCCGCTGATGCCTTTCAATCCGGGCAGCGTGCCGTACCGATTCACCGCCAAATCCTCGAAACGCGCGCGCGCACTGTACTTGGCGGGTTCCGGCAACGCGCCTTCCCACGCCGCCGACACGTCAAACAAGCGGCCTTGCGGCGACAGTTCCTCAAGCCGCTTGCGTGTCTCGCGGCCCAGTGGCAAATGATCCGCCAGCGATATCAACGGCGCGATGTCTATTGCATTGGCCTTGATCTCGCCTGTCAGCGGCGTGCCTTGGGCGTCGGTAGTCGCCTTAACTTGCAAATCCATCGGCTGCAAACTGAGATTGCCGGCGGCGGTGGTGGTCGTCAGTGCAAGCCGCGTGGTAGTGAACTCCACGCTTTTCGGCGTCTTTTTCCACCCCACGCGCCCGGCCAAAGCCGTGAGGTCGAGCTCCGGCAAATCTTTACCCAGCCGCGTGCGTATATTGGATAAGCGCACATCCGCGATCAGTTCTTGCAGCGTCTGCTCTCTGATGACAGCCCACGCGCGCAGCGCACCCGCGCCACGATGGAATTCAATCGGAAACGGCACCCAGGTGCGCCACGCGGCAATGTCCGCGTAATCGAGTTGCGCGAACAAGCGCCCGCTCCAATCCGCGGAGTTTTTCAACGACTTGCCGGCCAGATCGCCACGCAAATCGAGCGCACTCGCCATCGGTTCCGGCGGAATCGCCTTCAACCCAAAGCGGTGACGCTCTCCATGATTCACCAGATGCAAACGCACCTGCCGCAACTGCAATGTCGGTGCATTGCGCTTCTCGTCGCTCCAATCGATGGCGCCGTTGTGAATTTCGATATCGCGCTGGCTCAGCACCCAATCGGAAAACCCGCCCGCTTCGGCGTCGCCCCCCATCTCGATGCCGCCGACGGAAATTACGCCCATTTTGTCGCGGCGAATACTCAGCAGCGGCTCATAAAAATCAAGCGCGTGAAAGCGCGGACTCCACAGCACCACCGACAACCACGACAGCGTGCTGTCCACTCTTTGCAGCGTCAACGCCGCGCGGCCTGCCTTGTCGTACACAATGACATTACCGAGATTCAAGCGCGGATGCAGGCCATCCCAATCGGCAGTCATGTTGCCGATGGTGACGCGCTGCCCCGCCGCCTTGCTCACCGACTGCGCAACACGCTCGCGGTAACTATCCACGTTGGGCAGAACCCAGTAACGCAGCGCAAGCACGCTGGCTGCAAGCAGCAGAAAGCTCGCCACGGTGATCCACACGGCCTTGTGCCAAAGCCAGGCGAGGACGCGCACCAATCCACTGCTAATAACCTTAAACGTCACTGGATATCACCAAAGGTCACCGGATTTCACGTGATTTCACCAGGGGCCTGTTAAAATATGAAGGTTAAACAACCACTTAGAGATTCTACCGCGTTTTCTGATGCCTGCGAGTAACCTGCCAACGGCTCTCTGCGTGGACACCGCCGTCGCCCGCGCACGGCAATTCAGCCGCTATCTTGAGCGGCTGCTCACCGCATCGCCGCGCCTGCTTGATAACATAGACCTGCGCGCGCCCTGCATAGTTTCAAACGCTATCGTTAGGGACCGCCCCGAAACAAAGGCGGCGCTCTATCAAGCGTTGCGTCAGTTGCGCAGACGCACCTTGGCGACACTCATCGTGCGCGACCTCGCCGGTTGGGCAACGCTCGCGGAGGTCACGCTTTGCATGACACAGCTCGCCGAACACACCGTGCAAGCCGCGCTCGCCTGGATTACGCACGAGTTTTCCAGTAGCGCGGGCACGCCGCTCAATGCGCGGGGCGAGCCCCAGCAATTGATCGTCGTCGGCATGGGCAAACTCGGGGGCGCGGAGCTCAATGTATCTTCCGATATCGATCTGGTTTTCGTCTACCCCGAAGACGGCGACACCAACGGCGCACGTGCCT
The DNA here is from genome assembly GCA_031381325.1 of Betaproteobacteria bacterium. Lineage (GTDB taxonomy): Bacteria > Pseudomonadota > Gammaproteobacteria > Burkholderiales > SG8-41 > UBA5216. The sequence goes on along the minus strand of JANMXV010000597.1, from coordinate 4,654 downwards.
TAAGCAACCATGAATATTTCTCACGCGTGGGGCGCGCGCTGATTGCCGCACTGTCTGAATTGACCGAAGACGGCTTTGTCTTCCGCGTCGATATGCGGCTGCGGCCTTACGGCGACAGCGGGCCGCTGGCGGTCAGTTTCGATATGCTGGAAAACTACCTGGTCACCCAGGGCCGCGAGTGGGAGCGCTACGCGTGGATCAAAGCCCGCGTGCTCAGGTGCGTAGCGGCGGCTACGGACGCGGATGCGTTGATGGCCCTGGTGCATCCCTTCGTTTACCGCCGCCATCTCGACTACAGCGCATTCGCTTCCATGCGCGAGTTGCACAGCCAGATACGGCGCGAAGTCGAACGGCGCGACCGCGCCGACGATATCAAACTCGGCCGCGGCGGCATCCGCGAAATCGAATTCATCGCGCAAGTGTTCCAGTTAATCCGCGGCGGACACGATGCCGCATTGCGCCGGCAGCCCACACTGGAAGTGCTGGCGTTACTGGCCGAACGCGAATTGCTGCCGCGTGCCGCCGTCGACGAATTATCGCAAGCCTATGTTTTTCTCAGGAATCTGGAGCATCGCTTGCAGTATCTCGACGACCAGCAAACACATTTGATACCGTCGGATACGCTGGCGCGTGAGCGTGTTGCGCACAGTATGGGGCAGCCAGATTTCGCGGCCCTGCTTGGCGTGCTCAACCCGCATCGCCACGTGGTGGCGCGTCATTTCGATGCGCTATTCGCCGACACACCCGCGGCGGAACACCCGCTGGCTGCTTTGTGGACACATTCCGCCGACAGCACGACTGTGACCCAAGCGCTCGCCGCGCTCGGCTTTGAGCGGCCCGACGAACTGCGCCATCGTCTTGCGCAAATTCACGGCTCGGCGCGCTACCGGCAGATGCCCGCCGTCAGTCAGTTGCGGCTGGACAGGCTCGCGCCGTTCACCATCGAAGCCGCGGCCGCCGGCAACAATCGCGACGCCACGCTCGAACGGCTGCTGCAGTTCCTTGAAAGCGTGAGCCGGCGTGAATCGTACCTCGCGTTGCTCGAAGAATACCCGCAGGCGCGCAGCACCCTTGCCGAGTTGATGCGCGCCAGCCCGTGGGTTGCGCAATACCTTACGTTGCATCCGATACTGCTCGATGAATTGCTCGACGCACGCACCTTGCACGCGGCGCCCGACTGGCGCGCGCTTGCGCACGGCTTGCGCACCACGCTCGACAGCGCCGAAAGCGATGCAGAAAAGCAGATGGACATGTTGCGTCATTTCAAGCATGCACAGACGCTGCGGCTGATCGCGCAAGACCTGTCGGGTGCGCTGCCGCTTGAAACGCTGAGCGATCATCTGTCCGACCTGGCCTGCACCGTGCTTGGCGAAACCCTGCGGCTGGCGTGGCAAGGCGTGCGCCAGCGCCGGCGTGCCGAGCCGGCCTTCGCGGTCATCGGCTACGGTAAACTGGGGGGCAAGGAACTGGGCTACGCCTCGGACCTGGATCTGGTATTTTTGTACGAAGAAACAGACGACGAGGCGCCTGAAAATTACGCCCGTCTCGCACAACGCATCAACACCTGGCTCAGCAGCACCACGCCCGCGGGACAACTCTACGACACCGATCTGCGGCTGCGGCCTGACGGCGCAAGCGGACTGCTGGTGAGCAATCTCACGGCGTTTCGCGACTATCAGCAGCGGCAAGCCTGGGTGTGGGAGCATCAGGCGCTGACACGCGCACGCTACGTCGCGGGCGACGCCGCCATCGGCGCGAAATTCGAAACACTGCGCTGCGAGCTGCTGCGCCGCCCGCGCGACCTGGCTGTACTGCGTACCGACGTAACCGCGATGCGTGAAAAAATGCACGCGGCACACCCCAACCGCAGCAGCCTGTTTGACGTGAAGCACCAACGCGGCGGCATCGTCGATGTGGAATTTCTGGTGCAATATCTGGTGCTGGGCTATGCCCATCAACACGCCGGCCTGACAGACAATATCGGCAATCTGGCGCTGCTGCGCAGGGCCGCACAACTCGGACTGATACCCGCCAGCAGCACAGAAGCTGCGCACCAGGCGTACCGTACCTACCGGCAGCTTCAACACGCCTTGCGATTACAGGGCGAGCGCTACGCAAGAGTGGCGCCGGAATCGGTTGCGGCACACGCCACTGCCGTGGTTGATCTGTGGCAAAGCGTATTCGGCAAGCCGCGTTGAATGCGCTAAAATAGCCGTTCATTTTCAGAAGATTCAGGAGCAGCACCATGTCGATGGCGGACCGTGACGGGTTTATTTGGCACGACGGAAAACTCGTGCCCTGGCGCGAAGCAACAACCCACGTGCTCACGCACTCGTTGCACTACGGGCTCGCCGTATTCGAGGGCTTACGCGCCTACAACACCGTCAAAGGCACGGCGATTTTTCGTCTGCAAGAACACACCCAGCGCCTGCTCAACTCGGCGCACATCTACATGATGAAAATTCCCTACAGCCTCGAAACGCTGATGGAGGCGCAAAAAGAAGTGGTGCGCGCCAACAAACTGGAATCCTGCTATCTGCGCCCGATTGCGTTTTACGGCTCCGAAAAAATGGGCGTTTCCCCCAAAGGCAACACGGTGCATGTGTCCATCGCGGCGTGGCCGTGGGGCGCGTACCTCGGCGCCGAAGCCCTTGAAAAAGGCATCCGCGTTAAAACATCATCGTACGCGCGCCATCACGTCAATGTGTCGATGACCCGCGCCAAGTATTCCGGCACTTACGCCAATTCGATACTTGCTAATCTCGAAGCCACGGAACATGGTTACGACGAAGGCTTGCTGCTGGATGTCGATGGCTTTGTCGCCGAAGGCTCCGGCGAAAACCTGTTCATGGTTAAAGACGGCAAGATTTATGAGCCGGAATTGAACAGCGCCTTGATCGGCATCACCCGCGACGCCATCATCACGCTCGCGCAGGACATGGGTTACACAGTGGGCGCCAAACGCATCACGCGTGATGACCTGTATATCGCCGACGAAGCCTTCTTCACCGGTACCGCAGCCGAAGTCACGCCGATACGCGAACTCGATGGCCGCACCATCGGCAGCGGACAACGCGGACCGATTACCGCCAAGCTGCAACAGGCGTTCTTCAACTGCGTGAATGGCAAGTCGGAAAAGCATGCGGACTGGCTGACGCCAGTGGCTAAGTAAAGCCGCAGGATAGGAGTTATGGTAGAACAAGCAGACAATAAATCGCGGCACATCGAAGTCACTGCCGCCGACCTGCCGTTACATTGTCCGACACCGGCGATGCTGCTGTGGAATTCACATCCACGCGTGTTCATGGCGATCGAGAAAACCGGCGAGGCACTGTGCCCGTATTGCGGCACCAGGTTCACGCTTGTGGGCGGGCCGGCGAAGGCTGGGCACTAGTAGTACATGAAAATCCTAGTCGTCGCTCCCTCTTGGGTCGGCGACACCGTAATGGCGCAGCCGATGTTCAAGCTGCTGCATGAATGTCACGCCAATCTCACGCTAGACGTACTCGCGCCACCCTTCACCCTGCCACTTTTGAAGCGCATGCCGGAAGTACGTCGCGCCATTGTCGCGCGCTTTGGTCACGGTGAACTGAAACTCAACGAACGCCGCCGCCTCGCGCACGAACTGCAAGCCGAGCACTACGATCAAGCCATCGTGTTGCCGAATTCATTGAAGTCGGCGCTGATTCCGCTGCTGGCGAAAATTCCGCTGCGCACCGGCTTTCGCGGCGAAATGCGCTACGGTTTTTTGAACGACATTCGTCGACTCGACGAACGCGCGTTGCCGAAAATGGTGCAGCGCTTCGCTGCGCTGGCGCTGGATCGCGGTGCGGCATTGCCGCGCCCATTACCCACGCCACGCCTTTTCGCTAATGCGGAGAATGCAAAAATAATCATTCAAAAACAAATACTTACGCTCGATAAGCCGATAGCGGTTTTTTGCCCCGGCGCAGAGTACGGTCCGGCCAAACGCTGGCCCGCCGAATACTTTGGCGCCCTTGCGAAGCAGGCCGCGCAAAAGGGTTACGGAGTGTGGTTGATCGGCTCGCCCAAAGACGCGGCCATCGGCGACGACATCGTGCGCGCCAGCGACGGCGCCTGCGTCAACCTGTGCGGAAAAACCGCGCTCGACGACGCGATTGATCTGATCAGCATGGCCGCACTGGTCGTCACCAACGATTCCGGCCTGATGCACGTAGCCGCCGCACTCGAGCGCTCGACGCTCGCGCTCTACGGCTCCAGCAGTCCGGCGTTCACACCACCGCTTTCGGACAAAGCCCAAATCATCAAGATCGATATCACATGCAGCCCCTGCTTCGAACGTGTATGCCCGCTGGGACATTTCAACTGCATGCGGCAGATGACGCCGGAACAGGTATGGAGGCACGTGCCCGCGGCGCAATGAAAAGCAACCACAAGCAAGGCTTGGTTATTATTGCAGCGGACGCATCCCGGTTAAAACTTGTGGTGATAAACTGTGTCGTGTCTGCCTCTGCCATTCAGGAGAAATCCCATGAATGCCGTGACGATACTATCCGTCTGCGCATTGCTGTGCATTGTCATTGCGTCGCCGGCAGCAAGCGCACAGAAGTACCCCACCAAGCCGATACGGCTGATCTCGCCGTTCGCGCCCGGGGGCGGCACTGACATCCTG
>JANMXV010000568.1:0-14234 GCA_031381325.1 Betaproteobacteria bacterium | reverse complement strand
CGCACGATCAGCCGTGGAAGGCGTAGCGCGCGACGTGCAGTGGGTCGTGCGCATGGCGCACGCTACGGATTGGCTTATGGCAAACTCGCTCAGGCACACCGTACCTGATCTACGTCCCGTACCTCACCGGCGATTTCGCGTGCTTTAGCGCCGCCAGCGCGCTGTAGCACGCAAGCCACGACGTTTTCGGATTGTCGGGCGACGGAACGTTTTCAAATTTGATGCTGATGTTGCCGGTCTTGCCGCGCATTTCGATGTGATGGGTGTTGAGCGTTAACGACGGATCGGCAATCACTTTCAGCCGCGTGCGGTCAAAGCCTATGCCCGACAAACTCAGCACCGCCGCAATGTTCACGTTCGCCGGAAAATGCGGCACGCCCTCGCGCGCCGTGCCGTCAAACAAGACCATCGACTGTTTCAGCGCATTCAAGTCCATACCCAGTGCTTCGACGTACGGTATGCCCTTCCATGCAGCGGGGGGTTTGGCCACGGAAATGGTTACCGAATCCATACCCGAAAGCGCAGCGGCCTTTAACGCATCCAGCGCACCGATACCGCCCGACGGCACATACAGCAGCGCGCCGGTCTTGTGCGCGGCATTTTCAAGACGCAGGCGCAAGGCCTCGTCGCACAACGCGCCGCCCGACAGTACGATCAGCGCAATGCCTTTGTCGAGCAGCGCCTCGCCGAACTCGCGCACGGCTTCGTGCGAGGCTGCTTCCACCACGACTTCGGGACGCTGCGCGAGAAGCTCATCCAGGCTCGTGACGTAGGCGATGCGGTGTTCATCCGCCAGCGGCTTGCCGCGGGAGGTGTCACCGCGGCCCACCACGGCAACCACCTGCGCATCGCCCAAGTCGCCGCGACGGATGTGTTCAATGAAGAGCGTGGCGATGGTTCCGCCGCCGATGAGGGCTACGCGCATAGGGCATTCTTTCCGGCGAATTAAGGTTTTATTTTACTGCGATTGACGCCCGCCGGCCATGGCGTGGAACATGGTAGTAATCAAACCCCATGTGCATAGCGGCCGGTTGCGCGCGTACGCGGTGGCGGCGAACAAACGCTCAGTAATCCCAGAGAACTGGCGGCATTTCTGCGGGAACAACTCGCCGGCTACCGTAAAACCGCGCAAGCGGCCGACATCAAGGCTGACTGGCGCGCACGGTGGGCGCCGGTTTTTCCGCGCGCTGATAGAGCGGCAGCACTTCAGGCAGGTGCGCCTCGATTTCCTTGATGCGGCTGGTGCCCGACGGATGGGTGGATAACCACGGCAGCGGCGCGCTTCTGCTGGCGGCGCTCATTTTTTTCCACAGACTTACGCCCGCGCGCGGGTCATATCCGGCGCGCGATGCGATATCCAGCCCCACCAGGTCGGCGTCGTTTTCGTCGCTGCGCGAATAGGTAAGCGATAACAGACTCGCTCCGGTATTCACCAACCCGTCGTACTTTCCGCTGGTGGCAATCGACAATCCAACGGCGCCGAGTTTGGTGAGCGCGTTCTTGCCGGCTTGCGCGCGCGCGTGCTCGCGCAAGGCGTGCGCGATTTCATGCCCCATCACCATGGCTACTTCATCGTCGGTGAGTTTCAAGGTGCGCAGGATGCCGGTGTAGAACGCGATTTTGCCGCCCGGCATGCAGAACGCGTTGATCTGACTGGAGCCGATGAGATTCACCTCCCATTGCCATTTTGCCGCACGCGGGTTGAAACGCGTCGCATACGGAATGATGCGATTAGCTATCGCGCGCAGCCGCACCAGTTCCGGATAGGTATCGGGCGCCAGCGCCTTCTTGGCGATCATCTGCTGCTTGAGTTGCGAATACTGCTGGGCGGCCTGGCGTTCCAATCCGTCCGCGGGCACCAGACTGCGAAGGGATGAACCCTTGCCAACGTTCACACCGTCTTCCCTGGGTTCGTCTTTTGCCAACACGCCGGAAGACATTGCGAGCATCAACAGCCACAACAACAATTTGTTTTTCAACCTGTATCCTTTCGCAACATGAAGAGCAGCGCAGCGAACATTAACGCATAGGGGGCCAACACGGCAGACTGCAAGTTGATGCCTACACGATGCAATATAACTTATTGTATTGATTGTGGTTTTATTCAGTCAGCGAGGGTTGCGCAACAAGGAAAACACCATTTGCAAGGTCCTGCGCCCGCGCACAGGCAGGCGCCGTTAGCCATACCAGCAGCAACAATAGCCGCGTCACGCCGGTGCGTAGCAATGTGCGACGACTAGGTAACCGTACACCCGGCCACTGTAGCCTTGGGCTGCTCGATGGTTTCGACAATAGCCGCACCGTTCTTCACGGCCGTCATCTCCGCAAGAATGGCGATGGCAATTTCCGGCGGCGTCTTGCTGCCGATTTTCAGGCCCACCGGCCCGCGCAGACGCGCGATTTCTCCGGCCGACAAATCAAATCCCGCCAGACGTTCGCGCCGCGCATCGTTATTCTTTTTCGAGCCTATCGCACCCACGTAAAACGCCGGCGACTTCAACGCTTCCAGCAGCGCCATGTCGTCGAGCTTGGGATCGTGCGTGAGCGTGACTACGGCGCTGTGGCCATCGAGATTGAGTTCAGTCACCACATCGTCGGGCATGCCGCGCATGATTTGCGCGCCGGGCACGTCCCAGCCATCGGTGTACTCCTCGCGCGGATCGCACACCACCACGTTGTAATCAAGCGCCTGCCCCATTTGCGCCAGATATTTCGATAACTGCCCGGCGCCAATAATCAGCAGACGCCAGCGCGGACCGTGAACGGTGACGAAATTTTTCCCGTCAAATGTCAATTGGTCCGAATTCATTGCCGGCTCAATCGAAGCACGGCCGCTTTCCATATTCAGCGTGCGTTTCACCAACTCGTGGCGCTCAACATGCGCCAGCAATTCGTCGAGGCCGCTGTCGGCGGTCAACGGTTCGAGCACCAATTCCAGCGTGCCGCCGCACGGCAGGCCAAAGCGCGTTGCCTCCTCGGCGGATACGCCGTATTGCGTGGTCGCTGGCTTGTCCTGTACCAGTTCGCGATTGCGCACGCGCAGAATCATGTCGTCCTCGACGCAACCACCGGATACCGAACCCTCCACCATACCGTCGTCGCGTATCGCCGTCAGCGCGCCGATGGGCCGCGGCGCGGAACCCCAGGTTTTCACCACCTTGGCCATCACCACGCGATGCCCGGATTTCATCCACTCGCACGCGGATTTGAGTACTTGCAGGTCTACGCTGTCCATAAAATATCCTTATTTAACAGAAGGTTGGATCGCCTTCGTTCACGCTAGAGTACGTCAGCAGTTATATTGGGTCAAGCGGCGCGCACTCAAGAACGGCCTATCGCTTTTTTCCATTTTTCGTAATCGATACGATTGTAATGGTTGTGCCACCACCACCGCGCAGCCTAGCGCTGCTGCGGTCATTGCAGCAATGACATATAAGTAATAACAGCTACACCGCTTGCACGTTGCTGGCGTTTCGTTCGGGCGTCAAAATGCGTATCGGCTTGCCGCTCAGAAATGCGCTGATGTTTTCCACCACGTCGGTGTAAGCGACCTGAAAAAATTCCTCCACGTTGTGGCCCTGATGCGGCGTTAAAACGACATTGGGCAGTGTGCGTAACGGACTGTCATCCGCCAATGGCTCGTGTGTAAACACATCCAGGCCCGCACCCGCGATGCGACGTTCTCGCAGCGCGTCGATCAACGCGTTTTCGTCAATGATAGGGCCGCGCGCGGTATTTACCAAAATCGCAGAAGACTTCATCAGCGCCAGTTCGCGTGCGCCGACCACGCCACGAGTACGCTCACCCAGCACCAGATGCACGCTGAGCACATCGCTTAACGCAAACAACTCGTCTTTCTCGACGCGCCGCACACCGTGCTGCGCCGCAAAATCCGCGGTGAGATTTTGACTCCACGCGATAATGTCCATGCCGAACGCCTTCGCCACGGGCGCCATGTACCGCCCCTGCCGGCCCAAGCCCAATAGTCCCAACGTGCGTCCGAACAGCGTGAAGCCGGCAGTGTTCTGCCAGCCGCCCTGGCGCATTTTGTTGGCCTCGAACGGAATATGGCGCGCCACCGAAAGTATCAATCCCCAACCCAGCTCGCACGTAGCCTTGCGATACGATCCGCGCAATTCCGTATACGAAACCACAATGCCGCGCTCGGATGCGGCGGCCACATCCAGCGTGCGGTTGTACTGACCGGTGATCGCGATCATCTTCAAATTCGGCAATTGCGCGATCAACTCGCGCGGGATCGGCATGCGCTCGCGCAAGGTGCAAACAATGGCGAATGGCGCCAGCGCTCGCGCGGCGTCTTCCTGCGCAATGGCGCGGTCGAACACGGTGATTTCGCAGGTTTTGGCGATGGGCGACCAGTCTGCGGAGACTTGCGAGCGGCGCAGATAGTCGTTGAGGATGGCGATTTTCATAGATTGATTATTACATGTTGCGCGCACCAAAGTACCAATTGCACAACGCACTGCCCTGCGCTAGCATGCTTGCAATCAACGCTTGCCAATGTCTGCCCAGCTGATCTTCTGACTTTCGGGAGCACCCATGACCCTTGCCATATCACTCACCGTCAACGGCAAAGCCGTCACAACGGACGTCGACCCGCGCACACTGCTGGCCCAGCTGTTGCGCGAACACCTGCATTTAACCGGCACCCACATCGGCTGCGATACCGGTCAGTGCGGCGCCTGCACCGTGCTTCTCGATGGCCGCGCGGTTAAAGCGTGCAATATCTTTGCCGCGCAGGCGCAGGGCGCGCACGTCACCACCATCGAAGGCGTCGCCAGCGTCAACGGCGATTTGCATCCAATGCAGGCGGCGTTTCGCGAACATCACGGTCTGCAATGCGGCTTTTGCACGCCGGGCATGATCATGAGTGCGCTTGAACTCGTGCAAAAGCATCCCAATCCCAGTGAAGAAACCGTGCGTGCGGAATTGGACGGCAATCTGTGCCGCTGCACGGGTTATCACAACATCGTCAAAGCTGTGATCGCCGGCGCTGCCGGCATGAAAGGCTGAAATCATGAACGCTCCCTATATCGGCCAGAGCATCAAACGCAAGGAAGATCAACGTTTTCTGACCGGCGGCGGCACCTACACCGACGATGTTTCAGTCACCGGGCAAACGCACGCCTATTTTTTGCGCTCGCCGCATGCGCACGCGAAAATTCGCGGCATTGATTTGGCCAAAGCGAAAACCGCGCCCGGCGTGGTTGCAATTTTCACCGGCGAAGACCTCGCTGCTGCGAAAGTCGGCGGCCTGCCTTGCGGCTGGCTGATCACAGATGTGAATGGGCAGCCGATGAAAGAGCCGCCGCATCCGCCGCTGGCGCAGGACAAAGTGCGGCACGTCGGCGATCAGGTGGCCGTGGTCATTGCTGAAACGCTGAATCAGGCCAAGGACGCCGCCGATCTGATCGAAGTCGATTATGACGTCCTGCCTGCCGTGGTCAGTGCCGCGGATGCGCGTAAGCCGGGTATGGCCGTGGTTCACGATAGCGCTCCCGACAACACCTGTTATGTGTGGTCTATTGGTGTGCAGGACACGGTGAACAAAGCGTTCGCGTCGGCCAAACATGTGACCGCGCTTGAGTTCGCCAACAACCGTTTGATACCCAACGCCATCGAGCCGCGCGCGGCACTTGCACAGTATGCGCGCGGTGACGATTCCTACACTTTGCATGTGACCAGCCAGAACCCGCATGTCGAGCGTCTGCTGATGACGGCATTTGTGCTGGGCCTGCCCGAACACAAAGTGCGCGTGATTTCGCCGGATGTTGGCGGTGGTTTCGGCTCAAAAATTTTTCTGTATGCCGAGGAAACGGTGATTACCTGGGCTTCCAGGCGCGTGAATCGCCCGATCAAATGGACGGCCGAGCGCTCCGAATCTTTTCTCACCGACGCTCACGGGCGCGATCATGTAACCAAAGCCGAACTCGCACTCGATACCAATGGCAAGTTCCTCGCCATGCGCGTGCATACCACCGCCAACATGGGGGCGTACCTGTCCACGTTTGCGTCGTGTGTACCTACCATTCTCTACGCCACGCTGCTGGCCGGCCAATACACCACGCCGGCAATCTACTGCGAAGTCACAGCGGTGTTTACCAACACGGCGCCGGTGGATGCCTATCGCGGCGCGGGCCGTCCGGAAGCCACCTATGTCGTAGAGCGTCTGGTGGAGACCGCCGCACGTGAAATGGGCATTGCACCTGCTGACCTGCGGCGGCGCAATTTCATCACCCAATTTCCGTATCAAACGCCGGTCGCGCTGTGTTACGACATCGGTAACTACGATGCCACGCTGACCGAAGCGATGAAGCTCGCTGACGTCGCCGGTTTCGAGAATCGCCGCAAGGATGCCGAACAACGCGGCAAACTGCGCGGCTTGGGCTACTCGACGTATATCGAAGCCTGCGGACTCGCGCCGTCGAACATCGCGGGTGCTTTGGGCGCGCGGGCGGGTCTGTTTGAAGCGGGTGAAATTCGTTTTCATCCGACGGGTTCGGTTACGGTGTTCACCGGCTCACACAGCCACGGGCAGGGTCACGAAACCACCTTCGCGCAAGTGGTTGCCGACCGCCTCGGCATCCCCCTTGAAAACGTCGATGTGGTTCACGGCGACACCGGTCGCATTCCATTTGGCATGGGCACTTATGGATCACGTTCCATCGCCGTTGGCGGTTCAGCCATCATGAAAGCGCTCGACAAGATTATCGACAAAGGCAAAAAAATCGCCGCGCACCTGCTTGAAGCGACCGACACTAACATTGAGTTCAAGGACGGTGTGTTCACTGTAGCCGGCACCGAGCGCAAGAAAACCATCGCCGAGGTTGCTTTTGCCGCTTACGTGCCGCACAACTACCCGCTGGACAAACTGGAACCGGGGTTGAACGAGACGGCGTTTTACGATCCGGCCAACTTTACCTATCCCGCCGGCAGCCACATATGCGAAGTGGAAATCGATGCAGACACTGGCGCTACCCAGGTGGTGAATTTCACCGCGGTGGATGATTTTGGCAATGTCATCAATCCAATGATTGTTGAAGGCCAGGTGCATGGCGGCCTTGCGCAAGGCATCGGGCAGGCACTGCTGGAAGGCTGCATTTACGACCCGCAAACCGGACAGTTGCTCACCGGCAGTTACATGGATTACGCCATGCCGCGCGCCGATGATCTGCCTTCGTTCAAGGTGGACACCAGGGTGACGGCCTGCACGCACAACCCGCTGGGCGTCAAAGGGTGCGGTGAAGCGGGGGCGATTGGCGCGCCGGCGGCAGTGATCAACGCGATCACCGATGCATTGCGGGTAAAGGATATTGCCATGCCTGCGACGGCGCAAACCGTTTGGCGGGCGTTGAATAGCAAGAGCAAGAAAGCGAAATAACCTCTATCGTCATTGCGGCGTGCGCCGGAATGACGATGAAACGGGAGACTCCGGCATGCACAGCTTCGATTACCACCGCCCCGCCACACTCAAGGACGCTGCTGCGTTGTTAAAGAAAAACGGGAACGCGCGCCTATTGGGCGGCGGACAAAGCCTGATTCCCGTCCTGAAAATGCGTCTCGCGCAAACCCCGGCGCTGGTGGACATCAGCGCCATCGAGGAATTGCGCACGGTCAAACTCGTGGGCGCCCTGCTTACCGTGGGCGCAGGTCTGCGTCACAGCGAAGTTGCCGCCTCAAAAGAGGTGATGATCGGCGTGCCTGCATTGGCGCGGGTGGCTGCCGGCATTGGCGACCGGCAGGTACGCAATATGGGCACCTTGGGCGGCTCGCTCGCCAACAACGATCCGGCGGCGGATTATCCGGCGGCGGTGCTCGGCTTGGGCGCAACGGTGCATACCAACCGGCGCGCCATTTCCGCCGACAAGTTTTTTGTCGGTTTATTTGAAACCGCATTGAAGCCGGGCGAAATCATCGTGTCGGTGGAGTTTCCCTTGCCCAAACGCGCCGCCTACGTGAAATTCAAAAACCCGGCATCCCGCTTCGCGCTGGTGGGCGTGTTCGTGAGCGTAGGCGCGGGCCACGTGCGTGTGGCGGTCACGGGTGCGGGCAACGCCGGCGTGTTTCGCGTGAAAGACATGGAAAAGAAACTCGGCGAAAAATTCGCGCCGGAAGCCATCGCGAAATGCAAAGTCGCCGCCGCCAAATTAAACAGCGACATACACGCCGGCGCGGATTACCGCGCGCATTTGATCACGGTGTTGGCACAGCGCGCAGTCGTTGCGGCACTATCGGAAAAGTGACAATCTACTGCGGAATATAAACGCCCCACGGCAATTCACCCACTTTAATTTCAGTCAACTTGTCGAGCTTGTCGGTATCGATCACCGTCACGCTGTTGGAACGTCCGTTGGCCACGTAAAGCTTGCGGCCATCGGCAGTGATAGCCATGTTCCACGGACGCTGGCCTACCGCAATGGTCTTGATCACTTTATTGCTGGCGACATCGATCACGCTCACCGTGCCGTCGCCGCCATTGCTGACGAATACGGTCTTGCTGTTGGGATGCACGGTCACGCCGTTCACACGCACCCCTGCGGCGATTACCGCGACGACCTTGCGTGTCGCCACGTCGATGGCGTGTACCTGATCCGACAGCTCGCACGCCACATAGGCGAACCTGCCGTCGGGTGTGAAGCCGATGCCGCGCGGCCGTTTGCCGACCTTGACGGTAGCCACCTGTTTGCGCGCGGCCACGTCGATGACATCCACGATATCCGCCTCTTCGGCGCTGACGTACACCCACTTGCCGTCGCGGCTGAATACCGCGTGCTCCGGATTCTTGCCTTCGGTCTTGACCTGGAACTCGCGCTTGCCGCTGGCGATGTCGATGAAGTGTACCGAGTTATCGTCCTCCACCGCCACCGCCAGCCATTTACCGTCCGGCGAACGGTAAACGCCCTCGGGCGATTCGCCCAGATCGATTTTGTTCACGATCTTGCGCGCCGCGATATCGATCACTTGCAACGCATTCGCGGGCTGGTCGCTCACGAAAAGCTGCCTGCCGTCTATAGAGACTGTCATACCGCGCGGCTTTTTGCCGGCGGCAATATCGCCCACCACGGTGTCGGTTGCGATATCAATGATCGACACCGTGCCGGTGCGCTCATTCGCCACGTAGGCAAACGGCGCGGCTTGCACCGCGGTGCAGCAGCATGCGATTAACCATACAGATGTTTTAGCGAATCGGTTCATGTTTTTCTCCTCGGTCGAAATTCAGATTATGAACGCAAAAAAGCCGTGGTGTATTACTCACCACGGCTTTTTTTGTTGCCGTATCGCTTACAGTGCTTGTTCCAGTTGCTTGCGCTGCTCAATCATCTCGGCAGGCATGCGGCTCGCCAGTTCGCCAAAAAGGCGTTCGTGGTCTTTGACTTCTTCTTTCCACAGCGGTCCATCGACTTCCGTCAGTTTCTCGAACGACGCTTTTGAGAAGCCGCTGATGCCGCTGAGCGCCATGTCTTCGAAACGCGGCATCTTGCCGATGGCCGTATCCGCGGCGCCGCCCTTGCCTTCGCAGCGCTCGATAATCCATTTCAGCACGCGCATGTTGTCGCCGTAGCCGGGCCACATGAATTTACCGTGCTCGTCACGGCGGAACCAATTGACCGCGAAAATTTTCGGCGCCTGCGTCAGAGCCTTGCCAACTTTCAGCCAGTGATTGAAGTAGTCGCCAAAGTGGTAACCGCAGAATGGCAGCATCGCGAACGGATCACGACGCACCACACCTACTTTGCCCACAATCGCGGCGGTGGTTTCGGACGCCATGGTCGCAGCCATGTACACACCATGCGTCCAATCCTTGGCTTCCACCACCAGCGGCACGGTGGTGGTGCGGCGACCGCCAAACAAAAATGCGCTGATCGGCACGCCGGCGGGGTTTTCCCAATCGGGATCAATACACGGAATCTGCGACGCGGCGACGGTGAAACGGGCATTGGCGTGCGCAGCGGGTTTGTCGCCATCGGGATCCCATAGCTTGCCCTGCCAGTCGATCAGATTCATCGGCGGCGTCTGCGACAAGCCTTCCCACCACACGTCGCCGTCGGGCGTCATCGCCACGTTGGTAAAAATCGTGTCTTTTTTGATCGCAGCAAGGCAGTTAGGATTGGTGAACTCCGAGGTGCCGGGCGCAACACCAAACGCCCCTGCCTCCGGATTGATTGCATACAAGCGGCCATCCTTGCCGGGCTTGATCCAGGCGATATCTTCGCCGATGGTAGTGACTTTCCAGCCCGGCAGCTCTTTGGGCGGAATCAACATCGCCAGATTGGTTTTGCCGCAAGCGCTGGGAAACGCCGCCGCGATGTAATGCTTTTTGCCGCCGGGCGGCTGAATGCCGAGAATCAGCATGTGTTCGGCCAGCCAGCCCTGCTCGCGCGCCATGATAGACGCGATGCGCAACGCA
Source organism: Betaproteobacteria bacterium (assembly GCA_031381325.1). Taxonomy (GTDB): domain Bacteria; phylum Pseudomonadota; class Gammaproteobacteria; order Burkholderiales; family SG8-41; genus UBA5216. The sequence continues at coordinate 3,805 of JANMXV010000568.1, read as the reverse complement.
AAACATTTTTTGCCCAGCAGCGCATTGCCGCCGTAGCCCGAGCCGAACGACCAGATGAGTTTCTCTTCGGGGAAATGAACAATGTACTTGTGCTGCTTGTTGCTCGGCCATACCACGTCTTTCTCGCCCGCCGCGAGCGGCGCACCCACGGTGTGCAGGCAGGGCACGAAAAAGCCGTCCGCGCCGAGGATATCCAGCACCGCACGGCCGATGCGCGTCATCACGCGCATGCTCACCACCACATACGGCGAATCCGTCACCTCAACACCAATGTGCGAGATGTGCGAACCCAGCGGCCCCATGCTGAATGGAATCACATATAGGGTGCGCCCGCGCATGCAGCCATCGGAAATCTTCGTCAGCGTGGCGCGCATTTCTTCGGGCGCCACCCAGTTGTTGTTGGGGCCGGCGTCTTCTTTATTTTTGCTGCACACAAAGGTGCGGTCTTCCATCCGCGCCACGTCATCCGGATCGGAGCGCGCGAGAAAGCAGCCGGGGCGCTTTTGCTGATTCAGTTTGATCAGCATGCCGGTAGCCACCATCTCGGCACACAGCCGGTCGTATTCGGCTTGCGAGCCATCGCACCAATAGATGCGATCCGGCTTGGTGAGTTGGGCAACTTCGGCAACCCAGGCGGTCAATTTTTTATTTTTAACGTAATCGGGCGCAGCTTGTGCCGCAGCGGTCTCGGTCATCGCGAATCCTCTTCCAATGCTTTCAGAAACTTTAAAAAACCCTTAAAAAACAATGGCAAAGCGAACATTTACAGTTCGCCCTGCCAGCGGAAGGCGGATTTTACCCGATTTGGTGCATCAACGGCTATGCGTGCCGTGCTTACCGCTCGCGCCCGGCCTCATGAAATGCCTTGGTCACCGGCGACAGCAGGTATTCGAGCACCGTGCGCGTGCCCAGATGAATTTCCCCCGCCACCTGCATGCCCGGTGTCAGCGCGTACTTTACGCCTTGCGCGATGAGTTCCTGTCCATTCATGTCCACGATGGTCTTGTAGGTTAGCGGCATCGCCGACTTGTTGCGCGCGATCTCGACGGATGCAGGGGTGGCGGTTTGATTTTCACTGGCGTCGGCGCCCACTTGCCGCACTTTGCCTTCGACCATGCCGTATTTCTGAAATTGAAAGGTCATGAGCTTCAGTTTCACCGGCTGCCCCCGCCGCACAAAGCCCACGTCATCATTGGACACCCACACTTCAGCCACCAGCGGCTCGTTGGCCGGCACCAGCGTCATCAGTATGGTTCCGGGCGCTGCCACGGTGCCCACCGTGTGCGTGGCCAAATCCTTGACCACGCCAGCCTGCGGCGCCCGCAGTTCCATCAATCCGGTGCGATGTTGCTGCTTGCCCAATTCTTCCTGCAATTTGTGTGTTTGTAGCGCCATTTCGACACGGTCGTTCTGCAACTGCTGGCGGTAGTTGGAGGTAATCTGCGCAAGACGTTTTGACGCCTGTTCTATGGTTGATTTGAGACTCGATACGTTCTCGGTTTGCGCTTTCAGGTCTTGTTCGTTCTCTATGTGTTGCCGCACGCGTTCCTGGGCCATGAGCTTTCCGGCAAACCCTTCCTGCGCGAGTTTGTTCCAGCCATCGGCGGTTTCCTTGTAGATGGGCACGGTTTTTGTAAGCTTGGCCTCGACTTCCACTGCGGATTTCAGGTCTTGCCGCACCTTGGCCAGCGATGCGCGCTCGGTATCCACTGCGTCCTGATAGGCTTGGCGCCGTGCGCGGTACTGCGCTTCGACTTGCGCCAGCAAGTTGGGATCGTCGTCGTTGCGGCGAACAATTGCCGTGCCGGTCATTTCGGCGTCAATACGCCGCAGGCCTAATTGTTTGAGCTTGAAGTCGTTCTCGACCGTGCGCCGATCGGCATCCGTCAGGCGCGGGTCCATGCGCAACAGCACCTGCCCCGCCTTAACGGACTCGCCTTCGCGCACCAGGATTTCTTTGACGATGCCTTGCTCAAAAGGCTGCACGATACGCAAATACGTCTGCGGCACCAGCTTGCCTGTAGCCACCGCAACGATATCGAGCTTGCTCAGCGCGGCCCATGCCAGCAGGCAACCGAACAGCAGCAGAATTACCTTGAGCATCCAGCCGGCAAACGGTGACGGCGGGTTTTCGCGTGCGCGCATCAGCGCGGGCGCGAAATCGCGCGGGTCCGCAGGTGTATCGAAGAGGCGGGCGGCAAGGCCGCCTGCGGGTTTATCTTGTAGCATGGTTGATAGTTTGTGTGGAGTGCGACTCCAGTGTTCTCTTGTTGCCGCCGCTTTCAAAAGTGGAAAATAATTAAATGTAAGCTGTTGTTTTTATTTATATTTTAGTAATTAATCGAACCTGACACCCACAGGCACTACGTAGGATGCCGGTGACGAAGGAAGCGCATCGGTCGAGTGGATAACCCTGCGTGACCGTGACCCCGATTGATGCGGCTCGCTACGCTCACCACGCTACGCTCACCAGCATCCTACGCTCACCGGCATCCTGACGTTTCGAGTTTTAGCCTTTAAGGTAGTGCCATGGGAACCTGACCCCATTATTCTCCATTAATCAGCTTAATCTGGCGATCCCGTTCTGCATATTAGGCAAGGTCTGCAGGGCCTGAACCCCGCTCCCGAACTGCGCGTCACCCAGCACGTTCTGCGCGCCCAATGTGCCGACGTTTGCCAGGTTGCCGAATACACCGTACTGATACGCCAGATCACCGCCTACCGCACCGCTATCGCTGCCGCTGAGATGAAACGCGGCCAGCGCATTGGCGAGCGCCCAAGTGGTCAGCGCGGGATTGGCCGCCACTGCCGTATCGAACTGGGTTGCCAGCGCTGCGAAGTTAAACTCGGCTACTTTCTTGTTGCGTAACGGGTCGGCGGAAGTGGCATCGAAATCCGCGCTGGCCTCGGCCACGACTTGTAAATTGAGCACGCTGCGATTGGCCGGCGCGGCATACCAGTTGGCGAAGGTGATGCCTTCGCCGGCTGCGCTGCCGGCGGTCTTTAGCGTCAGGTTGGCGCCGCTTTTCTGGAAGTACAGGTCGGCATAGGTAATGCCGCCGCCCAGAGAAACGGTGTTGTCCTGGGTGGTGCTGGCTGCGACGGTGTCACTGCCATCACCGCGATTAAAGGCGATGATGTCGGCGCCCGCGCCGGTGGTAATGCTGTCGTTGCCGGCCCCGCCCATGAAGATCTCTTTGCCGCTGTTGCCGGTGAGGGTGTCGGCTCCAGCCTGGCCGTTCAAATAGTTGTTGCCGCCGCTATCGCTCAGGATGTCGTTGCCGGCGCCCGCTTCAAGCATGTCGTTCCCGACCCCACCCGCAAGAGTGTTGACGCCTGCGTTGCCGCGCAGCAGGTTGTTGAGGGTATTGCCGGTGCCGTTGAGGGCGGCAGTGCCGGTCAGTATCAGGTGCTCGACGTTGGCGGCGAGGGTATGGGTGACGGCGCTGTTGACGAGGTCTTCGCCACCGCCTGCAGCTTCAACCACGGTGTCGGCGCCGTCTATGAAGTAGCTGTCGTTGCCGGCCAGGCCGGTGAGAATGTTGGTGCCACTGTTGCCGGTCAGCGTGTTGTTCAGTGCATTGCCGGTGCCGTTGATGGCTGTAGTGCCGGTCAAGGTGAGGTTTTCTACGTTTGCGCTCAGGGTGTAGGTGATGCTTGCCTGCACGGTATCGGTACCCTGGTTCGCAGCTTCGGTGATGATGTCGCCGGCGACATCCACGATGTAGGTGTCATTGCCCAGGCCGCCGGTCATGCTGTCCGCGCCTGCGCCGCCGTTTAACACGTTGTCTGCCGCATTGCCGGT
>JANMXV010000535.1:0-17109 GCA_031381325.1 Betaproteobacteria bacterium | reverse complement strand
CGGCATGACCTCTGCGTTGGGACTGCTAGATGCAGTCAGTAGTGGTAACGCGCCAACATCCTCCGTTTCCAGTGCTCCTACAGCGGCTTCTCCCATCGCGCCCGGGATTTATCGCGGGGACGTTGCTGAAAAAGATTGCAGAGCGCGGCGTGACGGTAGACAACGGTCTTCAGAATTCGATCTCGATTTGTCAAAGAATCCCGGCACGTTACGTATGCTTCGTGCGGCCAGACCATGCAACGGAGCGCTCGCGATCACTATCACAGACGTCAAAGAAGGTGTAGCGCGTCTCGAACAAAGCGGATTCGCGCCAGGAGGCATTGTCGGGTGCGACCGTGTTTTCGAGTTAACGGTTTCCGGCAATAGTCTCTCTGGCGTAATGACGGGGCCTGACGGTTGCAAGTTCGACGTTAAGGCTACAAAGCAATGACGTATTAGAAACACGAATGGGATATGAGGGAAAGCAAGCGTAGCCCGGATGAAACGAAGTGTAATCCGGGGTTTTGTTCCCCGGAATACGCTGCGCTCCTTCCGGGCCTACAATTTCTGCTTCATCGCATTTCCGTGATCAGGCCGTGCGCGCGCAGTCGTCGTCTAATCCACCCGCGCCCCTGACTCCTTCACCGCCTTCCCGAAGCGCGCCGTCTCGGCTTTGACATGCCGTCCGAATGACTCCGGCGTGCTTTGCACGGGATCGAATCCTTGCACGGTGAGTTTCTCCACTACGTCGGGCAGCTTGAGAATGCGGTTGATCTCCGCGGACAGTTTGTTGATCACGTCTTTGGGCGCACCGGCGGCGGTGACGATGCCGACCCAGTTGCCCATCACGAATTCCTTGTGCCCCTGTTCGATCAGGGTGGGCACGTCGGGCAGGAACGGGTGGCGTTTTTCGGCCATCACACCGATGCAGCGCAGGCGCCCGGATTTCACCGAGGGAAACAATTCAGGCACGGCGTTGATCATCATTTGCACTTGCCCGCCCATCACGTCGGTAACACCGGGGCCGGCCCCCTTGTACGGCACATGGGTCATGTTAAAGCCGAGCGCGCGCTTGAGCATTTCGCCGGACAAGTGGCTGATGGTGCCTACGCCGCCGGACGCGTAGCTGAACGGTTTTTGTTTGGATGCGTTGGCGAATTCAGCGACGGTACGCGCGGTTACGCCCGGATGGATGCCGATGATCAGCGGCGAGCTGCCGAGTAGCGCCACCGGCGCGAGGTCGCGCTCGAGGTTGTAGCCCAGCTTGCTGTAGAGCGTTGCCGAGATGGCCTGCGCCGTGCTGATATTGAGCAGGGTGTAACCGTCCGGGCTGGACTTGGCGACCAGCTCCGTGCCGAGGTTGCCGCCTGCGCCGGGACGGTTATCCACGATCACGGGTTGTCCCCACGCCTCTGAAAGTTTCTGCCCGACGATGCGCGCGAGTATATCGTTGATGCCGCCCGGTACGAACGCGACTACGTAGCGTAGCGGACGGCTGGGATAATTTTGCGCCTGGGCGCAGACACAGGTCACTAACGCGGCGATTGAAGCGCCGATTCGGACCAGGGTTCGTGCGGATGGCAATGAGCTTGAACGCATGGCGAAACTCCTTAAGTTTCCGGTATGTCAGTCGGAAGTTTAAGCGTTGCGCGGCAGTTTGAGTAGAAGCTTTCCGCTTTCGTCGCATGGTAAGTTCGCGTAACATAGCCCCGCGTGAATACAACAGCCATGGCCTCCTGCGTCCTGCGAAGAGGCCCTTCACCGGAGGAGATTATGACTAAAAGCAAGCATTCGATTTCGAGTAGCAAGCGCCGCAAAGTGTTGTTGGGTGCGTCGGGCGTAGCCCTGGGCGCGGCGTCGCCGTTCTGGTTCAATATTGCGCGCGCGCAAACCGCGCCGATCAAAATCGGCTTTCCGACGCCGCTGACCGGGCCGTTCGGCACCGAAGCGCAGGATCAGGTGCGCTGCGCTGAAATCGCGATCAAGGAATTCAACGAATCCGGCGGGCTTAACGGACGCATGGCGGAACTGCTGGTGCGCGATGACAAACTGAATCCCGGCGAGGCAGCGACGCGCACGCTGGAACTGATCGAAAAAGAGAAAGTGAATTTCGTCGTCGGCGCGCTGTCCGCCGCAGTGCAGTTGTCGGTGAACAACGTGTGCAAGGAACGCAAAATCATTTACAACTCGATCAGCCAGTCGGATGCGATCAGCGAGGTCAAGGATTTCAGCAAGTACACGTTTCACGAAGCGCTCAATCCGCACATCACCTCGGCGGCAGTGGCGCGCTACGCGATACCCAAATTCGGCAAGCGCGTGGTGTTTTTCGTGCCGGACTATGCCTACGGCCACGAAATGCTGCGCGGCTTTCAGCGCGCGGGCAAGGAACTCGGCATGGAAACGCTGGCGGATCTGCGGTTTCCGTTGGGCACCAGCGACTTCTCGTCGTTCTTCCCGCGGGTGCAGTCACTGAAGCCGGACATCGTATGCATGATCAATTTCGGACGTGATCTGGTGAACGGCGTCAAACAAGCGCACGACTTCGGCATCACCAAATCCGCCAAGATCATTACGCCGATATTGCTGATCTCGGCGCGCATGGCGGCCGGCCCCGAAGCATTTGAGGGCGTGGTGGGCGCGACGTCGTATTACTGGAAGGTGGAGGATTCGCTGGCGAGCGCGCGTTCATTCAATGACCGCTACCGCAAGGCCCATCCCGGCACGGTGCCCACCGACTACGGCGCGCTGGGTTATGCCGGCGTGCGCACGGTGTTGAATGCCGCGCGTAACGCCAAGTCCACCGATAGCGACAAGGTGATCGTCGCCATGGAGAACCTTAAATACGATTACTACAAAGGGCCGCAGAATTACCGCAAGTGCGATCATCAGTCGGTGCAGTCCCTGATACTGCTGCAATCCAAGAAGGGAAGCGCGGTGCGCGACAAGAACGACGTGTTCGATATTATCGGCATCGAGAACCCGAACGAGAAACTGTTGCGCACGTGCGGGGAGTTGGGGCATAAGTAAGGTATGAGCGGCATAACGCTCGATCTCCTGCTGCTGCAAATCGTCACCGGCATAGCGCTGGGCGCGGTATATGTCCTGGTCGCCCTTGGCCTGTCACTGATTTTCGGCATGCTGACCGTGGTGAACTTCGCGCACGGCGCATTCTTTATGCTGGGCGCCTATATGGGCGTGTATCTGTTGCCGCACACCGGCAATTTCTGGGTGTGTCTGGTGCTGGTGCCGCTGGGCGTGGGCGCCATCGGTCTGCTTACCGAGCGTTTTCTGGTGCGGCCGCTGTACGGGCGCGGCATTGATTACCCGCTGCTGCTGACCTTCGGACTGTCGTATGTGTTTATTGAGATCGTGCGCATCCTGTTCGGCTTGAATGGCTTGCCGTTTTCCACGCCATCGGGTCTTACCGGCGCGGTAAATCTCGGCATCGGCCATTTCCCGCTGTATCGCTTGTTCTTGATCGGCGCGGCGGCGGTGGTTGTGGGCGCGCTGTATCTGTTCATCGAGAAGACGTCATATGGTCTTATCATCCGCGCGGGCGCGCGCGATCCTGAAATCGTGCGGGTACTCGGCATCGACGTGTCGAAGGTGTGGCTGGTGGTGTTCGGCATAGGCACCGGCATCGCGGGCCTTGCCGGCGTACTGACCGCGCCCCTGCAATCGGTGACGCCGGAAATGGGGGTGTCGCTTTTGGCCGACGCGTTTGTGGTTACGGTCGTCGGCGGCATGGGTTCGCTTAAGGGTGCGGTGGCCGCAGGAATACTGGTGGGCATCGTTGTCAGTCTGACGTCGCTGATTTCACCCGAAGCGGGGCGGGTGTCGATTTTTATTTTGATGGCGGTGGTGTTGCTGGTGCGGCCCCAGGGTTTGTTCGGTCGTGCCGGATTGATGAGCTGACGCCGTGGCGGAATCACCAAGCGCCTTTCGTAAGATCGTGGATATGATCACGCGTCACCGCGTGGCGGCAACCATTTTGTTGCTGATGGTATTTCCGTGGCTGGTACCGTATCACGCGCTGGCGATCAACATCCTGATCTGGGGTTTATTTGCGCTGGGTTTCAATTTGCTGTTCGGCTACACCGGCATGCTGTCGTTCGGTCACGCCGCCTTGCTGGGCGCCGGCAGTTACGGCTGCGGCATCATGATCGTGCATGGGGGCTGGCCGTGGTACGCCGCCATCGTCGCCGGCGTGGTTTGCGCAGCCATCGTGGCGTGCGTGATCGGCTTTCTCGCGATCCGCACGCGCGGCATTTATTTTTCTATGGTGACGCTGGCGCTGGCCGAGTGTGTTTACTATATTTTCTACAAGTGGGAGAGCGTCACCGGCGGCGAGAACGGTCTGCGCGGCATTAACGTGTCGAACATCAATTTGTTCGGCGTGGACGTCGATTTTCTCAATCCCGTTAACAAGTACTACGTGATGCTGGCGATTGTGGCGGTGGCGGTATGGCTGTTCTCGCGCATCCTCGCATCGCCGTTCGGCGCAGTGCTTGAAACCATCCGTGAAAACGACAAACGTGCCGCCGCCTGCGGTTATAACGTGGTCAACATTAAGCTGATGGCGTTCGTGCTGTCGGGGGCGTTCTGCGGTCTTGCAGGTGCGCTGCGCGCAATCCACCTTTCAACCGTACCCGTTGAAGTGCTGCAAATCGCCACCTCCGGCGACGTGGTGATGATGGCCTTGCTGGGCGGCTTTGGCACCTTTTTCGGGCCGTTTGTGGGCGCGGCGGTATTCCAGTTGTTTGCCGATGTGCTGACTTTGTGGACCACGCACTGGCAGCTTTATCTGGGTGCGACCTTCATGGTATTCGTGCTGTTTTTTCCAAGGGGCATCTGGGGTTCCATCGTGCATTGGTTGCGCGTGAAATGAATCCTGCCACGGACATTCTGGTGGCCGAGGGTGTCGGTAAGCAATTTGGCGGTTTCGTCGCGCTCAAGGATGTGAGCGTGAGCTTCGCGCGGGATAAATTGTCGGCCATCATTGGGCCGAACGGTGCGGGCAAAAGCACGTTTTTTAACGTGATCTCCGGTACCTTTCCGCCGTCTAGCGGACGTATCCGTTTCGAGGGCAAAGATATTACCGGTCTGCCGCCGCACCAATACGCACGGCGCGGCATTGCCAAATCGTTCCAGATCACCAATGTGTTTCCGCAATTGACGGCGCATGAAAACGTGCGCGTCGCCGCCCAGATGCAGCGTACGCAATACAATTTATGGACGCCGCGCGCGGCGATCCGCGACCTGATCGAGCAGGCCGATCAGTTGCTGGAGCGCGTGGGCATACAGCGCAAACGCAACGCAGTGGCGCGCGACATGGCCCATGGCGAACAGCGTTGCCTGGAGATCGCGATGGCGCTGGCGTGCAAGCCGCGCCTGCTGTTGCTGGATGAGCCGACGGCGGGCATGTCGCCCGAAGAAACGGTGAAGATGATGGACTTGATCGTGCGCCTCGCGGCTGAGCGCACGGTGGTGCTGGTTGAGCACAAAATGAAACTGGTCATGGGCATCTGCCAGCACTTGGTGGTGTTGCATCATGGTGAATTGCTGGCCCAGGGCGCGCCGGATGATATACGCGCCAACGAAGAAGTGAAGCGTGTTTATCTGGGGCAGGGGCAGACGTAATGGCGGCGCTGCTCTCTCTCGACAAGTTAAATGCGTGGTACGAGCACAGCCATGTGCTGCAGGGCGTGACGCTGGAGGTGAACGCGGGCGAGATCGTCACCTTGATCGGGCGCAATGGCGCGGGCAAGACCACGACCTTGCGTACCATCATGGGTTTGGTAACCCGGCACGGCGGCAAGGCGTTTTTTGATGGCGCGGAGTTGCTCAACACGCCGGCCTTCCGTCGCTTCCATCGCGGCCTCGCTTATGTGCCGGAAGACCGGCGCATCGTGCCGGGCCTTACCGTACTGGAAAACCTGCGGCTGGGATTGATCGCTTCGCCGCATCGCGCGCGCGAACACGAAATCATCGAACGCATCGCGGAAACCTTTCCGCGGCTTAAGCAGCGGCTTGATCAACTGGGTGAGACGCTTTCCGGCGGCGAACAGCAAATGCTGGCGATCGCGCGAGCGATGATGGCCGAACCGAAAATGATATTGTTGGATGAGCCTTCCGAAGGCATCATGCCGATACTCGTCGATGAAATGTTCCGCTTATTTTCACGGATGAAACAATCGGGCACGACCATTCTGCTGGTTGAGCAGAACGTGGAACGCGCGCTGTCGGTATCGGATCGCGCCTACATCATGGATCAGGGTGTGATCGTTCATCAGGATGCGGCGGCGCATCTGCTGGCGGATAAAGCGATACAGGAACGGTACTGCGCGGTGTAATGGCGAAACATCAATAAAAACAAATAGTTAAGTCCAATCGAAGAGGAAGGGAGAACATCGATGACCGCAGCAAAAACATTGCGCAATCTGCTGGCCGGGAGCCGTGCATTGATCGCACCGGCCGTATTCAACCCGCTCTCCGCGAAGCTCGCCGAGGCGGCGGGCTTCGAAGTGCTGTATCTCGGCGGCGGCACCCTGGGCTATCTCAATTGAGATCCTGCCCAAGCGCGCGCATCATCATGTCGGCATCGAGCACATGGTGCCGCTGGAACTGATGGCGGCCAAGATAAGCGAAGCGGTGAAAGCGCGGCGCGATCCCGATTTCGTCATCATCGCCCGCACCAATGCCATCCGCCAGACCGGCATGGAAGATGCGATCAAGCGGGCACGCGCGTATCGCGAGGCGGGCGCCGACATGCTGTACTTAAGCGTGCGCAACGCCGGCGAAGCAAAGCGGGTCGCCGGCGAGTTGCCGCCGCCCTTCATGTTCGGCCTGCAGGGGCATGGCGCGCAAGGTGCGGGCCTGCCGCTCGCCGAACTCGGCGCACTCGGCTACCGCATTCTCGCCAGCTCCATCTCGGCGTGGGCATTTCACCGCGCGATGAAGCAAAGTTACGAGTGTCTCGCGCGCGGCGTGCCCGATCCGCTGCTGGCGGGCGCCACCCACAAGGCCGAGCAGAAAGCCATGCACGAGACGATAGGCATGGAGCGGCTGCTGGCGGTGGAGCGCGAAACCGTTGAAAAATAAGTCTATGAGCGCGCTGGCTCGAACGGGTTGAGCAATTTAGCGCCGCTACCCGCGAAGTGTTTCTCGTTGCGCGTCACGAGGGTTAGATCGTGGATGAGCGCGGTCGCCGCGATTTGCTTGTCCAGAGCATTCTCCGGGTGCGGTACGCGTAAGCGGCCCCACACTTGTGCAGCGGCGTCATCCAGTGGCAGGAGGTTGTCGTGGTATTCACTCAAGAGTATGGTGAGCCAAGCGTCCAGCAGTTGCGCTTGTGCCGTGTCGCCGCGATGGCGAATCAACTCAACGCCGCGCCGGAGTTCGCCGACGGTGATGGCGGAAAGATACAACGCGACATCGTCTTTGGCGACTTGCCGGAAAAATTTTACCACGCCCTTGTTCGCCTTGCCGCGTTTGCGGGCTTCGCTGATTACGTCGGTATCAATCAAATACACGCGGTGTCTCGCTGGCGTCATTCTGCCGCACGAAATCGCCGTCCTCCCCGACGTTCGGCATTGCGGCAAGCACGTCGGCGAAGCTGCGTTTCCTGGGACGACGCAGAGAGGCGGCCAGAATCTCACGGTGCTCCGCCTCGGCGCTGCGACCGTGGCGTGCGGCACGCTCGCGCAGTGCCTGGACCATCGCGTCATCAATACCACGCACCAATAAATTTGCCATCGCTTTAAATAACCTAATAACCTCGAATCATGGATGCTATCAATGATAGCGTTTGAGGCGTTGGTACGCAAGAAAAAACTTTTTCAATATGCAACCTCGCTTGTGTACGCAATGGGGTGGCGTCTTCCGCATCCGCGCAAAGACCGATGTCCGGCGCTACAACTTGATCTTTGCCGCCTTGATCACCTTGGCCGATTCGGCGAGGGCACGACGGGGCCGCCGAAAGGCGTGATGCTCCCCGACGCGCTGACGTTTACCTCGGCGTGTACCTTTATGCGCTTGAGCGGCATGACGCGCGATGACGTGCTGTATTCGCCGCTACCGCTGTTCCACGGCTTGTCGAGCCGCATGTGCGCGCTGCCTGCGCTGGTGCTCGGCGCGCATGCCGTGATCGACGAGCGTTTCAGCGCCTCGCATTACTGGGAGCGGGCTGCGCAATGCAACGCGACGCTCGGCGAGGTGGTACATGCCATCGTGCCGCTCATTAAAGCGCAACCGCCTGGCGCCTGCGACCGCGCGCCGACATGATGTCGGCACTTCTGGACAAGGTTCGCCTGGGCTTGTTGAAGCCGCACATCCATCGCCGTTTTACCTTCGAACAGGCATCTGACGCATTGGCTATGTTCGCCCGCCGCAATGTCATCGGCAAGTGTATTCTAGTGAGCGAACGCGGGTTTGCTGAGAGTGGAGAGACTGCCAACTTAGGCGTGGCGCCCGCCGTTGAATTGACTTTTGCTGAAAATTTATCTGTTTGACCGCTCGGCGGACGCGGGATAGATTGCCGGTTGATGAAACAATTAAAGGAGTCAGGCCATGACCGAACCCGGCATGCATACAGGCGATGAGTTCGCCGGCAAAGTAGCGCTCGTCACAGGTGCTGCGCGCAATATCGGACGCGCGATCGCGCTATCGTTGGCCTCGGGCGGTGCTAAAGTGGCGGTGAACACGCGCTCGAATATCGAGCAGGCACGCGGCGTCGTCGATGAGATCAAGGCGTTGGGTACGGATGGCGAGGCCTACGCCGCTGACGTCGCCGAGCCCGCTCAAGTACAGGCCATGGTCGATGCGGTATTGAAACGTTTCGGCCGCCTCGACATCCTGGTGCTCAATGCCGCTATTCGCGAGCACGTGCATTTCGATGAAATCAGCTACGCGGACTGGCGCCGCATCCTTTCCACCAATCTGGACAGCGTATTCGTCTTCACCAAGGCCTGCCTGCCCGCGTTGAAGCAAGCGGGCGACGGGCGCATCGTCACCTTTGCAGGTGTCACCGCGTTGCTGGGCCTCAAGGACCGCGCGCACGTGGCGGCTTCCAAACACGGGATCGTCGGGCTGACCAAGGCCCTGGCGCAGGATCTGGCGGAGTTTGGTGTTCGCGTAAACTGCGTATCGCCCGGGCAGATCGATACTGCGCGCGCGCCTGGGCACGAGTTGCCCAATCGATCGGGCAATATTCCGCTCGGCCGCAGAGGCACGCCGTTCGAGATTGCCGGCATGGTGCGCAGCCTCTGCGGTCCAGCGGGCGCCTATATGACCGGGCAGACGCTGCATATCAACGGCGGGCTCTCCAACTCGGGTGTCTGATACCAATGGCGCTAGGTTACGCAACCACCGTGATCAAGACGCGCAGCATCTCGCACGGGGAACATACCCGCATTGCCTCGTTTTCGTGCGGAGGAACATCGCATCGTTGTATTGGCGGTATTTCATGGCAGCAGAAATCCCGCCATTTGGCAGGCGAGAGCCTAACCTTACGCGCTGCAACTAATAGGCGCGTAGTGAAACCCATCGCGGAGAACCCCATGACCAAGCGCTCATTACTCGTCGCAGCCGCAATGGTGCTGCTTGCCCCCGGCATCGCCTGTTCGCAGGCCTACCCGGCCAGACCATTGCGTTTCATCGTGCCCTCTGCACCAGGCGGCAGCCCGGATATCAATTCGCGTGAATTGGCGAATGAACTCGGCAAGCAGATGGGTCAGCAAGTGGTGGTTGAAAACCGCGGAGGCGCCAGCGGCATTCTCGGCTACGAAATGCTTGCGCGCGCCACGCCCGATGGCTACACGTTTGCCTATATCTCAAACCTTATTGCCACGAATCCGAGCCTGTACTCGAAGCTGCCTTATGACTTTGCCAGGGATTTTCAACCGGTAATCTTTTACTTTTCAGGCCTGAACGTGCTCACGGTGTCACCGGCGCTGCCGGTCCGCTCAGTGAAGGAATTGATCGAACATGCGCGAGCCAACGCCGGCAAGATGTCCTTTGGCAGTTCCGGGGTTGGGGCGACCCCGCATCTCGCCATGGAACTCTTCAAAAGCATGACCGGCACCGCGATTGTTCATGTGCCCTACAAAGGCACGCAGCAGGCAGTCACCGATCTCATCGGCGGGCAGATCGATATACTGTGCGACAACCTGGCATCGTTGCTGCCGCTGGTGCGGTCGGGGCGGCTGCGCGGTCTCGCCGTCACATCGCTCAAGCGGTCGGCAGTATTACCCGAACTGCCGACGCTCGACGAAGCAGGCCTGACGGGCTATGAATTAACAGGCTGGTCCGGCATGGCGGTACCGGCAGGTGTACCGCGCGATATCGTGCTGCGGTTGAACGCCGAGATCAATACGGCACTGTTGTCACCCGCTGTGCCTAAAGGCATTGCCTCTCGCGGCGGCACGGGAATGGGTGGAACGCCGGAGCAATTCGCGGAACACGTGCGCAGGGAAACCGAGAGACTGGGCAACCTTATACGGGCAGTGGGAATCAAGCCGCAATAAGCACGGCAAGAGGAGTAACTGATGCGCGTCGCAAATCAACCGGCTTTCGAGAGGCCTGTCGTCCAGTCCGAGAAGGCGCTGAGCAATGGCTCGAGCAGTTCAATGTGGCCCTTCACAGCGCAAGCCAGGCGTCTGCTGCGTCCCTGTTTGCGCCAGACGGCCACTGGCGCGACCTGCTCGCATTTACCTGGTCCATCACACCTTGCCAGGGTGCCGGAGCAATTGCAGCCTTGATGGTGGCGAAGCGGGCAACGGTCAAGGCGCGCGGATTTGCCGTCGCAGAAGGACGCACACTCCCCCGCCGTATCCGCAGAACCGGGATCGATGTCATCGAGGGCATCTTCCAGTTCGAGACGGCGCTTGGACGCGGCTTCGGGGTAGTGAGGCTGTTGGCGAATGAACCCGCGAAAGCCTTTCAGCTCATGACCAATCTGCATGAACTCAAGGGCTTCGAGGAGACGATCGGCACGCGGCGGCCCACCGGCGAAGCTTATTCACGCAACTTCGGCGGCACCAACTGGAAAGACCAGCGCATCGCCAGCCAGCGCTACACGGAACGCGAGCCCACGGTGTTGGTTGTCGGCGGCGGTCAGGCCGGGCTGACGGTTGCGGCCACGCTAGGCCACTTGGGTGTGGATACCCTGGTCATTGACAAACTGGCACGCGTCGGCGACTGCTGGCGCACGCGTTATCACTCGCTCGCGCTGCACAACCCTACCGATATCAACCACCTGCCTTACATGCCCTTTCCGCCGAACTGGCCTGTGTATCTGCCCAAGGACATGCTTGCCGACTGGTTTGAAGCCTACGCTTGGGCTATGGAGCTCAACTTCTGGACCAGCAGCGAACTCGTTAGCGGCGCCTACGATGCGTCTGCGGGAAGATGGAAGGCCGTGGTCCGCAATGCCGACGGCAGCGAGCGCACCGTGCGTCCCAAGCACCTTATTTTTGCGAACGGATTTGTCACCCAGGAAGTGCTGGTCGGCAAGTTGCTGGGCGAGGCAGTTGCGAAGAAAGTGGGCCCGGTATGGGGTATCGGCGCCGACGGCGAAATGAATAATATGTGGAAGCGCACAGCGCAGGAGGGCCTGTGGTTTGTGGGTGGCAGCTTTGCAAACTGCCGGATGTTCTCCCGCTATATGGCCCTGCAGATCAAGGCGATTGAGGAAGGCCTTTTGTCGAAGGGCTAATCATCCCGCCTACTCGGGCTTGATGCCGGCCAATTTCACGGCACGCGCCCAATTGGGGCAATCGCTGCGCACAAACCGGGTGAAGTCCGCGACCGACATCGGGCGAGGATCGGAACCCTGAGAAATCAGAATCTGCCGCGTGTCCTCCGCCTGCAACGCAGTATTCAAGATCGCGTTGATGCGCGCGATGATCGCGGGCGCCACTTTGGTCTGTGTCAGCATGCCGTACCACGTCCCGACAAACTCGTAACCCGGAACAGTCTCCGCGATCGTGGGGATGTTGGGAAACACGTTCGAGCGCTCGATCCCGGCAACGCCCAGCACTTTCAGCTTTCCGTCTTTGATAAAGGGCAGCATGCCGGGAATGCTGGCCATATAGATCTGCACCCGTCCGGCCAGCACATCGGTCATGGCGGGGCCACCCCCCTTGTACGGGACATGCAGGATATCGATGTTCGCCCGGGCCTTGAGCAATTCCATTCCCAGATGCTGCGGGCTTCCGACACCCGCGGACGCATAGCTCAAACCCCCGGGCTTCGCGCGTGCGGCTTGAATCAAATCCGCGACCGTCGCGGCAGGGAAGCCTGGCAGCGTCACGATGATCTGTGAATTGACGACCAGGCGACTGATGGGCGCGAAGTCGCGCAGGGTGTCGTACGGCGCTTTGACTCGAATTGCGGGTGCGACGCAAAGCGACGCAGGCGTGCCGAAAAAAAGTGTATAGCCGTCCGGGACTGCACGCGCAGCGAGTTCAGCCGCGATCAATCCGCCTGCGCCGGCGCGATTGTCGATGACGATCGGCTGTCCGAGCGCTTCGCTAAGCCGCTGTCCCATCAGGCGGGCGGTGAAATCCACCGACGCTCCAGGCGGATAGGGAACGATTATCCGCAGCGGTCGATTGGGATACGGCTGAGCATGAGCCACCGACACCGCCAAGCCTGCGGCGACGAGTAATCCGTACCCTAGTTGAAAAGCCATGAGTATTCTTCCTCTTACAGTGACGTTGCATACAATATGATCATCATTCTCCAAGGCTATACAGATTCTGACGCTAAGGGAATTCAATCGTGTCTTGAATGCTGACCGGTTGACGCTACTTGAACGCTGGGTTGACCAGGCCGCTTTGGATGCACATGCCAGGGTCAATCAAACCCGGCCTCCTCTGCCGTCCGGCCGGCGCGTGGGTGCAGGCGAGCGCGAGGATTACGAGTACAACAGGTCGCGCTAGAGTCCCTGGATGCGATTCATGGCGGACCACCCACCCTTAACACAGGCCGTCCATCGTGAGATCGTCGCGGAACCGCCCATTCCGGGCAGGTTTGTGTATTCAGAACCGCTGGATGGAGTTGCAACAGCAAGCCCGGCGGCGTAGTCTTAGCCGCACAAAATGCTACTTGGCGAATGTCGGATTGAGCGAGCTATCGCCACGTACGGACCAAGCGGGGGAGTTTCTTTATGCAAAAGCTGATTGCCGTCCTGATTGCCGCAGTTCTTTTCCTGCCGCAGGCTGCGCTCCATGCGCAGTCCTATCCGTCAAAACCGATTAAGTTCGTCATCCCGTTCGGGCCGGGCTCGGCCAGCGATATCCTTGCCCGCATAGCCGGACAGGAGTTGTCGCAGTCGATCGGGCAAGCTGTCATCGTCGTTCCCAAGGCGGGCGCCGATGGGGCTCTCTCAGCCCTGGACGTGAAACGCTCGGCCGCCGACGGCTACACCTTTCTGTTTGGCACGAACAGTCCGCTCGCTGTCGTGCCTAACATACGGAAAGAGCCGCCTTACGATGTCATGGCGGATTTCACGCCGATTACTTTCCTCGGCGACAATACCTTTTTCATCGTGGTGCATCCGTCGGTGCCCGCGAAATCTATCGCCGAGCTGATCGCCCATGCCAAGGCCAATCCGAACGCGCTTAACTATGCGACCGGCAACACGTATGCCCTCGTTTCGACGGCCCTGTTCGCGGTGAACAACGGCGTGAAGATGCACGCCGTCCCCTACAAGTCGGAGCCCGACGCCATCGTCGACTTGCTGTCCGGTCGCATTCAACTGATGAATAGCACCTCGACAACCGCCTCAGCGCACCTGAAGGAAGGCAAGCTCAGGGTGCTTGCGACGACTTTCCACGAGCGCAGCCCGTTGATGCCCGACGTGCCATCGTTCCCGGAGGCGGGCCAGGCGAAATTCCCGATCGGTCCGTGGTTTGCCTTGGTCGGCCCCGCCGGCCTGCCGCCGGAGATCGTCGCGCGCATGAACAAGGAGATGGTCGCGGTTCTGGCCAAGCCCGCGGTCAGGGATCCTATGCTGAAGCAAGGCTTCATCGCGAGATCATCGACGCCGGAGGCGCTCACGGCCTATATGAAGGACCAGCTCGCGGTGTGGAAGACGGCGCTGAAAGTTGCCGGCGTAGAACCGCAGTAAACTCTGTATAGCGTTTAAATTTCTCACCCCACACAAGGAGAAAGACATGGCCGACACCAGTCTTTCGCCCGAACGAATTGCCAGCGCTAAAGCAGTCGTTGGTATTATCGGTTCACTTGTCCAGCCACACCGTTTCCAAGCGGTTGTGAGAATAGTTTCCGTTGCTGCCCTTGACGATCCCTTTGACTTGCGGATGCCAACATTGCGTCGTCAAGGTCTGAAACAAGGTCGGTTTGGCGTTGTCCCGCTGCAGCACGATATCGATCTGCTGCACGAGCTCTTTGCGCTTTTTCGGGTCCATCGTCATCGACTGCTCGTGGATCTTGGCCTCGACGTCCTTGTTGCAATACTTGGTGTAGTTTCGAGGCGAATTGCAAATGAAGTTTTCGTACAAGATGATATCGGGGTCGTCCAGGGCGTTGCCGGTCCCGTGGAACGCAAGCGTGTACGCGCCTTTCATCAGCATACCGGTGAACAAGGTGTAATCCTTCGGGTCGATGTCTCCCTCAATATGGATCGTGCGCAACTGATCTGCGACGAGCGACGCACCCTGCACGGCTGGGGTGGCCTGGCGCACGATGTAGGTCACCTTGAGCTTCTTATTGGGTCCGTAACCGGCTGCTTCCATCAGCTTGCGTGCCTCCGCGCGACTCTTCTCGATATCCTTGCCGAAGCCGGGAAGGTTTTCGAGCTGTTCCGGCGTCAGTCCCCATACGCCGTATGGCGGCGACATCATCACGCCACCCACTCGGCCATGGCCATGTTGAGATGCTACGAAGGCGTTTCGATCGAGCGCCAACGAAATTGCCCGGCGAACTCGAGGATCCTGCATCTGCGGGGCTGTGTGGTTGATGAGAACGTGGGAGCTTCCCGCCGACGCGTATGTCTCACACACCGCTTTCGGCACTTGTGCATTGATGTCTTTCAGGATGGCCGGCGTTACATCACCAGGACCAGTAACATCGAACTGGCCCGTGACAAACGCCAGCGTCCGGGTCGCTTGGTTAGGAACGATACGGTACTCAATACCGTCGAGATACGGCAACCCGGGCTTCCAGTAGTCGGTGTTCTTGGCGAGCCGGATCAGCTCGTTCGGATTGAACTCCACGACCTTGAATGGACCGGTGCCGACCGGTTTCTGCCGCATCACGCGTCCGTCGACATGACAGGGATACACCGCGGACCAACCGACCGCGAGCATTGACATGAACGACGGTTGTGGTCGCTCAAGCGTGAAGCGCACCGCATACGGACCGTTAACCGATACGTCCTTCAAGTTGTGGTACCACTGCTTGCGCACGTTCTTGCGCCAGTTCGCGTTGCGCTTCTCCAATATCGTGTCCCAGGTGCATTGGACGTCTGCGCTGGTGAACGGTTTGCCGTCATGCCACTTCACGCCTTCGCGCAACTTGAAAGTGACTACTTTGTTGTCGGCGCTCCATGACCACTCGGTGGCGAGATCCGGCTTGATCGATTCAAGCCGCGCCATCTTGTCTTGCTGGTCGAACAGGACAAGATTGTTGA
The DNA here is from genome assembly GCA_031381325.1 of Betaproteobacteria bacterium. Classification (GTDB taxonomy): domain Bacteria; phylum Pseudomonadota; class Gammaproteobacteria; order Burkholderiales; family SG8-41; genus UBA5216. The sequence continues at coordinate 1,475 of JANMXV010000535.1, read as the reverse complement.
AGACCCCCATGAAAGGAAAGTTCGCATAGATGGAGGATTCCTCCACGATGGAGGCGCTGCCCGGGTTCTCGCGCAGCGGTATTTTGAGGATCCCTCCAGACTTCTGGGCGATCGCCGAGGCCGCAAACCCGCATGCCGCAACGACGACGAGGCCACTTGCGAAAATATTTGTGCCATTCATCTGGATTCCTCCTTATGATGGATACCAAACGTGTGCCAAGCGTAACCTATTGTGGTCGATTTTGATGGATTTGTGCTAACTTGATCACTTCGGCTCCGCAGTGTCGAGCCTCGCAAACGACAAGGAGCAATCCAGTGGCGCCAAACTTGGTCGATTACCTGCTATACGAACCCGAAGATTCCGGCATTCTGTGGATCAAGTTCAATCGCCCGGAACGCATGAATGCGTTGATCGGGTCGTCCGAAGAGAATGGAACCGTCGCCAAGGTAGGCGAATACATGCGTGCCGGCGACGACGATCCCAACGTTCGCGTCATTGTATTGACCGGCGTCGGACGCGGGTTTTGTTCAGGGGCCGACATGCGACGCGATACGCCCACGGAAACGAAGGGAGAAAATTTTGTCGGCAATCGCAACATTCCCGAAGGGGGTGACGCTGCCCGGGAGCGTTTTTTTCACGGCTTCACTAAGTTGCACCGCGATATTTCGCTGATTCGCAAACCCACCATCGCCATGATTAACGGCCCGGCGGTCGGTGCGGGAATGGACATGGCGCTGCACTGCGATATCCGCATGGGCTGCGAGCATACGCGCTTTGTCGGCTACCAGCAGTTAGGCCAGATCATGGAAAACGGCGGCTCCTATTATTTGCCGAAGATGGTCGGGCTGGGCCGCGCACTTGAATTTGCCTATACCGGCCAGCTAGATGCCAAGCGCGCTCATGAATGGGGCTTGTTGAATCACCTCGTGTCCGCCGACCAACTGGAGACCACGACCCGCGATTTGTGTGACCGCATCATCCGCAATCCTCCGCTCACGCAGTGGATCGGCAAACGCATCCTGCGCGCCGCGCTCGATAGTTCGTTGGAGACGACGATGGTCATGACCTCCAATGCCGGCGGCATTCTAAACAGCTCGGAAGATGCCCACGAAGCCCGCCGGGCGTTCCTGGAAAAGCGCCGTCCCGTGTTCAAGGGGCGTTGAATGTCTACCCTGTGTCGTTTCGAGGCGGCTCGTGTGCACCACGGTATTCAGCAAAGTATGCAAAAGTAACCCTGTCATTCCCGCGCAGGCGGGAATCTATAGGGTGTCTCAAGTGGCACTGTGTTATGGGTTCCCGCCTGCGCGGGAACGACAGTGCAATTTTATGCCCTTCAGTGTTCACTGCGCACTGATATTCGTTTTGCGAATCAGATTGGCCCAGCGGTCAATTTCCACCTGCGTGAACCGGCGCGCTTCCTGCGGTGTGCTGCCCAGCGGTTCGCCGCCCTGCAGCGCCAGTTGTTCGATGAAGT
>JANMXV010000521.1:0-4663 GCA_031381325.1 Betaproteobacteria bacterium | reverse complement strand
ATTGCGGGTGACGCTCAAGCTCCATGTGCCTTTGCGGTCGCCGGTCAGCGTATGCGCTTTCCAAGCCGTGAGCGCCCGCAATTCCTCCGGGTCGTCCATGGCGTCGAGATAGACGAACATTTTCCGCAACTTGTCCACGGTATCGGGCTTCACGCCCTTGGCGCTGCCTTCCGCGTAGAGCCGCCTTAAGCCCTTGTGGGTGAAGTTCCGTATTTTCACCGGCACACCGTAGCCTGTAGCCTAACACTTATCAAGTGAAAACCGCCGCTGCGTGACGGGCGCAGCCGGTCACCACGTCAACGCGACGGGCTTTAGCCCGTCGCACCTGACCTAAAAGAAACATGGCGAGCACGCTATAGCCCTGCGCCTGCGCGCGCGACCAATTCTTCCGCGTGCGAGGTGTAATGGCGAGGTGTGCATTTAATCGTGTCTGACCCGAATGGCACTTACTTTCTGCTCGCCTTGATTTACGTGATTGCATCGATCGCGCAGATCGTCGTCGGCAGATTGATCGACCGCATGCCGTTCAAGCCGCTGCAACTGTGGATGTCGGTGATTCAAGTCCCGTTGCTGATCATCGCCGCGCATACGCAGGCCTGGTGGCTGTTCGCAGCACTGCTGGCGGTGATGGTGTTTGTGTTTGGCTCAATTCCGTTTACAGACGCGATGATCGTACGCTACGTTGATGATCGATTGCGTTCGCGCGTGGCCGGCATGCGCCTCACCGTCGCCTTCGGTTTTAGCGCGGGGGCGGTGTGGATACTCGGCCCGATGGTGAAACATATCGGTTTTTCCAACGCGCTGTGGATCATGGCCGGCGTCGCCGCAATCAAGGCGGCCATCGTGTTGCTGCTGCCGGACGAGCCGGCGGTGGATCAATAAAACACAATAAAAACAATACTGCCGCTACAGTAAGCGTAGCCCGTAAGGAGCGCAGCGTATTACGGGACAATTGCCGCCGATCCTGTAATACGCTGCGCTCCTTACAGGCTACGGATGCGGCGTTACTTTCCTGCCAGCGCAGTAAACGCCAGCTCAAGTGCAGCGTCGGCGCGTGCAACATGATCGGTGCTATTCTTCAGCCATTCGAAATCCGCAGCTGCGTTTGCGCGTTCCTCTGACAGCATGCGGTTCACTTCGCTCAGTTGCGGCCCGCCGATGCCGGTGCGGCCAAACACCATGTATTGCGCGCTGATTACCTCGCGGAAGCTCGCCTCGCTCAAGGGTAGCGCCTGCTGCGTCTGCTCGCGATAGATGCGCGCGGCTTGCACGTAGGGAATTTCGTGCAGCTTGAGTTTGTTGCCGCGGCCATAGTCCGTAAGTTTGGACGCGAAGTGGTGGCCGATGCGAAACGGCACATCGGCTTTTTGCATCAGCGCGTCGGCGATTTCGGTGGTGGTGGAGTAATCCGCCTTCACCTCCGCAAGCGCGCGTTCCTTGTTCACCACCAGGCCGTCCATCACCTGCTGCAAAATCTTTAGCACCTGCAGCGGCCGCGCACACGGCACGGGATCGTACATGCGGTAGTCGAACATGCCGGTGCGATTGTTGTGCGAAAGCAAAAACACCGTCTGCATCTCGCCGAGCAGGATGCTGCTTTGCGCACGCAGTTGTTCCAGCGCGGCCGGGTTGCGCTTTTGCGGCATGATGCTGGAGACGCCGGTGAGTTCACCCGTGGCGAGCAAAAACCACGGCGCCGGATCGGCATATTGCGTGTGCATGTCCTGCGCAAACTGGCCGATCTGCACGGCGGCTATCGCCAGCGCGCTCGCTACATCCAGCGCGCTATCCACCGGCGCGAGATGGTTGGCGTCGTAGGCATTTTCAAGCAGCCCCTCGAAGCCCAGCAGTATGGCGAGTCGTTTGCGGTCGATGGGAAAGCTCGATGTCGCCAGCGCCGCCGCGCCCAACGGATTGCGGTTGATGCGCTGATACGCCTGCTGCAAGCGCTGTGTCTCGCGCGCCAAGGCTGCCGCCAGTGCGTGCAGATAGTGTGCGAAGGTCGTCGGCTGCGCCTGCACGCCATGGGTGTACGCGGGAATGATGGTTTCGGTGTGGCGTTGCGCCAGTGCGAGTGTTTTTTCGCGCGCAGTCACCAGCGCTTCGATTTCCTGCAACAGCCCGTCGCGCAGGTTCATGCGTGCGATGGTCGAAGCGATGTCCTGCCGGCTGCGGCCGCTGTGCAGCCGCGATGCGTCGGGGCCCACAGCCGCGATGAGCCGCGGTTCGTAATCCAGATAATCCGCGGAACGGCGCGGCGCAGACTCGCGTGCCTGCCTGATCACCTGCGCGATGCCGTTCGCAATGCGCGCCGCGGTTGCATGCGGCACAATGCCCGCCTCATCCAGCATGACGATGCAGGCCTTGTTGATCTGGTCAAGAAAACCTACCGATTTGCCGCCGCCGCGAAACACTTCGTTGATGTCGAGCGCGCCGGAATGTTCCGCAGCCGGCATTGTGCCGGCCGCTTGCGGATCGGGCGTTGTGGAGTTGGTCATGGGTCTTTTTTGATTACTGTTATAGCGAGACAGCTTTAGCGCTTACGGGTCGGCTCATCCAGGCCCACGCCCTCAAGCTTGCCGAACAACTCAACCAGCCTTTGAACGTCGGCATGCGGCAAGGGCGGTCGCAAAATGGATTTTATGTTGGGTGCCACATGCGCGGGATTACCCGTACCGAATAACACGACGTTGGCGCCAGGTTCGTGTCGTGCATAGCGGTACGCCGCCTCAATAATATTTTGCGCGCCGCCATCGTGCAGCAGAAAATCCAGCGGTTGTTCCTTCTGCGCGAGCCACGCGGGGAGCTTGCCGTCGGCTGCCAACAAAATGATGTCCTGCCGCAGGCGTCCGGGCGCGCTGAACAGGCTGCGTACCGCAAACATGATCAAGGTGCCGATGTTCTGCGCCCGGGACTCCGGGAAAATAAGTTGTTTTGCGTTTTGACCGAGCATATGAAACGCAAACATCAACACGTCCCAATAATCATCCTTGAGCGCGCGTTGCAGCATCTCATGATGCGGGTCCTGGGGCGGCATTTCGGTGATACCGAGGAAACGAAACTTGCCCTTTTCCTGCTCGCGCAGCAACACGGGCACGATTTCGCGCGCTGCATGCGCATAGGCGTCAGGCAAAACCGTGTGCAGAAAAAACACATCGACGTAATCGGTACCCAAAGCCTTCAAGCTTTCGTTCAGCCCGGCGACGATCTCAACTGCAGGAATAAGCGTTTTGCCTTCGGCAACCTTGTGTTTGGTTGTGATAACAACCGATTCGCGCGCCATCGATTTCAGCGCCACGCCGACGATAGACTCGGTGCCGTAGCTTTTAGCGGTGTCGATCAGATTGACGCCCAGATCGACAGCCTGCCGGATAATGCCGGCGCAGTGCGTTTCGCTCTGGCCCGCCGTCAGCCCCAGGCGGCTGCTGCCGCCGCAACCGAGACCAGCGACACTGACTTTCAAACCCGTGCGCCCCAGCGTGGTGTATTCCATGGTTTTGTCGTTCATTCAAACCCTATCCAAACCCCATCCAAACATACAGTCCGCCGTAGCGTGCGCCATGCGCACGTCCATTGTGGGTTCGTGGGTATGGCGCACGCTACCGCCGGATCACCGTCCGCGCACCTTGTACCAAGGATGCGGATTCCCCGGCACTTTCACGCGCAGTGTGTACACCGACGTATGCGCGCAGCAAAACAACGTGCGCATGTCGGGCCCGCCGAACGCGAAATTCACCGACTGCTCCGGAAATTTGATGATGCCCACGCGTTTGCCGTCGGGCGCCATCACCCAGATGCCGCCCGGCCCGGTGCAATATACGCGGCCGATGCTATCGACCTTAATGCCATCAGGTATCCCGGGCTCGCTACCTTCGTTCAGGTCCGCGAAAATACCGCGGCCAATCATGTTGCCGGCTGCATCGAGCTTGATCGAGTGTATGTACTTCGACGAACGCGTGTTTGCCACATACATCGTGCGCTCGTCAGGCGACAACGCCAGACCATTCGGATATTCGCAATTCGCGAGCCGGCTGACGCTTCCATCTGTTGCCACGCGATACACGCCTGCGCCATCCCACAGATTATTGTCGCCGTCGCGGCCGGGAATTTCGCGCTCGTGATAGGCGCGGCGTTTGTCCGGGTCGGTGAAATAGATGCTGCCGTTGGTGTGGCACACCACATCGTTAGGACGGCTAAAGCGGCCGCCCTTATAGTTGTCCGCCAGCGCTTCCACCTTGCCGCTGGCGTCCGTACGCGTGACGCGCCGCGCGTCGCCCTCGCACACAATCAGGCGGCCCTGCAAATCAAAGGTGGTGCCGTTGCCCCCCTCGGTAATACGCACCAGTTCCGGCTTTTGCCCTAGCTTGATGCGGTGCAGCCGGTTCGGGCGCAGATCGACGAAATACCAATAGTCGTCCGGATGCCACAGCGGGCCTTCGGTAAATACAAAACCGGTGGCGACACGCTCGGCTTCGGTGGTTTCAAGCACTTCGGGCAGATAGTTTGCTGCAGACATGGGTTGCTCCTTCAAGGATTAAACACGCGGTTGAGTAAACCAGAATTCGTTCGATTTTATCGTTATTTCCAATGTCCCCACTTAACCGCCGCCACCGTGCCCGCGCCATACGCAATCATGGCGAAGCCGATCACTGCGAACAGGCCT
>JANMXV010000517.1:0-9108 GCA_031381325.1 Betaproteobacteria bacterium | reverse complement strand
CGCTGGAAAAACTTGCCGACGCGCGCGAGCAGCGGCCGTTGCTGCGAATTTGAGCCGCGCTTACGACCTCGGCGTGACGCGTAGGATGCCGGTGACGAAGGAACCGCATCGTTCGAGACTTACGCACCGTGCAGCCACGTTCGCGATTGATGCGGTTCACTGCGCTCACCGGCATCCTACACGCTGGACAAACTTGCCGACGCGCGCGAGCAGCGGCTATTGCTGCACTGCCGGCAAATAATGTTGGAGAAACGAATGCGTATATTCAGACACCTATATCTAACGACAACTGTCCTTGTGTGCGCAAAATCAATGGCGGCAGAAATTCCTTACGAATTGTTGACATCCTATTTGTCTCCATCCGGGAAAAAGGCTATCCAAGATTCGTCGGCGAGAATTAGCTTGCACGGATAACCAACAGGCTCCGCTACTGCTGCGTCACGCCCGCCTCCCGCACCACCTTAGCCCATTTTTCCGTTTCGGACTGGATAAACGCGGCGAACTGTTCGGGCGTCGAAGGCGCGGCATCAACGCCCTGTTCGATCAAACGCCGCTGCGTATCGGCTGCGTTCAAAGCCCGGCTCAGGTCGGCATTGAGTTTTGCGAGTACCGGTTTCGGCGTGGCGGCTGGCGCGCACAGGCCGTACCACACCGTCACGTCGATGGGCACGCCCGCCTCGCGCAGCGTCGGCACCTCCGGTAAATGCACGCTGCGCTTGGGCGAGGTGACGGCAAGCGCGCGTGAGCGTCCGGATTTCATCACCGCCAGTTGTGATGACAGGTTGTCGAACATCGCCGGTATATGGCCGCCGAGCAGGTCCACCAGCGCGGGCGCGCCGCCTTTGTACGGCACATGCACGATGTTGATGCCGGTGGTCAATCGAAAAAGCTCCATCGCAGCGATCAGATCGTCACCATCAGCACCCCGCGCGTTCACGCTTCGGGTCACGCGGCGCGAACACGCTACAATCGCTGCCTATGTCCGCATCCCCTGCCCCGCCCGGCGATCCGCGCGAATCACCCAGGAGTTTCGCCGCGCTGCGCCACCCGCAGTACCGCATCTATTTCATCACCACCGCGCTGGCGATGATGGCGGACAACATCGAGCACGTCATCAGTTATTGGATGCTCTATGAGAAATTTCATTCGCCCACGCTCGCCGGCGTCGCAATACTCACCCACTGGCTGCCGTTTCTGTTGTTCTCGGTGTATTCGGGCGCGCTGGCCGACCGCTTTGACAAACGGCGCATTATTCAGATAGCGATGCTGCTGTACATGACGGCATCGCTGGGCTGGGCGCTGCTGTTTCTGACCCACACCGTGCAGGAGTGGCACGCAGTGGTACTGCTCACGATCCACGGCATTGCGGGCGTGCTGTGGATACCGGCCAGTCAATTGTTGATACACGATATTGTCGGCGGTAAAAATCTGCAAAGCGCAGTGCGGCTCAACGCCACCAGCCGCCAGCTCGGCGTGCTGATGGGCCCGGCGGTGGGCGGGGCGCTGATGCTGATATTTGGCGCGGCGGCGGGACTGATGATCAACGTGCTGATTTACCTGCCGCTGATTGTGTGGCTTTGGAAAACGCCGCACGGCGCGCGCAAACCGTCTGCGCCCGGCGCGCCGCGCGCACCGCTCGCCGGCGGACTTGCCGACACGCTGGCGACGCTGCGCCTCGCGCAAGGCAACCGCATTCTGATCAGCATGATCGCGCTCGCCGGCGTGTCGTCGTTTTTCGTCGGCAACGCGTTTCAGGCGCAGATGCCCGAATTCGCGCACGATCTGGGCACCGGCAAAGCCGAGTACTCGTACAGCGTGCTGCTCGCCGCCAATGCCGGCGGTGCGTTCATCGGCGGTATGATCCTCGAAGCACGCAGTTTGTTGCAGGCCAATGCACGCACCGCGATTGTGCTCACCATCTTGTGGTGCATCTCCATCGCCGGCTTCGCGATGACCGACAACTATCCGCTGGCGGTGGCGCTGATGTTCGTCGCCGGCTTTCTGAACCTGACGTTCAACTCGATGGCGCAAACGCTGGTGCAAGTACACGCGCCGCCGCAATTGCGCGGCCGCATGATCGGCCTCTACAACATGTCGAACAACGGGCTGCGCGCATTCAGCGGCTTGACCGTCGGCCTGCTCGGCGCGGTGATCGGCATTCACGGGTCGCTGGCGTTGAGCGCGCTGGTGCTGCTGATGATTGCGATGGTGCTATTGGCGTTTTCGATGCGCGCGCATAATACGTAACCACCATTCAACGGCGCCGGTCTTTCGCCGCCAGTGCCGTGATCATGTCAGTCACGATCTGTTGCTGGCTGCGATTAAGCTTACGATAGCGCCTGATCAGTTCCTGGTCCGACAGCGTGCTGCGATAGGATGAAGTCGCCTGCTGTGCGATATTCGCCACGTCATCCCGCTTCCCGAAACGCAGCGACTCCGCCCCGACGCGCAGCCAAGCGGCAAGCACTACTATTTTTTCCTGCGAAGGAATTGCCTCACCGTTCAACCACTTGCGCACGGCCTGCTGCGTCACCCGGCGGCCTGCATAGCGGTCGTTGAATGCACTCGCCAGCCGCGTGGGGCTCTCGCTATCCACCCCGCCGTCCTGGAGAGCCTGCCGCAGTCTTTTGCTGAACTCCTCGCGTACGTGCGTGTTTGCCATTCTACAAACGTAGCATCACGCACGGTAATAATCAGTTGCTATATTAAGTAACCAAAAGTAACATATGCCGCCAATCACCCAAAATCGAACGAACGACCAGCCGCCGCGTCTTGCACAACACGAGCCGCCGCTACCTACACCCGGAAAAATCACAAGACGCCATGCCCGAGGACATCATGCTGTCGCTCGTGTCCGCAGATCCGGTCGACGACCTGCTGGCGCAATTGCGCGTGGCTGTTCCGCAAGTGTTCAGTGAGAGGGGTATCGATTTCGACAGGCTCAGGGCAGTCCTGGACCAGCGCGTCGACCCGGGAGCGGAGCGCTATGGCCTCGGCTGGGCCGGCAAGGCGGATGCCTTCCGCACCGTGCGCGCGCCCTCCGCCGGCACCCTGCTGCCGCTGCCTGAGGAAAGCGTCAACTGGGATGGCGCCGGGAACCTCATCATCGAAGGCGACAACCTCGAAGTCCTGAAGCTGCTGCAGAAACCTTACCACGGCAAGATCAAGATGATCTACACCGACCCGCCGTACCACACCGGCAACGAGTTCCCCCACCCGGACCATTGCCGCGAGGGGCTGGAAGAGGATATAAGCTGCTCAGGACAAGCCAACGAAGCGGGCGTAAAGCAAAGTGCCGGTAGCGGGGAAAGCACGCGCTTCCACTCCAAGTGGCTCAGCATGATGTACCCGCGGCTGTTTCTCGCACGCAGCCTGCTGCGGGAGGACGGTGTGATTTTCGTCAGCATCGACGACAACGAAGTGCATAACTTGCGGTTGCTGATGAACGAGGTATTTGGGGAGGAGAATTTTCTTGCCTGCTTTGTTCGCAAACGCAGAATGCCGGCCGTCATGCGGGATGCCGAGGTGTCGTCTGACCACGAATATGTCGTAGCTTTTACGAGATCAATCGAGGCGGTAGAACTCATAGGCCGCGCCGTTCAGCAAAGCGACTATCCCTTCAAGGATAGCTTGAGCAGATACAGCAGCACGGATCTTACCGCCGGCATGACCCAGGATATGCGGCCCAATCAGTACTACGCGATCACCAACCCCAAGACAAACGCATTGCACTGGCCGTCAGCACAACGCGTTTGGCGGTTTGAACGTAAGACGATGGAAAAAGAGATTGCAAAAAACAACATTATCTGGCCCGAAGATTTACCGCGCGCAGGAATGTCGAGGCCTCGCTACAAGACTCGATACAGCACTGCCAAGACAGCTCCGATATCGACCTGGATTGACGGTCGCGACGACGCGATTAACGATTGGGATGTAAAAAATCCTGCGGCGGGCATGAATCAAGCGGGAACAAAAGAATCCGCAAGTTTGCCGGGGAATCAAATTCTCGAATATCCCAAACCCGCATCCCTCATCAAGTCTCTGATAAGCATTTCAACAAGGGCAAAAGAAAACCATCTTGTTCTCGATTTTTTTGCGGGTTCGGGCACGGCAGCGCATGCCGTACTGGAGTTGAATGCCGAGGATGCGGGAAACCGAAAATTTATTCTGGTACAACTGCCGGAAAAACTCAATAGCTCAAACTACGCAACGATTGCCAGCATCACCAGAGAACGCGTGCGCCGGGTCCTTGCCAAGCTCGGCAAGGACAACGACGGCAAACCTGGCGTGGATGGCAAAGCGAAACACGACCTTGGCTTTCGCGCCTTCAAGCTCTCGTCAAGTAACTTTAAAGTCGGCAGCGCCGGGCAAACGCCGGACACGCCCGATAAGCTGGCCGAGCAACTGAAACGCGATGCCGGCAACGGCGAGCGCACGCGCGGCGAGCAGGACGTCCTCTATGAACTGATCCTGAAAAGCGGTCTGCCGCTGTCGAGCAACGTCAAGCAGATCCAAATCGAGGGCGCGCTTATCTGGTCGGTAGATGATAATAAGCTTTTGATTGATCTGAATAAATCTGTCACGCGCATCGTGCTGCAGGGCATGATCACGCACCATCCGCGGCAAATGCTCTGTCTCGATGCGGCATTCGGCGGTAATGATGCGCTAAAGACCGATATCCTGCTCGAAGCCAAATCGCACGATGTGGTGTTCCGCACCATCTGAACGCCATGTAGCCCGCAAGCGCGAATTTACCGGTCACTCCTTCTTCAACCCCGCCTTCTCCGCAATCCGCGCGTAACGCACCGTCTCACTCTTAATCAAGCGCTCGAACTCTTCCGGCGTGCCCAGCCACGGATCGACGCCGGCGGCGGCGAAGCGGTCGCGCAAATCCGCCGCTTGCAGCGCTTTGGCGCATTCCTGATACAGCCGCGTAATGATTTCTTGCGGCGTGCGTGCCGGCGCCAGCATCCCGTACCAGATCGACATGGTGAATGCCGGCATGCCGGCCTCTTTCGAGGTCGGCACATCCGGCAGCGGCCCTACGCGCTTTTCTGACAAAACCGCGATCGGGCGCACTCTGCCGGTACGGATATAAGGCATCGCCGATGCCACCGAGACGATGACCTGATCCACTTCGCCGCCCATCAGTGCAACCGCCGCCAGCGTCGCGCCCTTATACGGCACATGCACCATGTCGATTTTCTCCAGCGTCTTGAGCAATTCGTTAGCGAGGTGATTGGTGGTGCCGGCGCCGCCGGAACCGTAATTGAGCTTGCCCGGCTGCTTGCGCGCGAGGTCGACGAACTGGCGCAGTGTTTTTGCCGGCACCGCAGGATGCAGCAGCACCACGTTTTCTATGGCCGCCAGCCGCGCCACGGTTGCAAGGTCTTTCGCCTCATAGCCGGTCTGGTGATACAGCGCCGGACTCAATGCGATCGACGGCGAGGTGGTGAGGATGGTGTAACCGTCGGGCGGCGCTTTTGCCGCCAGCGCTATGCCCAGATTGCCGCCTGCGCCTACGCGGTTGTCGGCGACCACGGCAACGCCGAGTTGCTCGGCAAGCTTCTGCCCGACCGCGCGGCCGACGATATCGCTCGGCGAACCCGGCGGGAACGGCAGCACCATGCGTATCTGTTTGGCCGGGTAGGGTTGCGCAGATGCCGCTGCGCAATACAACGCGAGCAGTCCAGCGATGAACATGATGCGGAAGCGGGCCATAACTATTTTCTCCTAGTGGCAAGCGAGGTGTAGTGTAAAGAAGTGGATCAAGAAACTGCGGGTGGCTTGATTCGCTCCGCGTTTGAAGCACGCTCGGTTTACTCGCCGCGAACCACCGCCTCGGGATAGTCCGCGACATACTCGGCGACCAGATCGTCGATCGCGGCGGGGCCTGAAAGCCCAAGCCCGCGCGCGCGCGCCGTATCAAAGCGCCAGGGCCATCCGCCAACGATGCGCGAGATGGTGTCGTCTATTTGCACGCGGATGCGCGCCGCCGTGCGCGCGCCTGCTCGCCGTTCCAGCGCAGCAATTATTTCCGCAATGCGCACCGACAGTCCCGGCAGATTGAGCGCGGTTCTGCCGCCCCACACCTGCGCCGATGTTTCATAAGCCGCAATCAAACCCGCCACCGCGTATCGCGGCGAGGTAATCCATACGCCGGTTTGCGGATCAACCGGACACACTGCATCCACGCCTGCGAGCGGTTCGCGAATAATACCGCTCATAAAACTCGACGCGGCCTTGTTAGGTTTGCCGGGCCGTACCGTCACCGTGGGCAGGCGCATACTGCGCCCGTCGATATAACCTTTGCGTGTGTAGTCTGCAATCAATTGCTCGCAAACAAATTTCTGCGTGCCGTATGAGTTTTGCGGCATGGGCAAGGTATTGTCGGCAATCACCTGTGGCATATCACCGCCGTACACCGCGAGCGAACTGGAGAACACCAATCGTGGCACGCGCTTCAGCGCGCAGCACGCATCGAGCAAGGCGCGCGTGGTATCGAGATTCGCGCGCAGACCAACGTCGATGTCCGCTTCGCATTCGCCGCTGACCGCCGCCGCGAGATGAAACACGCCTTCGACACCTTGCAACACGCCCTCGGCGAGCAGTTGTTGCAGATCGCCCATCGCACTGTGCGTGCGCGCGTCCGCCAACAGAAGCGCATCGCGCAAGGGTGCGATGTCTACTAGCACTAGCTCTGTAACTATTTGTTTTTGTTGATTTTTTAGTAATGCGTGCGCGAGCCGCTGACCGAGAAATCCGGCGCCGCCGGTAATCAGGATTTTCATGTGTTGGTGGTGCGAACTAATCGATGCCCGTCGCGGCAAACAATTTCTTCGCGGCATCCGATGTCAACGCGCGCGCAAGCGCGGCAGCGGATTCCGCGGAGCCGGTACTTGCCGACGCAGCGGCGTGGTAGGTCGTCATGTTCTGAATCTCGTCCGGCAGCGGCGCCGCGAGTTTGACCGCGCAGCCCTTATCCACCATCACCATAATTTCGGAAATCTGCGCCAGACCTACAGCGCCAACGCCGTGCGCAGCGACCGTCTCCATCACTGCCGAACCGCTTTTCGTCACCACGATTTTTGATCCCAGCACGGCTTTCAATCCCAGTTTTTCCAGCAGCGTCGCCACATAAATACCACTGGATGCACTGTTATGCATCACGGTATTGGCGGCAGTCAGCGTGCGCTTGAACGCCTCGGTATCCGACACATCGGGCGAGGGCGCATCCTTATGCACCACCACGCCCACGCGCGAACGCCCCAACAACGCGCGCGTCGCCGGCGTGATTTTTCCCTGCGCGGCAAATTCATCCATCGCCGACGACGTAGCCACAATCACATCCACACTTTCGCCGGCGGCGACACGCTGGCGCAGCAAGGGCGCCTGCGTAAATTCAACTTCGACTTTAGCGCCCGTGTCGCGCTCGAACGCCGCGCACACCCGCGTTACGCCGCGCTTCACCGCGCCGGCAGACAACACTTTCAGCACGGCAGTCATGATTAATCAATCCCGGTCGAAGCCAGCAGCTTCCTGCCCGCCTCCGACGCCAAAGCACGCACAAACTCACCAGCCGCATCCTGCGCACGGCTCGCTGTCGCCACGGCGGCCTCGTAGGAAGTCTCGCTTTGTATCGCGTCTGGCAACGCAGCAGCTAAAACAACCGCCACGCCTTTGTCCGCCAGCTCACTGATCTCCGCGAGTTGTCCGACGCCTAATGCGTTGCGCGCTGAACCGGCCACGTGATCCATCACCTTCACCGTATCGCCGAGCTGCAATACTTTGCTTTTCGTCGCCTCGCCGATGCCCAGCTTGCCCAGCAACTCAACCACATAGTTGCCGCTGTTGGCCACGTTGCACACTATCTCATCAGCGTTGAGCATGGTTTGCTTGAACGCTTCGACCGTGGACATGTCCGGCAGCTTTGCGCCCTTCTTCACCACCATGCCGATACGCGAGCGTCCGAGCAAGCCGCGTGCGCCGGCGAGCGTTTTGCCGTTCTTCTCGAAATCATTCATGGCGCCACGCGGCACCACGGCAATATCCACTGCTTCGCCCGCAAGAATGCGATCTTTCACGCCCGGCGCACCCGCGAATTCGACCACGATTTTGTGGCCGGTGCGCGTTTCAAAATCCGCCGCCACCAGCGTTACGCCGCGTTTAACCGGCCCTGCGCCCAATACTTTCAGTGTTATCATTTTCGTTGTTCGTCAATTCAAAAATTATCAGTCGTCCGACTCTATGGTATTCTCGATTGTAATCGACAGCGCGGCAATGGTTATCGCTGGTGGGCAACAGACGCGCGCAACTTGATTTCAAAATCCCCATTCGATCCGAGGAGTATCCCATGAAAGAATCCCAACGCATCAAAGGCGTGTTAGCTCCCGTATGCACACCGTTCAAAGCCGACTACAGCCCCGACCACAATCGCTTCGTCGCGCAATGCAACTGGATGCTGGGACAAGGCTCCGGCCTCGCGGTATTCGGCACCAACAGTGAAGCGAACTCGCTCTCTGTCAACGAACGTATCGCGCTGCTCGACTCGCTGCTCGCCGCCGGACTCGACCCCGCGCGCATGATGCCCGGCACCGGCTGCTGCGCCTTTACCGACACCGTGCGCCTCACCGAGCACGCAGTCAAAGCCGGCTGCGCCGGCGTGCTGATGCTGCCGCCGTTTTACTACAAAGACGTGCCTGAGGAAGGTTTGTTCCGTCACTTTTCCGAAGTCATCGAAAGAGTCGGCGATGCACGGTTGCAAATTTATTTGTATCACATACCGCCGGTTGCGGTGGTACCGATCACACCTAAACTGGTCGAGCGTTTGCTCAAGCGCTACCCCAAAGCCATCGCCGGCATGAAAGACAGTTCGGGCGACTGGAACAACACCAAAGTCTTCCTCGATGCATTTGCGAAACAGGGCTTCGATGTCTTCGTCGGCAGCGAATCCTTCCTGCTCGCCAACATGCGCAACCACGGCGCCGGCTGCATCTCCGCCACCGCCAATGTCAACCCGGCGGCCATCGATAAACTTTATCGCGAATGGCAAAACGCCGATGCCGATGCGCAACAGGCCGCACTCGACGTGGTGCGCAAAACCACCGG
>JANMXV010000486.1:0-2276 GCA_031381325.1 Betaproteobacteria bacterium | reverse complement strand
AAGCAAACAATGCTGCCTAGAAGATGCGTGTCGGCCGCCTCGATCAGCTGGATGTCGTCAACGAGCTCCCGAACCTGCCGCTCATGCCAAGAGTAACGTCGTTGGTAAGACGGTATGACGTATTGTTCGTTGCCAGAACCGAGGAGTTGATTGATTGTCAACGACGTCGGTGTGATGAGCATGTGAACTCCTCGCGGTGGTAAGTGGCGATCAAAAGTTCGCCGTGGAGATACTTTATTTGGATTTCTGAATTTGTCAGATGCAAGTTTGGCTATTATCGCCGGATGCTTTACGACCGTCACGGTGGAACTCGGGATAATCGGCATATAGCTTCCAGGCAGGTTGACTTGAGCAATAGATCCCATGACACTGGATGCGCTCCAGGCTGATCGAAACCCGCGCGCGCGGGACACCACACTGCTCTACCAGGGAGAAAAGCCATGCCGTTCTACGAAAAAGGAAACGTCCGCATCCGCTATGAAGAGGCCGGCTCCGGCTTGCCATTGTTCATCATTTACGGCGGGGGACTGAACTCGAAAGTGTCCTACTCCAACGGTCCGTTCGACGCGGTGGCGGCGTTCAAGTCGGAGTACCGCTGCATCTCGATGGACCTGCGCAACGCCAATGGCGGCCAGTCCACCGGCCCGCTCGATTTCGACCAGCCCTGGGACGCACACACCGGCGACCAGCTTGGCCTGCTGAATCACCTGGGCGTCGACAGGTTTCTGGTGATGGGCTTTTGCATCGGCAATCCCCTGATCTGGAACATACAGAAACATGCGCCCGGGCGCATCATTGCGGCGGTGGCGGCGCAGCCCAGCGGGGTTGATCCCAATTACCCGGACTTCTTCATCAAAAACAATCTCGCCAAATGGGCCCCGGGCCTCATCGCCAGCCGGCCGGACATCACCATGGAAATGGTCAACCGCTACCTCGGCAAGATGTACGGCGGCGTCGACTTCGTGCTCACGGTGACGCGCGATTTTGTGCGCGCCTGCCAGACGCCCCTGCTGGTGCTGCCGGACAACGTTCCCTCGCACCCGTACGCCACGGCGATGGAAATGGTGCATCTGGCGCCGAACGCACAAGTGAGCCTCTTTCCGTGGAAGGATACGAAGGAGAACGTAACGCTGGCGGTGCGGCACGTGCGCACATTCCTAAGGGCGAATCGGCCTGCTGGAGTTTGATGAGCGCGGCAGCTTCCGGGAAACGCGACCGGTCGCCTGGCATACATTCCGACACTGTCGATCCGTCTGAACTTCTACAAATCAGCGCGCTAAAGCAACTCCAGCGCCCGCGCCCCTTTGGGCGGCGGAAAAATGGCATCCAATGCAGCCAACTGCGCCGCAGTCAGTTGAATGTCGCGCGCAGCAGCATTTTCCTCCACTTTCGCCGGACTTGAGCATTTCGGAATCACAATCACATCCTCTTTCGCCAGCAGCCACGCCAGCGCCATCTGTACCGGCGTGATGCCGGACGCTTTAGCCAAAGCCGCGAACTTTGCGTTCTTGAACAACCGCGCCTGTTCCAGCGGCGAGTACGCCATCACCGGCACACGCCGCTCGCGCAGCCACGGCTGCAAATCCCATTCGATACCGCGGCGCGACAGGTTGTAGAGCAACTGATTGGTGGCAGTCGCCGCACCGCCGCTCGCCTTCCACCATTCCTTCATTTCGGAAAAATCGAGGTTGCTCACACCGTAATGACGTATCTTGCCTGCGCTTTGCAGCGCGATTAGCGCTTCCAGCGTTTCTGCAAACGGCACGCTGCCGCGCCAGTGCAGCAAATACAGATCGATGCGGTCGGTATCGAGATTTTTCAGACTGCGCTCGCACGCGGTAACGGTGCCGCGCCGCGAGGCGTTGTTCGGCAGCACTTTGCTCACGATGAACACTTCGTCGCGCCGCCCGGCAATCGCCTCGGCGATCAATTGTTCCGAGCGGCCATTGCCATACATCTCGGCGGTATCGAGGAGCGTCAACCCAAGATCGATGCCGCGCCTGAGCGTGGAAATTTCATCCGCGCGTTTGGCGCGGGTATCGCCCATGTTCCAGGTGCCCTGACCCAAAGCGGGCACTTTTTCACCGCAAGGTAATGCTACGGTTTTCATATTCTATTGAGACTTACGCAACCTTGTGACATCGCGGTAATGATACGTCTTTCCCTCACCCCCGCCCCTTGTATGCTGCAAAAGTAGGTGTTACTGAAGGAGTTGCAAGAGCAGTCGTTGTTAGTGTTCGGAACGCCCTGCGCAGTCCGTAGCCCCTCTGGGAGAT
>JANMXV010000473.1:0-1219 GCA_031381325.1 Betaproteobacteria bacterium | reverse complement strand
GCTGCGGACACCTGCGTGAGCCATGCCGCAAGCTGGCAGTTCAGGCGCGGCTCCAGGTCGTCGGGGCGCGCCTTGATCGCCGGCAGGTTCTCCGCGAGCATCGCCATCGCCTGCAGTGCGAGGCCGTCGGCAAGCGGATGTGGCCGGATCGAGCACCAGCGCTCGACTGCGTGATCCATTGCGCGCATGCCGGTCGACAGCATCAGTTCCATCGGCGTCTCCAGCGTCGCTGCCGGATCGAGTATTGCGGCAATGGGCGCCATCAGGGGATGAGCGAACGACAGCTTGACCTTGCGCTGGACGTCGGTGACTCCCGCACCGCTGGTGAATTCGGCGGCGGACAATGTCGTGGGCACCGCCGTCATGCGTATGCGGTCGGAGGCTAGCGGCGGCAGGGGTACCGCGCCGCGTTTCTGCGCCAGCGTCGACAGTGTGTCGACGTCACGCGCGCCGCGCCACAACGCGAGCAGCATGGTTTTGGTCGCATCGATCACCGAGCCGCCGCCGACGGCGAGCAGATGGTCCGCGTCAAGCTCGCGCGCGAGTGCGGCGCCGGCGATTACGGCTTCACGCGGCGAGTGGGCGCGTATTTCGGCGAAGCGGCCCACGCAGCGATCGCCCAGAGCCGAGGTCACGTCCCGGATCAGCCGGCTGTTAATGAGCGACTTCGTGGTGAGCAGCAGCACGCGTCTGGCGCCGATGCGTTCGATCTCCGCAGGCACGGCCTCGGCCGCGGGTTTGCCGTGTATCACGCGTTCCTGCGCCGTCCATTGCACCGTGCCTGTCAGCATACTGGCTCCCGATTCAGAAAATAGTAGGGGAAATGCGCGCGGTCAGGAGCTATAATTTTGTTACGTGCCTTTTGTCTAAATCGGCCCGCGGCTGGATACAAGGAATTCGCGCTTCATTTCGGCAGGTGACGATATCCCGAGCATAGCCATGTTGCGGCTGATCTCCTCCTTTAGAAGACTGGCGGCATGGAGCACGCCGGCTTCGCCCGCGATCGAAGCAGCATAGAGGAACGGTCTTCCAACAAAGACGAAATGCGCGCCCATGGCAAGCGCCTTGAGCACGTCCGTCCCGCGGCGGATGCCGCTGTCCATCATGATGGCCATGCCGCCGGCTTCGGCCACCGCGCCCGGAAGCGCCCGCAGCGGCGCCACCGTACCATCGAGCTGGCGACCGCCGTGGTTCGACACCATGATGCCGTCGACGCCGC
>JANMXV010000458.1:0-4164 GCA_031381325.1 Betaproteobacteria bacterium | reverse complement strand
CCGTGTGCCGGATGTTTAACCACGCGATCGCTGGTCAGCAACTACCCAACCACGTCAGCACTGATCATGACCCGCTGTTTCGCTTTCATCGGTGGTTAGCGAATCTGCGCGAACAACACGCAGACGTATCACATCACCATCGGATTGGTGCCCGCGCGCGCAATTTTTTCCTGATGTTCGCCCGGCAACAACGCCTCGACTTCAAACGTGGCAGGCACCAGTTCGTTCCATTGATTGACGATTTTGTGCAGCATCTCCGGCGCGTCGACATCGAAGATCACCACCGCGCCACGGCCAAGCTTGGTGTAGACATGCTTGGCGATGCCGCGCGCGCTCAGCGCGTTGATCCAGTCCCACCATTTCACCTGCACGGCGCGCATGGCGGAAGGCACTTCGGCTTTGGGCGTGCTAATCACGAGATAGTGCATGGCGGCTCCTAGGGAATATTATCGTAAGTATTTTATTTTATTAACTTTTTAATCCAGCCGTGCACCGCTGTCTTTGACCAGTTTGGACCACTTGGCCAGCTCGGCGAGAAGAAACGCACGAAAAACTTCCGGCCGCATCAGTTCCACTTCCAGCGCCTGCAGCTGCAACAGCTCGATGAAATCCTTGCCCTGCGCGATGCGCGCTACATCGTTGTGAATTTTCCCGACGATGTCGTCACTCACACGCGCCGGCGCGATCAAGCCGTTCCACGCCGAGACATCGTAATCGCGCAGCCCGGCCTCGGCGACAGTCGGCACGTCGGGCAACACCGACGCGCGCCTGGCGCTGGTGATCGCCAGCGCCTTGAGTTTGCCGGCTTTGACTTGCGATATCACACTGGCCACCGCCGGGCAGCCCAGTGGAATCTGATTGCCCATTACATCGGTCAGCATCTGCGATACGCCTTTGTAGGGGATATGCGCAAGATCGACGCCCGCGCGCGACTTCAGCAACTCGACCGCGAGATGCGTGA
Organism: Betaproteobacteria bacterium; assembly: GCA_031381325.1. GTDB lineage: Bacteria > Pseudomonadota > Gammaproteobacteria > Burkholderiales > SG8-41 > UBA5216. Next base: position 3,203 of record JANMXV010000458.1, on the reverse strand, counting down.
TACTGCCGTTGCCGCCGGAGCCGTACTGAATCGACGCCGGTCTCGATTTGGCGAGCGCTATCAGTTCCTGCACCGAATTGGCCGGAAACGATGGATGCGCCACCATCGCCAGCGGCGCCAGCGCCACGCGCACGATCGTCCTGAAATCCTTCACCGTATCGAACGGCACGTCCTTGTAGAGACTGGGATTGATCGCCTGATTGATGCCCGCCATCAGCAGCGTGTAGCCGTCGGGTGCCGCCCGTGCCACCGTCGTGGCGCCCACCACACCACCCGCGCCGCCCTGATTCTCGATCACGACACCCTGGCCCCAGGTGTCCGCCAGCCGCGCGCCGAGTAGCCGCGCCACGATATCCGCCGCCGTGCCCGTTGAAAAGGGCACTACTACGCGCACGGGGCGCTGCGGAAACGCGTGACCGGCGCTTGTCGAAGGGGCTTGCGCGCTCACCCACACCGGCGCCAACGCAATCGCCGCACCGAAAAATGCACGATGAACTCTCATATCGCTACGTCGCATGCGCGCGCGTGAGCCGGGTAAGCACCTCATCAACCACCTGATCGCAAATGCCCTCAAGCTTCTCGGCTGAGATGAATTCCGGATTACCCTGCACCATGATGCAAATCGATTCCGGCACATTTTGGGAGCGCATGATCACTTTTGCCAGCTTCTCAAACTGCTCGGTGGCGACCACCACCGCTGGCATGCCGCGCCGGACCAGCTGTGCTGTGTCGTGGACACTCCACGACGTGCACGAGCCTCAATTCGCCATGCCGACAATGGCGGCGTCACACTCGGTGGCGACCTGTTCCAGCAGCCCTTCCCGCGGCGCGCATGAGGTGGGAATCGCGTAGGTGCGCATGTCGCTAATGCCATGGCGCTCGCGAAACACTTCTTCGATGCGCGCGCCCATCGCGTTGTAACTGCTCCAGCCGTTGGTGACAAAGCCGATGCGTTTACCTTTGAGTTCGCCCACTGCCGGCACATAGAGCTTTTTGTCGGTGTTGGGACTCATCGGGTCGAGATATTCGATGTTGCGGGTGCCCTGCATTTCCATGTCCGAATCCTCCTACTTGATTTCGATCACACTATAAACCGTAGTCCCAAAATTCGGCACATAAGTGATGTGATACGCCTCCGGGCCGCCGGCTACGATGATAATGATGTCCTCCGCCTTCTGGCACAGCAGGCACAGTTCGTCATCCGCGTACTCATCGTAAACCGGTTTGGATAACTGCGTGGCACGCGGTATGCGTTTACGCGGGATTTTGGTGCGCTCGAACAGCGCTTGTTTCACGCGCTGTTTGCTCCAGCCGGCTTCGGCAAACAGCTTGGCGTGGCCAGGGCTGAAAATCACCAGCGGATTGCCCACTGCGCGTAAATAACCGTTGTTGCCGAACACTGCCATGCCGTCGGCCAGCATGGTCACGACGTCGGCCGGGTCACGCAAAGCGGCGTAAATATTCTGCGTGCCCTGCCCCGCCACCGCGGTCACTGTGCTTTGCGTGCGCGCTATACCGTTGTCGACATGAAACGGCGCCCATGGACTTTGTTCCTCAAACTCGCCAAAGCAGAACGAAAACTTGCCCGGCATGCCGTGAATCGCCTTGTCCACATCGCCCGGCGGACAGCCGCCGATGTTGAGCAGGCACAGGCGAACCGCGCGGCCGATGGTCGCGTTAGCGCGCCAGCCCGGCCCGAGGCATCCGCGGCCGCAATTGATATCGAGTTGCGTGCGTATCGGGCCATTCACGATCAGCACCGGCCCCACCGGATTAGTTGTGGTCTGCACGCCGAGCAGATTGAATTTCGGCTCGCACACCGCGCGCATGGCCGCCACCACCACCGGAAAATATTCCGGCAGGCAACCCGCCATTACCGCATTGATCGCCACCTTCTCCGCCGTGGCAGGTCCGCGCTCAGGCGGCACCACCGCGATCAACGCATCAGGCGGCATGCGAGCAGCGGCCAGCATCGCCAGCACTGAATTTTCCGTCGGCGGGATCACCGGCAAGCCGTCGGTGAAACCGCGTTTGTACATGTCGGTAAACACCGCGCCAAAATCATCGGCGACGCTGAAACGTTGTGACGCCAGGGTACTCATGATCGATCCAATTCCTTGTCCGGGCTTCCGCGCGGGGATGCGGCGCGCATGGGTTTGATTCTACACAGCGCGATTAGGCCAGTCGATCAGACACACTTTTTGTGCCCGGCGCAAAACCAGTCCATGACTTTTAGCCGCTTGAGTCCAAAGTAGCATCTGGCGCACGCGCGCGAGCACTTCGCCGTTCAGTCCGGCTCGATGCCCGCAGCCTTGAGTATCTGCGCCATCTCCGGAATCCCGGTGCGCACCATCTCCGTCATGCGCTCGGGCGTGGTGTGGTGCGTGAAGATGCCGAGCGTCTCATAGCGCTCGCGCACGTCGGCGAGCTTCATGGTCCGCGCAAGTTCGGCGTTGATGCGGTTCACCACCGACGCCGGCATTCCCTTAGGTCCCGCGATCGCCCACCACTGCGGCGGAAAAGGTCTTGTCACGCCTGCCTCCGCCATGGTCGGCACGTCCGCTATCGCCGGCGAGCGCTCAGTCGTCGTCACTGCAAGCGCGCGCAGCCGGCCGCTCTTTACGTGCGGCACGGCCGGCACCATGTCCGAGAACGAGAGCTCGATCTGCCCTCCCACCAGGTCCGTCGTGGCGAGAATTCCGCCCTTGTAGGGGACGTGTACGAGCTTGACGCCGGTGATCGACTGGAACACTTCGCCGCTGATGTGCGCCCCCGTTCCACGCCCGCCGGAACCATAGTTGAGCTGACCGGGACGCGCGCGCGCCAGGGCGATGAACTCCTTCACGCTGCGCGCGGGCACGCTGGGATGAACCACCAGCACGGGCCCAGCCAGCGCGATCACCGATACTGGCGTGAAGTCGTTCAGCGGATCGTAACTCAGGCGTTTGAACAGAACCCCATTGCCGACGAGTCCGCCGGAACTTGTCAGTAGCAGCGTGTAACCGTCGGCGGGTGCCTTGGCGGCAATTTCGTGGCCAATAATTGCGCTTGCACCCGGACGGTTCTCCACGATGACCTGCCGTGCGAAGGCGTCGGTCAGTTTCTGCGCGACGATGCGCGCCAACGTGTCGGTGCTGCCTCCGGGAGGGAAGGGCGCGATCAGGCGCACGGTTTTCCCGGGGTACGCGTCCTGCGCGTGTAAC
>JANMXV010000434.1:0-4952 GCA_031381325.1 Betaproteobacteria bacterium | reverse complement strand
CGCGCGAGTTGCATCCGGGCAAACGCAACAGCCTCGATGCGCTGTGCGAACGTTACCAGGTCGATAATGCGGGGCGCACGCTGCATGGCGCGTTGCTCGACGCGCAGTTGCTGGCCGAGGTTTATCTTGCAATGACGCGCGGACAGGGCAGCCTGATGATCGATGCGCAGCCTGCCGTGTCGTTGGGCAGCGAAGACAACGAACGCGGCAAGGTTGCGATTATGGTACTGCGCGCGAGTGACGAGGAATTGACCGCGCACGCACAGCAACTGGCTGACATCGACAACGCCAGCGGCGGCAAGTGTTTGTGGAAAATTGTTTAAAAACGACTAGTTCTACTCCAGCAATTTCAGTAACTGATCAAACGCCTGCGCCAACAGTTATCAGGTTTTGGGTAGTTTTTTCAGTTCGGCAGCCACAGTATTGATCATGCGTCTGGAAATGCTGATTCCCGGCGGCAGATTGGGCATCTCATCGACATCGAAGAAATGCGCTTCTTCGATTTCGACGCCATCCGGTGTGACTTCACCGCTGGCGTATTCGCCGGTGAAGGCGATCATCAGGTTGTTGGGGAAAGGCCACGGCTGGCTGCCGAAGTAGCGCAGGTTCTTGATTTCTATGCCGACCTCTTCGCGCGTTTCGCGCACCACCGTGGTTTCCAGTGTTTCGCCAGGTTCGACAAAACCCGCCAGTGCAGAGTAACGCGTGTTGCCCCAGCCGAATTTGCGCGCGAGCAGCATTTTACGACCGTGTGTAATCAGGATCATGATTACCGGCGCTACCGGCGGGTAACTGGTGCGCTTGCAGGGGACGCAAGTGCGCGCCCGTTCGTTGTCGCGCACGACAGTTTCATTGCCGCAGCGTCCGCAATAGCGGTGGTTGCGATTCCATTCGAGAATCTGAAAGGCGCGTCCCGATAATCCCGCCAGCGTATCGTCCATGTGGCCGAGCAGATCGCGCAGGCCGAGCAGAGCGTGGCCGTTTGGCGCGATCTGCGCCGCGGCGAGTTCAGCGGCGTAGCAAGGGTCACCGCCATAGGTGCCGAGGTAGTGTTCTTGCGAGGTTTCAAGGCCGTGTTCGCTGGGATGCGCGCACGATAGCAATGCCGGACCGTCATCGGTCATGCGTACCATCACGCGCCCTTCATGAAACGCGAACCATAGCGCGGCGCTGCTGCGCTGCCCGGGTGGCTTGAAGTGCGGAAGATATTCTTTGCTCATGGTGAATCCTGGCGATCCTGTTGACATAGCGGGTAGGTGTGCGACAGCGGATTTTCACCCATTTGATGCCATAATCCAACTCCGTTTTGGATGAATATCGCTCTCACACTTATGTTACGTCGCTTGCTCGCGCCGCTGCTGATCGCCGTGCTGCTGTTGATTGGCCTCGCGCTGCCCGCGCTTGTCACCGCGCAAAGCGGCGCATTGGGCATGACTGCTGATGAAATCCAGGCGATTGTGCGGCATGGCCCGTGGCCTGCGCCGTGGGCGCGCGATGTCAGTAATCGTGTGTCCGCCAGCGTGGCAGCGATTGCCTTTGGCGAACAGCTTTTCTTTGATCCGCGATTGTCAGGCACAGGCAACGTATCCTGTGCTACCTGCCATGTTCCGGAAAGCTACTGGACAGACGGGCGCAAACTCGGCACGGGGCTGGAGGAAGTCGATCGCAATACGCCGACCGTGCTGAACGTGCGTTATCACCGCTGGTTCGGCTGGGACGGCGCCCATGACAGCCTGTGGTCGCAAAGCGTACGGCCCATGCTCGACCCGAGGGAAATGGCCGCCAGTGACCGCCACGTGGGGCAATGGGTGCGCAGCGATGCGGTGTTGTCTTGCCGCTATCGCGCTGTTTTTGGATCGCCGCCGCCTGCGGATGACGAGGCGCTGCTGATCGATATCGGCAAGGCGCTGGCAGCGTTTCAGGAAACACTGGTGAGCGGCCGCACGGCGTTTGATGAATTTCGTGACGCGTTGGCAAAGTCGGATTGGCAGGCTGCCGCGACGTATCCGGAAAGCGCGCGGCGCGGCGCGCAGATATTTGTCGGCAAAGGCAATTGCAGCTTGTGCCACGTGGGGCCGGCCTTTACGCATGGCGAGTTTCATGAGGTCGGTATTCCGATCGTCAGAAAATCCGGCGGCATCGACTGGGGTCGCTATCAAGCCATCAAAATGCTGCGTGCGAGCCGCTTTAATTTGCTGGGTGCATACAACGACGACAAGACCAGGGCCACTGCCACGACGACGCGTTTTGTCGATCTCACACCGCAGACCTTCGAGCAGTTCAAGGTGCCGGGCTTGCGCAATGTGGCGGGCACCGCGCCGTACATGCACAATGGGCATCTCGCAACGCTGCGCGATGTGGTGCGGCATTATTCCGAACTCGATATCAGTCTGCTGCATCAGGCGCACGTCTATGCCGGCGACGTGTTTGCAGAAGCGGTGCCCACCGATAGCATGCTGCAGCCGCTGAAGCTGAGCGAGCAGGAAATCAGCGACGTGGTGGCGTTTCTGGAGTCGCTGACGGAACGCAAATCGGGCTTTGTGCGCCGGGCCGTGCCGCCCTGCAAATAGGCGCGATACGCCTACACCGATTGGTAGAGCGCCAGCGCCTCGCGCCGCGCAATCGCGTGATCCACGATCGGCGCGGGGTAGTCTTTACCGATCACGCAACCCGCGTGCTTTTGTTCCAGCGGCGGCATCATCCACGGCGCGTGGATGAATTTGTCGGCTACGTTTGCCAGTTCCGGCACATAGCGCCGGATGAATTTTCCTCGCGCATCGAAGCGTTGTGACTGCGACAGCGGATTGAAAATGCGAAAGTACGGTTGTGCGTCGCAGCCGGTGGACGCAGCCCATTGCCAGCCGCCATTGTTGGCCGCCAGATCGAAATCGTTCAGGTGGCCGGCGAAATATTTTTCGCCCCAGCGCCAGTCGATGAGCAAGTCTTTGCTGAGAAATGAAGCGACGATCATGCGCAGACGGTTGTGCATGAAACCGGTTTGATTGATCTGCCGCATGGCGGCATCGATGAGCGGATAGCCGGTGCGCGCCGCACACCACGCGGAGAATAGTAATCTATTGTTTTTAAACGATAATTTTTCATACTTCGGCTTGAATGTTGATTCAACCACATGCGGAAAGTGATAAAGAATCTGAAAATAAAAATCGCGCCAGATGAGTTCGCTGAGCCAGCTATCGGCGCCGGCTGAACGACGTTCCAGCGCAAGGCGCGCGAGCCGGCGTATCGACACCGTGCCAAAACGATTATGCACGGATAGATACGACACGCCGCGCACGGCGGGGAAATCGCGCGTCTCGCGATAGCGGTCGATGCGCCCCATAAAATCGTCCAACGCTGCGAGTGCGCCGCTGACACCCGGTTTGATCCCCAGCGCTTTGAGGTTGGTAGACTCAAAACCCAGAGCGGCCAAAGTGGGCGCGGATGCCTTAGTGTTGGAGCGCGCCAGTCGCGCGTAGTATTTTTCCGTGGGGTAGGGTTGCGTGTAGAAAGAGTCGAGTTTTTTAAGGCACGCAGTTTTGTACGGCGTGAACACGGTAAACGGCGTTCCCGCCTGGGTTAACACTTCGTCTTTTGCGAAAAGCACTTGATCTTTAAAAGCGTGAAAAGCAATGCCGGCGTTTTGCAAGTCACGCTCAACCGCCTGGTCGCGGGCCATGGCGGCGGGTTCGTAGTCTTCGTTGACGAATGTCGCTTCGGCCCCCAGCGTTTTCGCAAGTTGCGGTACCACTTCCCGTGCGCGGCCGTACTGCACGCTCAGATCGCCGCCCGCGGCCCGCAGCGATTGTTGCAACTCGATAACGCTGTCGCGTATGAACTCGACTCTTCTATCTTTCTTGCCGGGAAGTGCATCCAGGATGTCGCTATCGAACACGAACACGCAATAAACATGTGCTGCGGATTTCAGGGCGCGGTACAGCCCGGCGTTGTCGGAAACACGCAAATCGCGACGGAACCAGAACAATGCTTTATCGACAGGCTGGGAAAGGGACACGGGCGGCGGCACGATAAAAGAAGCGAGTCTACCAGCCCGCGTGCAGTTGCCGGGCAAAGCGGCCTGACGCATGGTATAAACGCGCACTTGTGGCGACGGCTCGCCGCGCCCGTCTAAAAATTCAAAAACAAGCAAGGAGTATCGATGCCTCTTCCCGGTGATCTACGTGCGCGTTTGCGTATTCCGGTGCTGGCCGCACCCATGTTTGTGGTGTCCGGCCCCGAGCTGGTGATTGAGCAGTGCAAGGCCGGTGTGATCGGTTCGTTCCCTGCGCTGAACGCGCGCCCGCAGGAGGAACTCGACAAATGGCTCACGCGCATCAAAACCGAACTGGCGGCGTATCAGCAGCAGAATCCCGGCAGGAAGGTTGCGCCGTTCGCGGTGAACCTGATCGTGAACAAGGCGAACAAGCGCCTCGAACAGGATACGCAAGTCGTGCTCGCTCACAAAGTGCCGATTGTGATTACCTCGCTCAGCGCGCCGGCGGCGTTGGCGCCGCGCGTGCATGCGTACGGCGGCATGGTGTTTCACGACGTGATCAAAGTGCGGCACGCGGAAAAAGCGCTGGAGGCGGGCGTCGATGGTTTGATCGCGGTGTGCGGTGGCGCTGGAGGTCACGCCGGCAATCTCAATCCGTTCGCGCTGGTGAATGAATTGCGGCGCATCCACCAAGGGCCGCTGGTATTGTCGGGCGCGATTACCAACGGCTCGGGCATACTGGCGGCCGAGGCCATGGGTTGCGAACTGGCGTATCTGGGCACGCGCTTCATTGCCACCCAAGAATCGCTGGCGGTGGATCGCTACAAGCAGATGATCGTCGAATCAAACTCCGGCGATATTGTTTACACGCCGCTGTTCTCAGGCGTGCATGGCAGTTACCTCGCGGGCAGCATACGCAACTCGGGGCTGGATCCGGATCACTTGCCGATGAACGACGCGC
>JANMXV010000366.1:0-1322 GCA_031381325.1 Betaproteobacteria bacterium | reverse complement strand
GACTGCAACATCGCGCGCTCAGTGCGGCTGATCTTGCCGCGTTGGCTTTCGAACATCTATGCGATATCGCGCGAAATATTCGCGATGGAAACACAAACGACTTCAGGCAGTATTGGAGCTACGACAAAGACAACAAAATATTGGAAAAATCCAAACCGGAAAATGACTGTCGAGATGCGTTATTGTCGGATCTAAAAGTACGATTCGACAAACTTGGTATTGAAATTCAAAAAGAAGGTTATTACGTAGAAGATAAGCGGTCTGACATTAAGATTTCGTTTGGTGGTGCCAGTGGATTTAACGTGCCCATCGAAATTAAAAAGGACCATCACGCTAACCTCTGGACATCCATGCACGAGCAGCTGATTGCCCAATACGTTCGTGACCCCGGCACAGACGGGCACGGGATCTATCTGGTGTTCTGGTTTGGCGGCAAAGGAATGCGTCCACCGTCAGACGGTAAGAAACCCCGTAGCGCGAAAGAACTCGAAGATCGCCTGCGGGGGACGCTTAAGCCCGAAGAGAAGCATCGGATCCTCGTTTGCGTGATTGATTGTGCGCTTCCGTAGCCTGCTCCAAACTGCAAGCGCATTTGCATCAACTGAGGCGCGGCGATCCTGCTTCTGAAAAGGCCCTACCCGAGTAACAGATCACTCGGCACAGCAGTCATCGCTCTCAAACCGCAAGCCTGAGTATCTCCGCGACATCCTCAACACCCCGCACCGGGCGTGGATTAGTCGCAATTGGACCGGTGCCGTCGTACTGCCGCGCAAGTTCGGGGATGCGGTCTGCGGCGATACCGGCGTCGCCGAGCCGGGTGGGCAGGCCCAGCGACTTCACGAAATCCCGCATGACGTCGCAAGCCCGCGCGCCGGGGCGGCCGAGCTTTTCGGCCACGGCGCGCTGACGCCCGGCATTGACGGGCTCGTTCCATTCGAGCGTGGCGGCAAGTGAGATGCAGGACGTGATGCCATGCGGGACGCCGGCGTAGCCTCCGAGTATGTAGCCGATGCCGTGGCTCGCGCCATTCGGCACGCCGGGTGCTGCGGACACCTGCGTGAGCCATGCCGCAAGCTGGCAGTTCAGGCGCGGCTCCAGGTCGTCGGGGCGCGCCTTGATCGCCGGCAGGTTCTCCGCGAGCATCGCCATCGCCTGCAGTGCAAGGCCGTCGGCAAGCGGATGCGGCCGGATCGAGCACCAGCGCTCGACTGCGTGATCCATTGCGCGCATGCCGGTCGACAGCATCAGTTCCATCGGCGTCTCCAGCGTCGCTGCCGGATCGAGTATTGCGGCAATGGGCGCCATCAGGGGATGAGCGAACG
>JANMXV010000295.1:0-2678 GCA_031381325.1 Betaproteobacteria bacterium | reverse complement strand
TTCGCCGTCGTGAAACGCGAACACGACATCGGGCCAACCAGCACGGGAAAGAGTCTTATGAGATCCCGACTGGCGCTTGAGCGTCCAGCCAATGCGGAAGAGTGCGGCGAGAACACGGCGGGCCTTGGTCGAAGGCCACGAGCTCATATGACTGGGACGGCGATCGATATGGACTGAGGCCCGGATTCTTCGTGTTCGAGGCGCTCGGCAAGTACGCGCAGGGCTAGAGCTTCGGCTTTGGCCATTGCCTCGTTGGCCGTGGCGCCATAAGCCAGCGCACCCGGAATTTCCGGAACTTCGGCAAGCCAGCGACCGTCGTCTTCGCGTTCGTGTTCGATAGTGAAATTCATATGTCCCTCCACATTTGTCACTATTTTACGCTGATCGGGGTTTTGACATCCAACGTTGGGGTTCACCGGACAGCGGGGATTTATCGCGCTGCGTCACGGTTGACCGCCGGGTTGGGCGTCGGCTTTGAGTGACGCGGCCTGAGGTGACCATGCGTCACCTTGTTGCTTGCAAGCCGCGAGTTGGTCGGCTGACAACATACGCTCTAGCTGCGGCATGACGCGGGTATTGTGGGCGATTACCAATGTACCAATGCGATTTCGTCGCTGCCGCATGTCAAGGCAGGGCGCATCAAAAATCTCGGCGTCACCAGCCTGCAGCGCTGGCCGCTGTTCGCCGAATATCCGACGCTGAACGAATCGGGCGTGCCGGGCTACGAACTGCTGATCTGGAACGGCATCGTCATGCGCGCCGGCACGCCGCAGCCCATCGTCGAGCGGTTGCACCGTGATCTCGTCAGGGCCGCGAATCATCCGGATATCGTTTCCACGCTTGTCGCCGATGGTTCGCGACCGATGGTGATGGCGCCCGAAGCCTTCGGCGCGTACCTTCGGGACGAGATCGCGAAGTGGAGCCGGGTGATCAAGGCTGCGGGGATACGAGCAGAATAGGCGTGATCGCAGCAAGTAGCCTGCAAGGAGCGCAGCGTATTGCAGGGTCAATGAATTCCTCGTGATGCGCTGCGCTTCTTACGGGCTACGCTTGCTGCTCTTGCGCGCGTTGGTGTGAACTGCGTGGTTATGCGACGTTTTGCATCTTGTTCGCAAAGTCGCGGCCTGAGGTTGACGGAGGAAGAGGTTTACCATCTTGATGGTAAAGCGCTATTGCTTCCTCGACCACTAGACACAAGTGCTCGAATACTGCCTTTTCATCCGCGCCATGACACCCACCATAAATCAGGCCGGGGGAACTCCCGACAAAGCATTGGTCCTCGTCCGACCACTCGACAATCTTCGCGTACCTTGCACCTTCTTTCATGATTTTGACTCCTCAATGGCGCGCCTCGCGGCACGGACTTGATAGTGCTTCGCATCGTCGCCAGACGCCCCCGATATTGTGATCGGTTTTGAAACCTTTGGGTGGACAAAGTTTCGATGGCTGCCTTTTCCACCTCGATTGACGAATCCTGCGCGTTCAAGCTCGCTAACAAGTTCTCTTAACTTCTGCGGCACGAAGGCACCTTTGTATATTTCGTTGCATAACGAGCAAGTAGCCTGCTAGGAGCGGAGCGTATTGCAGGGTCAGTGGAGTCCCCGTAATACACTTCGCTTCTTACGGGCTACGCTTGCTCAAGGGCAGAAAGGCCATCATCTCCGGCGCCAATCGCGGTATAGGGCTTACCATCGCGCAGCATTTCACGGTGGAAGGCATCGATGTTGCCTTGCTCGGCCGTAATGAAAAAGAACTCGCCGAAGCCGTCGCGCAGGTGCGCGCAAGGCATTCGGCTGTAAACGTGTGCATGGAAGTAATGGATCTGGAACAGCCGCAAACCATCAATCCGGCGGTTGAATCCGCGGTGCGGCAGCTTGGCGGCGTGGACATTCTTGTCAACTGCGCGGGTGGCGCGTATCGCGGGCGGCTCGAAGAAATCCCCGACGAAATGTGGGAGCGCTATTTCAAGGTAAAGCCGCTGGGATTGCTGCGCATGACGCGCGCGACCCTGCCGCACCTGAAGCAATCCAACCAGGGCCGCGTCATCAACATATCCGGCACGCGCGGGCGCGAGCCGGAAGCGCATTCGATGATGTCGGGGCCGATCAATTTCGGCACCTTGAGTGTGACCAAGGCGATGGCGAATGAGTTCGGGCCGTTCGGCATCACGGTCAACGCCATCGCGCCCGGCTCTACGGCGACGCGGCGCTTCACCGAACTTGTAGAAATCACCGCGCGCGAACGGGGGCTGACTCTGGAGAAAGCGGAGCAGCATCTGTTGCAGGAAGTGCCGCTCGGCAAAGTGATACAACCGGAGGATGTTGCCGATCTTGCGGTGTTTCTCGCTTCGGCGCGCTCGCGGCTCATCAGCGGCACCGCGATCAACGTGGATGGCGGGAGGACGCGCAGTATATGAGTGAGTAGCCTGCAAGGAGCGCAGCGTATTGCAGGGTCAATGAAGTCCCCGTAATACGCTTCGTTTCTTATGCTTGCTTACCCGATTGGGTGACAATCGGGCGCGTTCACAAGTCCTCGGGTTTCAGCCCGGTGCGCTTTGCAATTCGGACAAGCATCTTGGGGCCGATCTCTTCGCCGTCGTGAAACGCGAACACGACATCGGGCCAACCAGCACGGGAAAGAGTCTTATGAGATCCCGACTGGCGCTTGAGCGTCCAGCC
>JANMXV010000272.1:0-3238 GCA_031381325.1 Betaproteobacteria bacterium | reverse complement strand
GGCCCGGTGGACATCACTGCGCGCATCCTCGCGCAAAAACTCAATGAGTCGTGGGGCCAGCAAGTCATCGTCGAGAACCGCGCCGGCGCCAGCGGAACCATCGGCGCCGACGTCGTCGCCAAAGCGCCCGCCGACGGCTATACCGCGCTGCTGAGTTCCTCGGCGCACGTGATCGTGCCGGGCATACTGCTCAAAATGCCCTATGATGCGATCCGCGATTTCACGCCGGTGAGCGTGGTGATGAGTTCACCGCTGCTGCTGGTGGTGACGCCGACGCTGCCGGTAAACAATGCGAAGGAATTTATCGCACTCGCCAAAACGCGCCCCGGCGAGCTGTCGTTTGCGTCAGCGGGCGCGGGATCGTCCACCCATCTCACGTCGGAATTGTTAAAGTCGGTGACCGGAACGAAGATGGTGCATGTGCCCTACAAAGGCCAGTCGCAGGCCATCACCGATGTGATTTCCGGGCAAGTGCCGTTCATGTTTAACACGCTGCCGGCAGTGATCGAATTCGCCAAGGCCAAACGCCTGCGTGTGCTTGCCATCACCTCCGAAAAACGCGCCGCGCAACTGCCCGACGTGCCGACCTTCGTCGAATCCGGCTATAAGGAATTGATCACCGGCTCGTGGTACGCGGCATGGCTACCGGCGAAAACACCCGAAGCCATCGTCAGCCGCTGGAGCAACGAAATCGTGCGCATCGTCAATCTGCCCGACGTGCGCAGCCGAATACTCGATCTCGGCGGCGAGCCGGTTGGCAATTCGCCCGCGGCATTCGATGCGTATCAAAAAGCTGAGGCCACACGCTGGGCGAAGATAATCCGCGAATCCGGCGCGAAAATGAATTGAAGAATTGAATTGAGAATTGCAACATACTGCGACGCATAATATTACGATACGACCTTCCCTCACCCTCGGTCCCTCTCCCGGAGGGAGAGGGAGGAAAAGCCCCTCGCCCTCCGGGAGGGGTTGGGGGTGAGGGAAGATTTTTAAGATGGCGAGTATAGGGGAATCATGAATCCAACCACCGACGCACCGCAAGCCAAGCCCTTCGAGTTTACCGGCAACGGCGGCGAGTATTTTCGTATCTGGATCGTCAATCTGGCGCTGACCCTCCTCACCCTGGGCGTTTATTCGGCGTGGGCCAAAGTGCGCCGGTTGCAGTATTTCTATCGCAACACGTCGCTCGCAGGGAGCAGCTTCGATTATCACGGAAGCCCCATCGCGATCCTCAAAGGCCGCGTGATCGGCATTGGCCTGCTGGTGCTCTACAACGCCACGTTTGCTTTCAATGCGGGCTTGGGCGTGCTGGTTCTCCTGATCCTGCTGGCGGTATTTCCGTGGCTGATACAGCGTTCGATCTGCTTCAAGCTGCATTACAGCAGCTACCGGGGCTTGCGTTTTCGCTTCAAAGGTTCAGTCAAAGACGCTTATGTTGCGTTTCTCGCATGGCCGATCGCGGGCTATGCCACGATGGGCCTGCTATTCCCGATGGCGCACCAGCGCATCAAGAAATATCAGCATAACAACAGTGCGTACGGCGCGGCGCCCTTTAGCTTTGACGCCAAAGAGGAAGATTTCTACTATATTTATCTCAAAATGGTCGGACTGTTGTTCCTGCTTCTGTTCCTCATTCTCATACCGATCGTCGTTATTAGCGTGCTCGCCGGATCGGCCGGCCTGTTCGAGGGCTTCGATCCCAAGGATCCAGCGCAAGTCAACAAGATGGTGGGGGCTGTATTCATTCTGGTAATGGCTTTTTACCTGGTATTTTTTATGCTGGTTGGCCCGTGGTTCGCCGCGCGCATACAAAATTTGGTGTGGAACCATACGGCGCTTGGACCCCACGCTTTTTCCAGCACGGTGCGGGCGCGCGATCTTTTTGTGATCTACCTGACGAATTTCATTGCCATTATCCTGACACTGGGCTTGTTCAAACCCTTCGCGGACATACGCCTTGCGCGCTATCGCTTGACGCACATGGCGCTGAATGCACAAAGCGGCCTCGATGAATTCTTCACGCACGAACAACAGGCGGTAACCGCACTGGGCGAAGAAACAGCCAACGTGTTTGATGTCGATATCTCCTTCTGACCCCGGCGCGCACGGCACAATCAGCGCCACCTATTTCGACGGCCGCAGCGCGATAGCGCACGCCATCACGCTGACGCTGAACGACGGCGTGCTGCGCGTGCGCGGCGAAACCATCGACCGCGATGAGCCGATTTCGGCGCTGCGCGTTTCCGAACCCATGGGCGCCGCGCCGCGGCTGATTTCGTTTCCCGACGGTGCGCACTGCGAGGTGCGCGATCACGCCGGCATGGCACGCCTGCTGGAATTCACCGGCTTTGAAGACAGCCTGGTGGTACGCTTGCAGCGCTACTGGCGCTGGGCGTTCGTATCCATCGTGGTGACACTGGCGGTTGTTTTCGCGGGGTATCACTGGGGGCTGCCTGCCGCGTCCGAATGGCTGGCCTATCAGGTACCCGACGCTGCGTTGTCTCGTATGGGCAGCAGTGTGCTGGACGTGCTGGACCGGACCGCGTTTTCGCCAAGTAAGCTTCCCGAAGCCCGGCAACAGGCGCTGCGCAGCGCATTTGAACGGCTGGTCGCGCCCGGCGACGCCGAGCCGCAATATGTGCTGCACTTTCGTCACGGCGGCGCGATCGGCGCAAACGCCATGGCGTTGCCGGACGGCTCAATCGTGGTCACCGATCAACTGATAACGCTGGCGGCGCACGATGAAGAAATTCTCGCGGTATTGACGCACGAACTCGGGCACATTCAGCGACGCCACGGCTTGCGCATGCTGATACAAGGTTCGATCGTCGCGTTTGTCGTATCGTTCTACATCGGCGATGTCAGCAGTGTCGCTGCCGGTCTGCCCACGTTGCTGCTGCAAGCGCGCTATTCGCGCAATCACGAACGCGAAGCCGATCAGTACGGCGCCGCTATGTTAAAGACCAACGGCCTGTCGCCGCGACATCTTTCAGACATGCTGGCGAAACTGGAAGCATCGCACCGCACGAAGAACAACAAAGACGGCAAAGGCGCCAATGAATCACGATCACAAAGCGACGATCAATCCGGCGCAGGCGCCTACCTCAAATCGCACCCGGCAACGCGGGAACGCATCGATGCGCTGAACAACGCAGGGCCATAACAAGCGCTTAATCGATTTCGGCGCCGCATGCTTTTCCGCACAAGGCGCACAATATGATTTGGGAAAAGCGATTTG
>JANMXV010000218.1:0-4304 GCA_031381325.1 Betaproteobacteria bacterium | reverse complement strand
GAAGAACATGCGGAACACACTGCGCCGAACTGGTGGATACTCGGCGGCAGTTTTGTCTTTGTGGCGTTTACGCTGGTGATGGGGCTCAGCAGCTTGCGCTGGAAGCAGGAGCTTATTTTTCTCGGTTCACTTGCGATTATTTTGTTCTTGTTGAAACGGCTGACGCGCGAGCTGGCGTCCGACGTGCGGCTGACTTTGATCGGCAC
Source organism: Betaproteobacteria bacterium (assembly GCA_031381325.1). Lineage (GTDB taxonomy): Bacteria > Pseudomonadota > Gammaproteobacteria > Burkholderiales > SG8-41 > UBA5216. The sequence goes on along the minus strand of JANMXV010000218.1, from coordinate 4,098 downwards.
CGCGGCAGTGATTTTTTTCTACCGTGCGGTGCCGGGTGTGGGGCAGGGCGCTACGTGGTGGATGATCGACGCGCTGCAATTTGACGAACATTTTCTGTCGATGCTCGAACTCATCGGCAGCACCCTCACGTTGTTCGGCATTTTCATTTTTCGGCGCTTTATGGCCGAGCGTTCGATTGCCTACGTGATCGGATTTCTGACCGTGTGCAGTGTAGTGCTGTCGGCGCCCACCATCGGCATGTTCTACGGTCTGCACCAGTGGCTGTCGGCCCTGACCGACGGCGCCATCGGTGCGCGCACCCTCATGCTGGTGAATACCACGCTGACTTCGCCGCTGGGACAGGTGGCGATGATTCCGATGCTGGCGTGGATCGCGCGATCCGCGCCGGTGAATCTCAAGGCAACGTACTTTGCGGTGATGGCGTCATTCACTAATCTGGCGTTGTCTGCGTCGCAACTCGGAACCCGCTATCTGAATCAAATTTACACCGTGACGCGCGAAGTGCGCGCACCCAACGGCGATATCAAGGTGGCTGCGGATTATTCACAACTCGGTGAGTTGATGATTGTGCAGACGATGATTGCGTTGCTGATTCCTGCCGTGGTTATTTTGCTCGCTCGGGTTACGCGGTTTAAGAGTGCGTAGGATGCTGGTGAGCGTAGCGAACCGCATCAATCAAGGCTGCGTCGCACGAAAGTCTATGCCCGACCGATGCGGTTCCTTCGTCACCGGCATCCTACTTGCGCTACGTTATTCGGCGGGTTCCAGTCGTGCCAGCACGCCATTGGGTTCATCCGTCAACAGATAAATAAAGCCATCCGGCCCCGCGCGCACGTCGCGTATGCGTCCCAATGTATTCTTAAGCAACCGTTCTTCGCGCACGACTTTTTCGCCGTCGAGTTTCAGGCGCACCAGCATTTGATCCTTCAACGCGCCGACGAATAGATCGCCGCGCCATTTCGGGAATTTGTCGGCGGTGTAAAACGCCATGCCCGAAGGCGCAATCGACGGCACCCAATAGTGCAGCGGTTGCGCCATGCCGGGCTTGGCCGTGCCTTCGCCGATTTTGGCGCCTGTGCCGTAGTTCGCGCCGTAGGTAATGATCGGCCAGCCGTAGTTGACGCCCGCGCGGATCGCATTGATTTCGTCGCCGCCTTGCGGGCCGTGTTCGTGCGTCCACAGCATGCCGGTGTGCGGATGCAGCGCTGCGCCCTGCATATTGCGGTTGCCGAGCGTGAATTTCTCCGGCTTCCAGCCGGGCTTGCCGACAAACGGATTGTCTTTGGGCACGCGGCCGTCGTCGTGCAGACGTATCACCGAGCCATTGTGGTCGCCGGGATTTTGCGCACGCTCCATTTCGCCGCGATCGCCGAGCGTGATGTAGAGATAACCGTCGTGGTCGAACACCAGGCGCGAACCGAAGTGGTAACCCGTGCGCAGTTTGGGTTCCATTCTGAAAATGACTTGCACGTTTTCCAGTTGATTGCCGCGGAGCACGCCGCGCGCAACTTCGGTGCCTATTCCATCGATGCCGTTACGGTCTCCGGCCGAGTACGACAGGTAGACGAGATGGTTGTCGGCGAACTTCGGGTGCAAAACCACGTCCATCAATCCCCCTTGACCCACGGCCGCCACGACAGGAACGCCAGCGGTGGGTTGCGGATCAAGTTTGAAATCCTTGCCGATCATGCGCAGCCGGCCTGCGCGTTCGGTGACCAGCATGCGACCGTCGGGCAGGAAGGCGAGTGACCACGGGTGCGACAGGCCTTCGGTCAATGTGTTGACGCGGATGCGATGCTCTTGCGTGGTGTGAGTTTGTGCCAGCGTAGCGCCGGTACTCCAGCAGGCGCACAGCAAGGTAGCAATCAGTCTGGGCAGAAGTATTTTCATAAGTATTGGTTTTTAAACAATATTTTCTATGTGGCTAAGCGACGGTAAATATCCGCCACTTTCAGCGGTAAGTGTGAGACTTCATCCACCAGCGTCCAGTTCACCGCGCCGTACATATGCGGCAGATAGTCGCGCGCTTGGTGATCTATCGTAATGCAAAACGGCTTGATGCCTGCGCGATGCGCTTCGAGCAGCGCTTGGCGCGTGTCTTCGATGCCGTATTCGCCGCGATAATTGTCGCTGTAATCGTCGGGTTTGCCATCGGAGAGTGTAATCAACAGCTTGGTGCGCGCATCAACGGCTTGCAGCAGCGCGGTGAGATGGCGTATCGCCACGCCCATGCGCGTGTAGTCCTGCGGCAGCACGCCTGCGATGCGCTGCTGCACGATTTCGGAGTAGGGTTCATCGAATCGCTTCACGCGAAAAATCTCACAGCGCTTGCGCGTTATGCCCGAAAAGCCATAAATCGCATAGCGGTCGCCCAGCGCTTCGAGCGCCTCGCTCAGCAGCACCAATGCTTCGCGCTCGGCATCGTTGATCCAGCCCTTGGTTGAGCCGCTCATGTCCACCATGAACATCACCGCCAGATTGCGCTCGGCTTTGTGGCGTTTGGTGAACAGGCGGTCTGAGAGTTCCCTGCCGGATCGCATGTCGGCGTATGCGGAAATTACTGCGTTGAGGTCGATATCGTCGCCGTGTTTCATGCGCTTTAACAGGCGATCTTCGCCGCGCAGCATTTCGAAGCTGCGCCGAAGTTGTGTGACCTGCGGTGCGAATTTTTTCAGCGTGGCGCTCACGAAGTCGCCATCGCCGGAAGGCGCATCGCGCTCGCGCAGCATGCACCAGTCCTTGCGGTAGTGGCGGCGCTGGTAGTCCCACTCGTTGTAGTAGAAGGCGGCTTGGTCATCGCGGCCATCTGAATTGTGGGCATCTTCTGCGTCGACCTGATTGGCGTTGTTGTCTGCGGGCGTCAGATAGTCGTCGGGAATTTCGCCAAGATCCTGAATGATCGAATGCAGCAGATTGCGCACGTGGTCGGGTGGCGCGATGGGTTCGCCACCGAGGTGGAGTTCAAATTCAAGTTCGTTGTCGCTTTCGCCGGCGGCCTTGGTCTTGACGTTGACCTCGAAGTTTGCGGCGGATTCGGCATTGCCCAGCTTTTCACCTGTGGGGTTTGATTGTTCATCGAGCAAGGCGGCAAGCGCGGCTTGCAGCTCGCTTTTTTCGCGTGCGAGGCGTGCAGCACGTGCTGCTGCTGCGTCGGCGGGACGCAATATCCCCATCCACGCATGGCGCGGCACGTCGCCGGTCAGTCGCAGTGTGTTGAGCAGGGAGATGCTGTCCTGCACGCTCGCATTCGCCTCACGCAATGGCGCGTAACGTGCATCGCTATCGCTTGTGTCCCCGCGCAGGCCCGTGAGGTCGCGCGCGAGGCCGGGCAGTACGCGTGCTATTTGCGCTTTGAGCCGCACGGTTTCCAGAAAATTGAGCCATTCCAGCGCACGTGCCGGGTCAGTGTGATGTTCAACAGCGGCGTCAATGTCTGCGGTAAAGGTGCCATAGCGGCTTTGCGCCCACAGCAGCGTAATGATCATTTTGTAGATGAGAAAATTTTGCGCGCGATCTGCGCCCAAAGCCATGCGCGGCGGCAGGTAAAGCGTGTTGGTGTCGGTCCAGGCGATGGGCGCTGTATCGATTTTCATGCGCCGTCCGGACAGGCCGCACACGAAGAGGTCGAGCACGGGCGCGACGTCTTCAAAGCGCACCGCGTGCCGACTGCCCGCGCCTGCCGCAAATCCGGAAAAATCCCTGAACACCTGACTGCCGTGATGCAGCCCTTCGCGGTCGTAGCTGTCCATGGCTTGAATGATCCACACCTCAGCGGTGTTGGCGTCCAGAGTGGCGAGTGCGGCAGGGGCGGCCGCGGCGAACTGGTAGGCCATTTCGTAGTTGGTGCGGGCGATGACTTCGACCCAGTGCAGTGTGAAATCCTGCAAGGCGCGGGAAAGGGTGGCGAGCGCCTGTGCGAGCGGGGCTGCGCTGCGGCGCGAAGACAGCACCGGGTTCAGCAGATAGTCGAACTTCGGCGAAGGCTCAGTGATCGGCCCGGTGGCCTGATGATCCTTGGTCAAACGGGTCGGGGCTTCAAACTCTTTGAGAAGTTCTTGGATTCGCGCTTCCGTCAGCGGCTTAGGCGCACTCGGCGC
>JANMXV010000203.1:0-15035 GCA_031381325.1 Betaproteobacteria bacterium | reverse complement strand
CGGCCTTTCGCGACGGGCGCGGTCGATGTCCGCCTGCCGCTCGCGGTCGAATTGTTCCATTGCGATGGCGGGCCGCCAGCCGGCGCTAAATGCGCGGCGCAGGATTTCCAGCCGCTGCCGATGATGCTCGGCGTTGTCGTGAACCTCGCCGAGCAGCACGATGGCGTTGCCTCTCAGCCGATCTTCCCAGTCGTGGCTCGGTGCAAGGGCCGCGCAACCGGCCAGCGTTGCCGCGAGCCACAGACCTGGCAACAGTTGGTGCATCGTGATATTGATCAACTGCTAATTAACCTTAGCTACGGATACTCGCATCGCCTTTTGCCGCATTTGTCACGCCATGTATTCTGATTTGAGAAAGACAGCGCGCTGCTCACGCGCGCTATGGACGAGGATGAAGGCCGTATCGATTAGCCGCTAGTTCACGACCGCTATCACCCTCATTCAGCGCTTTGACTTAGCGATCAATCTTAACATCCATCTGTATTGTCTGGTGCCGTGGATCGCGAATTCGCAATCATGCGGCGACCGCGGTGCGAAATAGAAATTGACATTGCTGCTGCCAATCGTGAGGTTGGGGGAGACGCCGCTCGAACGCTTATTGCTTCTACAAACGAATCCTTTTATACTTGTACAATATATTGAACAGGTAAGAGGATCCGTGCTATGAGAGTTATTAACTTTTCTGAGGCAAGAAATCAATTTAAACAAGTTATCGATCAAGTGATTGAGGACGCCGACTTTACGGTGATTTCCCGTAGAGACGCTCAAGATGCGGTGGTGATGTCACTAGACACTTTCAACAGCATGATGGAAACACTCCACCTATTGAAGAATCCAGCCAATATAAAACATCTTGAAAAATCCATCGCTCAATACCGTAGGGGACGGACTAAATCAAAAGGTCTGGTAGATGCCAAGTAGGCTGGTCTGGACGAATGCAGCTTGGGCAGACTATGTTTATTGGCAAAGCCAGGATAAGAAGACATTAAGGCGAATTAACAGTCTGATTAATGATGCTATGCGAGATCCTCACGGGGGGATTGGTAAACCTGAGGCTCTTCGCGAAAATTTATCCGGATTTTGGTCAAGGCGTATCGATGACACCAATCGTTTGATCTATGCGGTAGAGAAGGACCAGTTGGTCATTATTGCCTGTCGTTATCACTATGCGTAATGATCTTGATGTGGTCTACGACTACCTCGCATGGCTAAGTGAGGATCGCGCAGAACAGCGGTCCGCCAGCGAGGGATCAGACGTTGAGAGGTAGTTCACACAGATCATAATGGTATATGCACTGGTGGGAGTACGGGCTGTTTGCGGCGGTGTTTGTTGGTGTCGCACTGTAGGTTGCTAAAAGGTAAGCTCGTCAGTTAAGCTTTGGCAACGAGCTGCCTGCCGCCGCAATGGCTGCAGGTAGTTGACTCTGGGAGGAGACCATGACCGTGACTGAATTTTTTCAGCGAGGCGTCGCTGTATTTGGGATGATGGGGTTGTTGCTGGTGGCGCCTGCGGCGCCAGCAGCGCCGGTGTCGATAGGCAAACAGGATATCGGTGGCGTGGTGACCAGCAAAAACGGCCCCGAAGCTGGCGTATGGGTCATCGCAGAGACGACAGGGTTGCCTACCAAGTTTGCCAAGATGGTGGTTACCGACGATCAAGGGCGTTACGTACTCCCCGAATTGCCGCGAGCAACGTATTCCTTATGGGTGCGCGGCTACGGTCTGGTTGATTCGCGCAAGGTGAGCGTGACGCCTGGAAAAATCGTTAATCTGCAAGCGGTGGTTGCGCCCACCGAAGCCGCAGCAGCCGAGTACTTCCCGGCGATTTACTGGTATTCGATGTTGAAAGTGCCGGAGAAGAATTTGTTTCCCGGCACCGGACCTGATGGCAACGGCATGCCTGTTGCCATGAAGAGTCAGGCGCAGTGGCTGGATGTGATCAAGACCAATGGCTGCTACACCTGTCACCAACTCGGCAACAAGGCGACGCGCACTATGCCGAAAATGTTCGGTCATTACGGCTCCTCGACGGATGCATGGCAGCGGCGCATCCAGTCGGGGCAGGCGATGACACAGATGGCCAATAACATCAACCGTCTGGACGCGCGTCGCGCGCTGGGACTGTTCGCGGACTGGACGGATCGCATTGCGAAGGGTGAACTGCCGGCATCCAAACCCACTCGGCCGGAAGGCAAGGAGCGTAACGTGGTTATCACGGTGTGGGACTGGGCATCTCCCACGGACTATATGCATGACGAAACTTCGACCGACAAGCGCAATCCGACGGTTAATGCCAATGGACTGATCATGGGATCGACTGAAGAGAGCACGGATTTGTTTCCAGTGCTTGATCCCGTTAAGCACAGAGCAACGCAAGTGCGTATGCCGGTGCGCGATCCCGCCACCCCCACATCGAAGAATCATCCGTTCACCGCATCGCCGTACTGGGGCGACAAGGCGATTTGGGACAGCCAGACCAGCATGCACAATCCGATGTACGATGAGCGCGGACATGTATGGTTCACGTCCCGCGTCGGGCCGCCCGCCAATCCGGACTTCTGCAAGAAAGGTTCTGATCATCCCTCGGCGAAGCTGATGCCAATGGAAAACGCAGCCCGCCATCTTGCGCGCTACGAACCGAAAACCGGTAAGATCACGTTGATACGCACTTGCTTTCCCACGCATCACGTGGTGCTGGCGGAAGATGCCAACAACACCGTGTGGACCAGTGCCGGCGGCCCGGTTAGCGGCGTGATCGGCTGGCTCAATCGCAAACTATTCGATGAAACCGGCGACGAGCAAAAATCCCAAGGCTGGACCGCATTGGTTCTCGACACCAACGGCAACGGCAAACGCGACGATTACGTTGAGCCAAATCAGCCGCTGGACCCGGCCAAGGATAAGCGCATCACGGCAGCGTTCTATGGCATCGGTGTCAACCCGCAGGACGGAACGATCTGGGGTTCGGTGCTGACATTTCCGGGCTATGTGATCCGGCTTGATCCCGGCGCCAATCCGCCGTCTACCGCGCTGGCGGAAGTGTTCGAACCGCCGTTCCCCGGCTATGGGCCGCGCGGCATGGACATCGACCGCAACGGCATCGCCTGGGTGCCGCTGTCGAGCGGTCACATGGCGAGCTTTGATCGGCGCAAGTGCAAGGGGCCGCTGAATGGGCCGAAGGCCACCGGACAACATTGTCCAGAGGGTTGGAATTTGTATCCGTTCCCGGGGCCGCAACTACAGAACGTTTCCGATCCGGGGTCTGCTGAGGCGAGCTATTACACCTGGGTAGATCAGTTCGATACCTTCGGCCTCGGCAAGAATGTGGCCATGGCCACCGGCAATGCCAATGAATCGCTGATGGCGCTAGTCGACGAAAAGTGGATCAACATGCGCGTGCCGTATCCGATGGGCTTCTACGCCAAGTGGATGGATGGCCGTATCGACGACCCGAATGCCGGGTGGAAGGGACGCGGGATGTGGGCAACCACCGGAACGCGCACACCGTTTCATATGGAAGGCGGCAAGGGCACGCGGCCCAAGGTGGTGAAGTTTCAGCTTCGTCCGGATCCGCTGGCGCATTGACGGGGGCGTGACAAATGGTTTGGAGTGAGCAATGGTCTAAGAAAAGACTATCAGTCGGACCAATCTTGGGGAGGGAGGCATCATGTTTACTGTGCTGTTGATCGTTCACGGGCTGTTGGCGGTTGCGCTGCTCGGCGCGATTACGCATCAGGTTGCGAGCGTGTGGTGGCCGCGCCGCAAGCCGGCGGATAACTTTGTCGGGCGTTTTCGTGCGGTTGCCGGTGCGTCATATTCAAACGCGATCGTACTCCTGTACGTGAGCACGGCGATTCTTGGCGCGATCATCTATCCGGAGTTTCGGGTTTTCATCCGCAACGTGGTCGAGGAATTGGGCTACCGTGCCGTCATGGGTAGTTTCGAATTGAAGGAGCACTTCGCCGTAGTCGGTCTGGCCATTCTGCCCGCGTACTGGCTGTTTTGGCGTTCCCCACTGGCCGATCAGCATGCGGGGACGCGTGCTGCGCTGACGGCGATTCTCGCTTTCGTCGTATGGTGGAATTTTCTGGTGGGCCATATCATCAACAACGTCAGGGGGTTCGGATCATGAATCCACGTTCGCTTGCATTCCTGGCGATTGTCTTCGCGGTCGCCTACACCATCGTGTATCTGCTGGCGGTGTGGAATAACTACGCGCTATTCACGTATCATCCGGTGCTCGGTGAAATTGGGTGGGGCGTGGAAAAGTCGCGCGATGGTCCGGCGATGTACTGGTACGGATGGATGTCGACCGCCGCCCTTGGCGCGTTCGGCGCATGCTTGCTCGCATGGCTGATTCCCGAACGCGTGATGCAACGCTTGTGGTCGGGCTGGTCGTGGGCCGTTCCATTTATCGTGCTGCTGTTGTTCGCGTTTTTAAACAGAAATTATTTTCTTCGGTAGCCATTGCGTATCAGGTGCGTCATAACTGATTAAGGGGCCACTATGTCAAGACTTGCGCATGTAATGCCTTATCTATCTGTTTTTATTATGCTTTTCTATAACGCCGCATGGGCGGGCGGCGAAATGGGCGATGGCGATACGCGTGCCGAAGAAGGCCCGCACTTCTTCGGCTTCGTCAAAGACGAAGGCGGCAAGCCGATCCCCGATGCAAAAGTTACGGCGGCCATCAAGGGGGGAACCACCTACATTATGCGCACGCCCAAGACCGGCTTGTACAAATTCGGCGGCCTCAGCAAGCAAGTGAATCCCAACGATGTGACGATTTCCTGCGCCAAGGAAGGCTACAAACAGGTGCGCGTGTTCCGGCGGCCGCTGCCGAAAGATAAGGCGGCGAAAGCGGTCGAAACCGACTGCAGAATGCAGCGCGGGTAAGCGGGTATGCGCGGACACTTCCTGAGCTTCACGCGTAGCGCAGCGTTCGGGTTTCTGCTGCTTGCCACGCAAACGGGCGTGAGTGTTGTTCATGCGCAGTCCGCCGGCGCAGCCTTGACGGGTAGTGTCAGTTCTGCCGCAGAGGCACGCATGGAAGGCGTGCTGATCAGCGCCCGCAGGAGCGGCTCGACTATCACCGTTACGGTTGTTAGCGACGGCAAAGGGCAGTTCAGTTTCGCACCCGCTAAACTGGAGCCGGGGAAATACGCTCTGAGTATCCGCGCGATCGGCTACGAGCTTGAAGGCCCGGCAACGGTAGACGTTACCGCGCAAAAGCCGGCGCAAGTCGAACTCAAATTGCGCAAGGCCAAGGACCTTGCGGCGCAGCTATCCAACAGCGAGTGGTTCATCAGCATGCCCGGCACCTTCGAACAGAAGCGGCCGCTGATGGATTGTATGAGCTGCCACCCGTTCGAGAAGATCGCACGCACCAAACTCAATGATGAAGGTATGTACACCGCGCTGGCGCGGATGGCGACCTACGCCATCAATACCAGCATGGAACGCGCGCAAAAGCGCGCGGTGCCGCGCAAGTTCGACGAGAAATCGTTTCGTGCGCTGGCGGCCTATCTTGCTTCCATCAATCTGAGCAAGGGGCCGGCGTGGCCGTACGAATTCAAGACGCTGCCGCGGCCCACGGGGCGCGCCACGCGCGTGCTCATTACCGAGTACGATTTGCCGCGGCGTACGATCTCTCCGCATGACGTAATGACCGATGCGGAGGGCATAGCCTGGTACTCGAACTTTGCCGAGAACACATTAGGCCGGCTTGATCCGCGCACCGGCGCGCATACCGAGTTCACCTATCCGATGATCAAGCCCGGCGCCCCGACGGGTTCGCTGGCCATGGAGCAGGATCGTGACGGCAACTGGTGGCTGGCCGCGATGTTTCAGACGGGGCTGGTCAAGTTCGACGTGAAGACGAAGCAGTTCAAGGTTTATCCACTGCCGCCGGAGCTCAATAACAACGAAGCGCAGCAGTCGATGGTGATGCCCAGGTCCATGCATGTCGATGGCAAAGTATGGACCACCGAGATCGGCCGGCAGGTCATTCTGCGGCTGGATGTGGCCAGCGGCAAATACGAACTTTTCGACCCGTTCAAGTACACCTTGAAGGGGTCGAATCATTCACCCTACGGCATGGTGGCCGACGAAAAAAATAATCTGTTCTTCATGGATTTCGGCGATGAATTGATGGGCCGCATCGATGCCAAAACCGGCCACATCAATATCTATCCGACGCCGACCAAACGTTCGCGTCCGCGCCGCACCATGATGGACGGTCAAGGGCGGGTCTGGTTCGCCGAGTTCGCGGGCAACAAGGTAGCCATGTTCGATCCGAAAAAAGAAGATTTCCAGGAATGGGATGTACCCACGCCCTACACTTATCCTTACGACGTTACGCTCGACCGCAATGGGGATCTGTGGAGCGGCTCGATGTCGAGTGACCGGGTTTCCCGCCTCGATCCCAAAACGGGAAAATTTATTGAGTACCTGCTGCCGCGCCCGACCAATGTGCGGCGCGTATTCGTGGACAACTCAACCAAGCCGGTTACCTTTTGGGTCGGCAGCAATCACGGCGCATCAATCATCAAATTGGCGCCGCTCGATTGAGCGGGATCCCCGCGTGAGTAATGCCAGACCACTTATTTTTATTATTTTTTCACTTCCAGGCTCGATCAAAACTCCTTCCACTCTCCGTCGTCCGCCTTGGATTGCCGCGGTCCGGTTCTTGCATCTCCCCGCGTATCCGGCAACGCGATGTCTTTGCGTGACGGCGCAAGTCTGGGCGCGGCGGACGCCGGCGACGGCACGGAGGGCTGCGCATGCCTGCGCACATCGGCTTGCGCCGGCGCCGTGCCGCTCAACTTGAACAGGCTCACCGCATGGTAAAGCTGCTGGGCGTTGCCCTGCATCGATTCCGCTGCGGCCGCCGCCTGCTCGACGACGGCAGCGTTCTGCTGTACCACCTGATCCATCTGGCCGATCGCCTTATTCACCTGCTCGATGCCGTTTGCCTGCTCGCGCGAGGCCGAACTGATATGGTCGATAATCGCCGTGACTTTCTCCACCGAAGCTACGATTTCGCCCATGGTTTTTCCCGCGTCTTCAACCTGGCGCGTGCCGGTTTCGACCTTTTTCACGGAGGCGCCGATCAGTGCCTTGATCTCCTTGGCGGCGTCGGCCGAGCGTTGCGCCAGTGAGCGCACCTCGGAGGCCACCACCGCAAATCCGCGCCCCTGCTCGCCCGCGCGCGCCGCTTCCACCGCCGCGTTCAGCGCGAGGATGTTGGTCTGGAAGGCGATGCCGTCGATCACGCCAATGATGTCGGCGATTTTTTTCGAACTCCCCTGGATTTCATTCATGGTGGCGACCACGGTATTCACCACCGCGCCGCCGCGCGCCGCGACCTGATTCGCATCCTTCGCCAACGCATTGGCGTTATGCGCGCTTTGTGTGTTTTCGCGCACGGCGGAAGTCAGTTGTTCCATGCTGGAGGCCGTTTCTTCGAGCGTGGCGGCCTGCTCCTCCGTGCGCTGCGAAAGACTGGCGTTGCCCGATGCTACTTCTTCGGCGGAACTGCGTATCGATTCCGCCCCGCTGCGGATGTCAGCCACCATGCGTTCGAGATTCTCGTCCATGGTTTTGAGCGCGCCCAATAGCTTGCCGAATTCGTCGTCGGAATCGACTTCGATTTGCACGGTCAAATCGCCCGCCGCCACCCGATTAGCGAGACTCACCGCCTTGCCAAGCGGGCCCATGATCGAACGGATGGTGACAAAGGACACCAGCAATACCAGCACAACGGTGAGTATTACCAGCACGACCAGGACGATTTCGAGCATCGCGGTCTGCTCAATCGCGTCTTTTTCAAGGGCCTCGGCGGTTTTCTGCTGCAACTGGATCAACTCGGACAGTCCGGTAATCGTGCCGCCGCCATACGGCATTGTTGTTTTCTGGTGCCACTCGGCGGCTTCCTCCAGTTTCCATTCACCATACAACTGGAACCAGCGTGGTCGCGCGTCCTTGTATTGCTTGAAGACTTTTTCCAGCTTCGTCAGTGCGGCCAATTCCTCCACGCTGTGCCGGCCCTTCCTGAAGGCAGCCAAATTGTCATCGATTTCCTTGTACCACCTGACTTCGTCGGCGACGATCTTGTCGCGCGCGCCCTTGTCGGTGTACAAGATGAACTGCGGGATCCCGAAGCGCAATTGCCAGAGCGCGTTCTGCGCGTTTGCCAGCTGCACCGCGCCCCACGTGCTGGAGCCCAGTTCCCCCGCCAACTGTGAGGTGCGCATCGTGTTCCAGATGCCGACCCCGCCCATCACCATTACCATCAGTAGGATGATGCCCTGCCCCGCAACCTGCTTGCCTTTAACGGTCATAGTCACCTATGCCTGCGCTCGAGCGAGCAGCGCGTTTCGTCCGCAGTCGAACAGGCGTGCATGCGTTACTTTGCCTGCGCCTTAAGTGCGTTCAGTTCAGCCTCGCTGCGCACCACCATGATCCCCATCTGGTTGGTGCGGTAAACAGGCATCACTACCTGTACTTTGCCGTCGCGCTCCAGCAGTGCGATGTGGCGGATTTCCGTGCCGCGCACCGGCAAGTCAAATGCCGTCCAGGTATTGGTGCCCGGGTCGAGTTTGACGATACGGTCCGAGGTCCACAGATTGCCCCACACATTGTGTTTTCCGTCAACGGCGATGTGATACGGTTGCATGGTCGGGTCGGGGAATTTCACAAAGCTGGTTTCCAGCGTCTTGGTATTGATACGCGCCAGTGTGTTGCCCCAGGAATTGCCAACCCATAGTACATCGGCGTTCTTGTCGGTACCCATGCGGCGCGGCCCCTGTGACCAGGGCAGCGGTGTGTTGAAGCTGGCGCCGGTGTAGCTGTCGTAGAAGGTGCGATCCTCCGGATTCAAGCGGTCGAGCTCCGCTTGCAGCGACGGCAGTTTCACCGCAATAGTCTTCCCGCTGGCCACGTCGCCCTTGCCGATAGTATCCACCGCCATCTGCGCCCACCAGCCATTGCCGTCGCGGTCGCCTGCTGCGCCGTAGGTGGTGCTGGCGCCTTTGTTGGCGGAAGCCGGCGATTTGAATTCCGTGAAGCGCTCCGTGTCCGGATCAAAGCGTACCGCGCCATGCGGCGTCGATGCCCAGATCTTGCCCTTGCCGTCGACATCCATGGTCACTGCGCCCCCCAGCGGTGACATGTCGGGCGGCGTCTGGTAGACCGTGATTTTTTCAGTAGCCGTTTCGAGTTTGCCGAGTCCGCGCCGGCCGGTGTTGATGTCAAACCAGAAGTTGCCGGCGTTATCGCGCACCAGTCCGTGCGCGGTGGCGGCGGTGCCGGAGGCGTTCACGGTTTTGAGGTATTTCACCTCGCCGGTTTTGGTGTCCACCTTGCCGATGGTCACGCTGCGATTGGGATTGTTGGCGGTGAAATAAATATTGCCGTCGAGGCCCAGTCCGCCGTCGTGCGGAACCTGGCCGATCTTGGAGGTGGTGCCGAGCGACCAGTCCGTGCCGTCGTTGGGGTTGCTTTTGGCGCCGATGCCGGTATCCGGGTTCAATTGCAGATCGTACAGCGTCCACACCGCGCGCGCGGATTCTCCCGCAGGGCGCGGGCGTGTCACCATTCTCATCGACGATTCGCCCGGCCCGCGCGCCCGCGCGAGATACGCGGCCAACGGCTTTTGCACGCGCTCGATCAACGGGTTGGCTTTGGCCGTGGGGCCGGGATACACGCCGTTGTTCGGCACCACTTTCATCAAGTCGATGATCTTGCTCCAGCCCGCCTCGTCAAAACGGAACTGCAACACATAGCCCGGCGTATGGCAGGCCGTACAATTGTTGGTGAAGATTTTTTTCATGAACGCATCTTCAGGCGTGGCCTCCGGCAAGGCAGCGACCATCAATTCGCTAGGCAACTGGCGATAGCGCAGTTCCGCATCGGTCATCGATTGCAGCACGAGATTATGCCGGCGCATGGCTGAAAGGTCGATCGAACTTTTGGCGGTTTCAAATCCCAGCGCCTGCGCCCACACGTTGTACTTGCCCGCCGCCATGGCCGGGAAATAATAAATACCGCCGGTGTCGGTATAGACGCTGGTGGTAATGGTCGAGCCCTCACGCTTGGCCGACACCGTTACACCCTCCAGGTTCTGACCCGCCTTTGACGCGATCGCGCCGGAAAGCAACTGTTCATCGGCATAAGCATTGATGCCGATGAACAGGCTGGCAACCACATACTTTAGTGTTCGCAGATTTGTCATTTCGCTCCCTCCTTGAGAATGGTTCGATTAGCGTGCCGCTGCTGTGTCAGATGGCGCAGGTACGGTTCTTACATAATCAATAATGGCATCAACGTCGGCAGGCTTGAAATAGTGCTTGAAGCCCGGCATGCGCGGCGTCCCTTCCATGATGAAGGTGTGCATGATGTCGTTGTTGCCGTTGGCCGAGGTCTTGTTGAGCGCCGGCCCGTAGGTTTTGGCGTTGAGAGAGGGCGGCAGGTGACAGACCCCGCAGGATTGCGCCAGCAACTGGCGGCCGTGCAATTGTTTTTCGGTGAGCGCGCCACCGGCCTGCTGTGCCCACGCGCCTGGCGCGCAAGCGGCCCATACGATTACAGCAACGAAAGTGTTTCGCTTCATGGCTCCCCCCACGATCAATGACTCCGGTCAAATTATATGCCTTAAATGCCCGCGCGTTGCCAGGATTCCTTTTCTAAAATGCTTCGTTCCGTTGCATCTGTCGAACACTTAGCGTCGCTCAGGGAGTTTGACCGTTGAGTTCTATGCGCTTTGTTGCCTGTTTTCTTATGGCGGGCGTGAATATCGTCAACGTGCCGTACAAAAGCAGCGGCGCGGCACAGATCGGTTTGCTGGGTGGCGAAGTGCATATGATGTTTCCGCCGGTGGGTTCGGTTGTGGCGCATGTCAAATCCGGGCGCATGCACCTGCTGGCAGTGGCGAGCGCGCAGCCTTCCGCGTTTCTGCCGGGTGTGCCTACCGTGGCGGCATCGGGCCTGCCGGGTTATGAATTCGCCACAGTCGTTGCTTTGTTCGCGCCCGCGGGGACGCCGGATGCATTGGTCAATCGTATCAATCAGGAAGTCGCGCGCGTGTTGCACCGCCCGGATATCCGGCAGCGATTCTTGAATGAAGGTCTGGAAGTCGGGGGCGGGCTGCCGGAACAGCTCGCGACGATCATGCGTACAGAGACGGCGCGTTTCGCGAAGTTAATCAAGGATGCGGGGATACGGGTCAGGTAAAATCCGTATCGAAGCTAAGAAAACAACAAGTTATATCAAATGAAGCTCTCACAACAAACCGCAGGTAACGGACCGCCACTGGTATTGATCCACGGCGGCATGGGTTCGATCAATCACTGGCATCGCAATTTCGACGTGCTTGCGCAGCACTACACTGTGCATGCGCTGGATATGCCCGGCTACGGCGAATCGCCCGCGGTGCCCAGGGATCTGCCGAGAGACGATTTTGTAACGCTGGTGATTGATGCGCTGAACTCTGCTGTGCCGACGGGTTCGTTCAGGCTTGCCGGATTTTCGCTCGGGGGCATTATTTCGGCATTATGCGCAGCGCGCATGGGCGCCCGCATACACAAGCTGTCTTTGATGGGGCCGGGTGGATTCGGAGGTCGACCGCCCGTGCTGGGGATGAAGAAAATTCCGCATGCCGGCGAAGGCGACGCCGTGATGCGCGAGGTGCTGGCGCATAACCTGCGCGCGATGATGATTGCAGACCCGGCTGCGGTGACCGCGGAGGCTGTTGACCTGCACCTTGTCAACGTGCAGCGCACGCGATACGACGGCCGTCATGTGAGTCTGACACCCCATTTAATGGCACAGTGTTTGCAAAAGATGACGTGCCCCGTGCAAATCATCTGGGGCGCCAGCGATGCGTTGTGTCGACCGGGCATACAACCGCGTGTCGACGAGTGCCGCGCTGCCAGGCCGGGCATACGCATTGACACTATTCCAGGCGCGGGCCATTGGGTGCAGTATGAGGCAGCCGATCAGGTTAATGCCCTACTGCTGGAATTCATGAAATAATGAATTAAAACAAATAGTTACGATGTTTTATTGTGGTCACTGCTAACGCCTTATGAATCTGTTGTTCGTGCATCAGAATTTCCCGGGGCAGTTCAAGCACCTCGCGCCGGCGCTGGCGAACGCGGGCCACGATGTGCGTGCGCTGGCGCTTGAGGGCGCGGGCTTGCCGCACATTCCGATGGTGCGTTACCCGATCGCGCGCGGATCGAGCCGCGACATACATCCGCTGGCCGCCGACTTTGAAACCAAGTTGATACGCGGTGACGCATGCGCGGCGGCGGCGCTGCGCATGAAAAACTCCGGCTACACGCCGGATGTGATTGTCGCCAATCCCGGCTGGGGCGAGAGCCTGTTTCTCAAGGACGTGTGGCCGGACGCGAAGTTGCTGGCGTTGCTGGAGTTTTTTTACGCCGCGCGCGGACGCGATGTGAATTTTGATCCCGAGTTTGCCACGCACGACATCGGCAACGACGCGCGCGTGCGGGTAAAAAACGCCAGCTTGTTGCTCACGCTGGAGAGCATGGATTGGGGTGTTACTCCGACGTATTTTCAACATAGCACGATGCCTCGCGCGTATCGTGATCGAATCAGCGTGGTGTTCGATGGCATCGACACGCAAACCGTGCGCCCCGATCCCGCGGCGGTGCTCACGCTGCCTGGGAAAACCCTTCGCCCAGGCGACGAAGTACTCACTTTTGTCAATCGTAATCTTGAACCGTATCGAGGCTATCACCGCTTCATGCGTGCGCTGCCGCGCATCCTGCGCGAACGGTCGCGCGCGATCGTGCTGATCGTCGGCGGCGATGAGGTTTCTTACGGGCCCAAGGCGCCGGAAGGTAATACCTGGAAGCAGATTTTCTGGGATGAAGTCAAAGTCGATATGGACGATGGCGCTGTGAGCCGCGTGCATTTTCTGGGACGCCTGCCGTATGCGGCGTATTTGAATGTGTTGCAAGTTTCAAGGTGCCATGTGTATCTGACCTATCCGTTCGTGCTGGGCTGGAGCTGCATCGAGGCGATGAGCGCCGGCTGTCTGGTGGTGGGCAGCGCCACCGCGCCGGTCGCGGAAGTCATCGCGCATGGCAAGAATGGGCAACTGGTGGATTTTTTCGATACGGACGCGCTGGCCGGCACGGTGATTGATGCGCTGGCTCGGCCGTCCGCATACGTGCCTCTGCGCATGGCGGCACGCGCTACAGCGGTAGAGCGCTACGATCTAGCCAGTGTTTGTCTGCCGCAGCAGGTGCAGTTGATAAAAAAAGTCGCAGCAGAAGCGTTGTAGCCAGCGGGATATTGACAGTGCAGGCGACGGGCAATACATTGTGTTCAACAATGTTAAACATATAGAGTGTGCTGATGGAAGTCATTCTACGCAAGTACGGCAACAGCACGGTGGCGGTACTGCCCCCGGCGGTGCTGAAGAATTTGGGCATCAAGGCCGGTCAGTCGATGATTTTGAAGACGACGGCTGACCGCGCGATAACGCTATCGCCAAAGCGTAATTTTTCACTGGCCGATATGTTGGCGCGCTGCGACCTGAAGGCCGCACCCCCGGCTGACCTGGCGTTGTGGGATGCCGCACGGCCTGTTGGTCAAGAGGTTTGGTGATGGCGGTATTTGATCGTGGCGACATCGTTCGCGTGGGCCTTGATCCGGTGGTTGGGAACGAGATGCGTGGCGAGTCGCGCCTGGCGCTCGTGCTGACAACCAAAGACTTCAATCGATTGGGTGACGTGTTGGTGGCGCCGATCACCCGGGGCGATGACTATGTCCCGCTTCGCGGGTTTCGCGGTCTCGCTGACTGGTACGGGCTGCAAAACGCAGGGAGTTGCTTTGGTTAACAAGATTCGGATGCTCGACTTGAATGCACGTCGGGCCAAAAAGGTGGAGCGTGTACCGCAGGTGGTTATTGACGACGCCATTGGGCGGTTGATAGGCCTGGTGTCAGGGCAATAGCGCTACCGCTGTTGTAGAGCCATTGAGTTCTTGACCCTCTGTTGAGGTGCCACTACAGTCGGGTCTATCCGATTTTCTGTTGTAGAAATTCCCCTTTGAAATCCAACGAATCACACCATAGCGGTTACATCGGCGCATCACTGCCGCGCGCCAACGCCAAGCGTCTGCTCGCGGGGCGTGGGCAATATGTGGATGACGTGCAATTGCCGCGCATGCTGCACGCAGCGGTGTTGCGCAGCCCGCATGCGCATGCACGCATTACTCGGCTGGATGTGAGCGCGGCTGCGCGGGCGGCAGGCGTGGTACGCGTGATCACCGGTGCGGATGTGGCTGCACTGTGCAAACCGTATGTGGGCGTGTTGAAGCACATCAAAGGCATGCAGTCGGCGCCGCAGTTGCCGCTGGCGGTGGACGTGGCGCGCTGGCAGGGCGAACCGGTGGCGATGGTGGTGGCGCACACGCGCGCGCAAGCCGAAGATGCCTTGCAGGGCATCGAAGTGGAATATGAAGCACTGCCCGCAGTGACGAACATCGAAACCGCGCTCGATGCAGCCACACCGGTGATTCACCCGGCGCTCGGCAGCAATCTGTGTGTCGAGCGTTTTATCGACACCGGCAAGGTGGATGAAGTTTTTGCCGCGGCGGATCACGTGGTCGAAGCCACGTTTACCACGTCGCGCCACACGCCTGCTTCGCTGGAGTCGCGCACCATTCTTGTGGATTACAACGCCTCCGATGCGCAAGTGACGGTGTGGCATTCCACGCAAGTGCCGTACATGATGCAATGGATTATCGCGCATCATTTCGGTTTGGCGGAAAACAGTGTGCGCGTGATTGCGCCCGATGTGGGCGGCGCGTTTGGTCTCAAGATACACATCTATGGCGACGACATGGCGACGGTGGCTGCGGCGCTGCTGACCGGGCGTCCGGTGAAATTCGTGGCCGACCGCCTGGAATCCTTTGTCTCGGATTTTCACGCACGCGGACATCGCGTGAAAGTGCGCTGCGCGGTGTCGAAGGCCGGCGATATTCTGGCTTTTGATATG
>JANMXV010000191.1:0-1642 GCA_031381325.1 Betaproteobacteria bacterium | reverse complement strand
AAGTCGATGGTGAGCGAGGAATGCGCGCTCAACGACGCGCTCGAAGCCGCCGGCGTGCAGGTCATCGAAACCGACCTCGGTGAATACATTCTGCAACTGGCGAAGGAGCCGCCGTCGCACATCGTGGCGCCGGTGGTGCATAAGAGTAAGGATGAAGTCTCGGATTTGTTCGCGGAAAAGCATCAGCTCCCGCGCAAGACAAGCATTCCTGATTTGTGCAAGGAAGCGCGCGAAATATTGCGCCCGCATTTTGTCAGTGCGGACATGGGTATCTCGGGCGCGAACTTCGTCATCGCCGAAACGGGCTCGACCTTGATCGTCACCAACGAAGGCAACGGGCGCATGGTGACGACCTTGCCGCGTATTCATGTGGCGATTACCGGCATCGAAAAAGTGGTGCCGACGCTGGAAGACATTTCGACGCTGATTCGTCTGTTGCCGCGTCATGGCACCGGGCAGACGATTACGAATTATGTTTCGGTGACGACCGGCCCGCGCCGCGAAGGCGACAGCGACGGGCCGGAACATTTTCATATCATTCTGCTCGACGGCGGACGTACCAAACTGCTGGGCGGCGATATGCAGGACATGCTGCGTTGCATCCGTTGCGGCGCATGCATGAATCATTGTCCGGTGTATCAAAGCGTCGGCGGTCATGCGTACGGCTGGGTGTATCCGGGGCCGATGGGATCCATACTGACGCCGGCTTACGTCGGACTGGAAAACGCGCTTGATCTGCCGAATGCCTCTACGCTGTGCAATCAATGCGGCGTAGTGTGTCCGGTGAAAATTCCGCTGCCCGATCTGATGCGCAAGTTGCGCGAACGCCAGTTTGAAATGGGTTTGAAATCGCGTAGGGAAACCTGGAGCTTGGCAGCGTGGCGCTGGGCCGCGCAACGTCCGCAGATTTATGCGATGCTTGCGAAAATCGCCGCGCGTGTGCTGGCGGTGATGGGCAGCAGCGACCGGCTGATACACAAGCTGCCCTTTCAACCTATTGGCAGCGGCTGGACGCACGGGCGCGACATGCCCGCGCCTCCGGGAAAGACTTTCAGAGAACTTTACCAGGAACGACGGAGCATCAAGTGAACAAACCTTTTGAAAAACAAATAGTTAAAAGTATTCCGCTGTGGATCAATAACCAGTCTGCCACGGCAAGCAGCAATCGCGCGGGTGATATCACCGATCCCGCGACGGGCGTGGTGACGGCACGCGTGCCGTTGTGCAACGAAGCGGATATCGATAGTGCGGTGGCCGCAGCCAAAACGGCATTTCCGGGCTGGCGTGATACGCCGCCGCTACGGCGCGCGCGCATACTCATGCGCTATCGTGAACTGATCGATGCGCACCGCGATGAGCTGGCGGCGCTGATCACAGCCGAGCACGGCAAGACGCTGACCGACGCTGGCGGTTCGGTGCAACGCGGCCTGGAAGTCGTCGAGTTTGCGATGGGCATTCCGCACCTCATGAAAGGCGAGCACAGCGAAGAAGTCGGCACCGGCGTTGACTGTCATTCGCTGCGTCAGCCGCTGGGCGTGTGCGCGGGGATCACGCCGTTTAATTTTCCGGCGATGGTGCCGCTGTGGATGTACCCAGTGGCGATCGCCTGCGGCAACACGTTCGTGTTGAAGCCCTCGGAAAA
>JANMXV010000161.1:0-1405 GCA_031381325.1 Betaproteobacteria bacterium | reverse complement strand
CAGATGAAGCAGATTGCACAACTGCTGGAAGCAATCGACATTGCGCTTGATGATGTCGATTGCTTCCTGCAGATGAAGCAGATTGCACAACTGCTGGGACGCGACCTGATGTCGCCGGCGGAATACCGGCAGGCGCTGGGCATGCCCGCAAAAACTGTTATCGGAGCGAAGGCTCATGGCTAATGATTTTGACGGCAAAGTGGCGTTGGTCACCGGCGGCGGACGCGGCCTCGGCCAGGGCGCCTGCGTGGAACTCGCGTCGCGCGGCGCACGCGTGGCGGTTGCCGATCGCAAAGTGGAGATCGCCGAAGAAACCGTGGCTTTATGCAACCAGGCCACGAATAACGGGAGCGCAAAAGCGTTTGTGTTCGATCAGGCCAAGGGCGAAAGCGTCGAAGCCTGTGTCGCCGAAGTCGTGGCCCACTACGGACAGATTGATCTGTTGTTCGCCAATGCGGGCACCGGCAAATTCGTACCGGTGGTGGATATGAAAAAAGCCGACTGGGATTTCATCATCCAGGTCAACTTGAACGGCACGTTTTATGTTTGCCAGGAAGTTGCGAAGCGCATGATCGCGCGCGGCAAAGGCGGCAAGATGGTGCTGACTGCTTCCTCCGGCTCTAAAGTCATTGCCGATCAGCTTGGCGCGTATTGCGCGTCGAAGGCTGCGGTGGAAATGCTGATGAAGCATTTGGCGGCCGAACTCGGCAACTACCGCATCAACGTCAACGCGATCTTGCCCGGCGTGATCGAAACCGGCATGACCACGCCGATGCTGCGCGACGAGCGCATGCAACGCATGCTGATCCGCGAAACACCCGTCGGCCGCTGGGGCAAACCGCAGGATGTTGCAAAACTCGTCGCCTTCCTGCTATCGGATGATGCCTCGTATATCAACGGCGAAGGCATTATGATCGACGGCGGACAGACCTTGCACGGCTTTCCACGCTGGTATGCGCTCGATTACACGAAAGAAAACGTGTGCGATTGGGAGGAGCGGTTTAACGAGTATCCTTACAAGGCGTGAGGAGTGTTTGCCGAAGGGGTACATGGTGCACAACGAAACAACAAGGCAAAATAAAAACCTCCCTCATCCCAACCCCTCTGCTCCGCGTCAAGTGTTCCCTTGTCCCGGAGGGCGAGGGGGCTTCTTCCCTCTCCCTCCGGGAGAGGGACCGAGGGTGAGGGAAGGCCGTATTAGCACCGCACACTGACAGCCATCTAATGACCGCCATCCAACGCGCAGAAACCGACGTCATCGTAGTAGGTGGCGGCGGCGCGGCAATGGCGGCTGCAAGCAGCGCTGCAGCGCTGGGCCGCGAAGTCATCCTGCTCGAAAAAAATCCGCAACTGGGCGGCTCCACCGCATGGTCGGTAGGATCGATCACCGCAACCTGCACGCCGC
>JANMXV010000153.1:0-3137 GCA_031381325.1 Betaproteobacteria bacterium | reverse complement strand
ACTTCCAGCCACTCGCCGAGCACGGCGCCGGTTTGAATCGCCGTTGCCACGGCTTTGCCGTCGCGCACCACGTAGACGCCTTTGCCACCGGCGCGGTCGATAAGCGCCGATGGCGATACCACGGTGCGCGGCGTGCGTTCGCCTTCGGGCATCTCCTTGGAAAGAAACGCTACCTTGGCGCTCATCTCGGGCAGGATGCGAGTATCCGTATCGACAAAACGCACCTTGACACTGACTGTGGCCTTGGCGCGATCCACCGTCGGTACCGTGCGCGTGACGCGGCCGCGAAAACGCTCGCCCGGCAGGGCATCGAGTTGTATCTCGCACGGTTGCTCTATCTTGACCTTGCCCACACTGGCTTCCGAAACATCCGCTTCCACTTCCAATGTAGTCATATCGGCCATGGTCACCACCGCGGCCTGCGATCCGCTGGCGGACGAAAACGGCGTGATCACATCACCCACGTTGGCGTTTTTAGTCAGCACCACGCCATCGAACGGCGCGCGGATCAACGTTTGATCCACCCCCACCTGCGCCGAGCGCACGTTGGCCTGCGCCACCGCGATGGAAGCCTTGAGTCCGCTGATGGTTGCGCGCGCTTTTTCATGGCGCGCTATCGCACCATCGTGCGCGGCGGCCGACACGAAATTTTTGTTCAGCAGATCACTCGAACGCACCAGCGCGCGTTGCGCATCACGAAATTCCGCTTCGCCCTGTTCCAGATTCGCCCGCGATAAATTCACATTGGCCTGCGCCTGCTGCAAGGTGGCTGCCATATCCTTGTTTTCAAGCCGCGCCAGCACCTCGCCCTCGCGCACGGCACTGCCTTCGCGCACGCCCAACCATTCCAGCCGCCCGGTTGCCTTGGACGCTACCGCCGCTTTACGCTGCGCCACCACATAACCCGTGGCGTTGAGTTGCGTGTGCGCTTGCGACGGATAGGCTTGCGTGATCACGCTCACTTCAACCGGAATCGCGGCGCGGCTGCCAAAATAAAAAAACGCCGCCGCACCGCCCACCGGCAACGCGATGAGCACCAGCCACTTGCCGTAACGCAGGCGGCGCCCGACAGGCGCAGCGCTACGGTCGATTCGCAATCGGGAGAGATCTTCACCAGACATTTTATTTTGTAAAATTACACAATAAAAACAAATAGTTACGTAATATTATCCCGCGTTAGTGTAGCAGGATTGCTGCGCCGCGATAGAGTGAGTCGATAGGAACGATAGGGACACTGGGTTTGCGAAGCGCGCGCCTTCGGTTAGAGTCTCGCACACACCTGCGTATCAATCTGGAGAAACAAAATTTCACTTAACGTTCGCCCCACCGGCGCCGCGCTCGGCGCGGAAATTCTGGGCGTCGATCTGTCGCAAGACCTCGACGACGCCACCTTCAACAAAATCGTCGAACTGTGGCACGAACACGAAGTGGTGTTTTTTCGTGATCAAAAGCTCACCCCCGAACAGCACGTGGCATTCAGCCGCCGCTTCGGCGAGCTAGAACTGCATGTGCGCAAGGATTGTTGCCGGCCCGGGTTTCATGAATTGTTCGTGGTCTCCAACATCGTCGTCGATGGCAAACCCATCGGCTCACAGGACGCAGGGTTGTTCTTGCACTCCGATCTGTGCTACCTGAAGGTTCCCAGCCGCGGCTCGTTGTTTTACGCACTCGAGGTACCGCACGATGCGAATGGCCGGCCGCTGGGCGACACTAAATTCGCCAGCAGCACGGCGGCGTACAACGCACTATCCGACGGCATCAAGAAAAAAATCGAAGGCCGCAATTCAGTACAGTCTTTCAAGAAAGGCTACTACCGCGACCGCAACGCGGGTCCGCGCAAACCCTTGACGGCGGAACAGGAAGCGCGCACGCCGGACGTGGAACACTCACTCGTGCGCACGCACCCCAACACCGGCAGAAAGTGTTTGTTCGTCAATGAAGGTTACACCGCGCGCATCGCAGGCATGGACGGCGCAGAAGGCGACGCGCTGCTCAACCAACTCATCACGCATTCCATCAAACCGGAATTCATATACCGCCACACCTGGAAGGCGGGTGATTTCCTGCTATGGGACAACTGCGCGGTTCAGCATCAGGCGGTAGCGGATTACCGGTTGCCGCTGCGGCGGCACATGGAGCGCACGACCCTTACCGGCACGGCGCCATTCTAATGCTTCTCCGGTAGATTACTTTCTGTCCGGCGCTGCCGCGAACAATGAGTTGCCACCACGGCACGCCCAGATTGAACATGAAGTCAATCGATGGCGCGATACAAGCGCTGATCGAACAGCGCGCCGCTCATCGGCGTCGATACGTCGCGGAATTTCGCGGTATGCGCTGCCGCTTCGTGCGCTTCCAGTGCTTTGTGGTCGCGCCACGCCTCGACCAGCGTCAAGTGATTCGGGCGGTTCGCCTGCTGCAATAGGTCATAGCGCAGATTGCCGGATTCCTGCCGGCTGGGGTCGGCGATTTGCCGCAGCGCCGCGATGCCCTCATCCTTTTTGGGCGGAATAAAATCGACGTGCGTCACCGTGAACACAGTCGCACCCCTGGCGCCCGCCGCCGCCGTTGCCGGCCCGACATCCAGGCCGCCGTGCGGGCGTTCGTCATAACCCGCAACCAGCAGCGGCTGCAGGTCATCACGAAATTTTTTGCTGTGCGCGGCGGCGAGATTGGCGTCGCGCGATGCGGCGTCCTGCCAGGTTTCGATGATCGCGAAATGATGCGGGCGTTCACGCCGCTGCAGCGTCTCGTAGCGCACGACACCCGGCGCCTTGCGCGATGCAGCTCTTGCCGCGCGCAGCAAGCCCATGGCTTTGCCCGACAGGCCCGGCGCCACTTCGATATAGGTCACCAGATGGGCCGGCCCTGGAGCAGGATCTGCCTGCGCAAAAACACCCTGCACACCCACGCCCAGCAACGCGGCAACAAATACCACTGCATTCAATAACGTTTTCATGTCCTATCTCCCTTGCGAAAAATTAAAGCCAATCCGCTGCCCGCACAGCATGCGCTGGTGCGGCGTCACCAGCCACTGAACCGCGGCCAGCGGGCCTCCCATTGTCCGGCGCCGTTAACCACATGATAGCCGTCATGCTGCGCCGCCGTCGCGCAAGCGTGATTGGGGAGCACACGCA
>JANMXV010000143.1:0-9866 GCA_031381325.1 Betaproteobacteria bacterium | reverse complement strand
CATGGAGTTGGCGATGAGCTTGGTCCACTTCGCGTTATAAATAGTGTTCGTCACGTCGCAGCGGCCTACGTGATTCAAAATCGCTTGAATCTCTTTCACGCGATCACTAAAAAATCCATCGAGTTCACCCACTGAAAACCAGGTGGTCTTGTGCGTGGTATTGCGCTTGACAAAACCCGGTGTGAAAATTTCCGCCGACAGTTCAACCACGCAACCGATTACGCGCTGTTTGCCAATGATGGAGGCTATCGAATCATCGTTCATGCCGTTTTGAATGGCGACAAACACGCCTTCTTTTTTTAGATACGGTTTGATAAATTCCGCCAGCCAGCGGTGATCGTTGGACTTTACCGCCATCAACACGATGTCGAATTCGAGATTCGCCGATGACAGTTCGCACAGGTGCAGCGCGCGGATCGGTGTTTTGACCACGACATCCGGCAGGGTAATTTCAAGGCCGCCAGCCTTGAGTTTTTCAACCTGCGCGGGCCATTGATCGATGACGGTAACGTCATAACCGGCTTGGGTGAGATCAGCGCTGACGCTGCTGCCGATGGCGCCGCAGCCGAGAATTGCAATTTTTTTATTCATGTGTTTTTACCCAATCATGCGAAGGCTCTGATTGTGCCAGTTTCACCGTGTTGGCGGAGTGAGCGCAGAAAGTTGCCAGCATGCCAGCCCATAGGCGCACTTCGCCTCAGCGTTCGGCACATTCACCACATTAATAATTTCATGGCTACTCAAAATGTTCACATTACATAGGCACGGGGGTATCGCGGCAGCTTTTGGAGTGCGGCGGCTTGCCGCCGCTTTTGGCGTCGTGGCAAAGCACGGAATACCAAAGCGGGAGCCAAGTGTTCGCCAGCTCCCTTGTCCCGCACTCCAAATATACGCCCGCTATACCCCGCGGACGCAATGAAATGAAATCCGGGGTTGATGTGCCTGCCGAATCCGCTTTATCCCGCTTTGATCTCGCGCAGCAAATCAGGATGCCGATCCAGTAACCGGAACAGATTGATGACCGCCGCTACCGGTTTCGCCTGACCGCGCTCGTAGCGGGAAAAGGCATTCTTGCCGCCCCCTGCAAGCTTTGCCGCCTCTTGCTGCGTCAGCTTCAATTTCTTTCGGATGCGCGTCAAATTGGCGATTTCCTCGGCATCCACGCGCGCGCGAAAAGACATCCAAGCGGACTCCTCCCGCGCGTTATGTTCCGGGAAGCCATCATGGCAGTGATTGCAAAAAGCGCCTCTTGCTAGATAGTCGTAGCTGCGCCCTCGATATTCGAGACGTTGCTTCTGCTTTCCATCCCGCAGCGTTCCCTCGAAGCACAAGGGGCACTGCTTGCCATTCCATTTCGATGCCATGTCACAACTCCTTGAAGGACACCACAAAGTATTCTTCGGCCTGCTGGAATTTCACATAGAGCGATTTTCCGCGCCATGCCGCGTGATACACGTCCTGCCAGACACGATGATCCGCATGGGTCGTCATGCTCTTGTAAAAATCAGGCCGGGAAAGACCCCGCACCACATCAAGCGCCTCTACCATCGCCATTCCCGCTGCGCGGATATCGAGCTGCGACGATAGGGTCAGGTTCATCGCTGCAACACTGCTCATACTGCTTTTGGATAGCTTGCAGCAGGTAATGAGGCGTGCGCTTTTCCATTGTTAGATATTACCCTAATAGGGGATATGACACCAGTCAGAAAACCGCCGCCATCGCGACACGCTGGGCCTTGTGGGAGGCGTTTTAACAATGTGGGCGAGGCCGCCGTTCTTGGTTCGATGCTTGGTCGAGCTCAGCACTACGAACGGCTAACGCTTGACTCTGCTGCGCTACAGGCGGAATCTCTGCTTGATACTCAAAGGGAGATTCCACATGCTGCCGAACGACACTGCTGCAAATCGCCGTCAATTCCTGAAGTGGATGTCCGCGAGCCCGTTGCTCGCCGCGCCGGGTTTTGCCGCTATGGCAGCGGACGCTGTGCCCCCCACCCGCTCGCCCGACCCGCTGATGTGGGGTTCGCTGTCCCCGCAGAAAATCATTACCCATCCCAAAGAGGCGATCAACGTTTTTGATTTTGAGCTGGCCTGCCGCAAAAACGTTCCGCCGGCGCATTTTGGCTACATGGCATCGGGCATCGACGATGAAGTCACGCTGCGCGCGAATCGCGAGGCGTTTCTCAAATATTACCTGCGGCCGCGCCGGCTGAACGACGTATCGAAGATGGACATGAGCATGGAGATTCTCGGCGCCACTTACGCGTCGCCGATTTGCATCGCACCCACCGGCGGCAACAAGGCTTATCACCCCGACGGCGAAATGGCGGTCGCGCGCGCAGCCAGGGCGGGCAACCACCTTGAAATGCTTGCTACCGGTGCTACGACTTCGATCAACGATGCCATTGAGGCGCGCGGCGGGCCGGTGTGGTTTCAGCTTTATGCAACCGCGAGCTGGGAGGTCGCTCGGGCGCTGGTAAAACGTGCGGAGTCCGCCGGCGCGCCAGTGGTAGCGGTAACGGTGGATAGAGTCGGCGGCCGCAATCAGGAAACGCTGTTCCGGCTGCGCGCCACCGACAATCGTGATTGCAAGCAGTGCCATAGTTCGCCGTCCGGTGGCGGCGGCAGCGGCGGTGATCGCGACCGCAGACCCAACTATGCGGGCATCGACGTATCCAAGGTGGAGAGCATGCAATCCGCCAACATGACATGGGATTTCATCAAGCGCCTGCGTGACACCACCTCCATGAAGATCGTGCTCAAGGGCATCCTCACCGCCGAAGATGCCGCGCTCGCCGTGCAGCATGGCGTCGATGGCATTATCGTTTCCAACCACGGCGGCCGCGGCGAAGACAGCGGCCGCGGCACGATCGATGCATTGCCCGAAGTCGTCGAAGCCGTGAAAGGACGCCTGCCGATACTCGTCGATAGCGGATTTCGTCGTGGCGCCGATGTGGTGAAAGCACTCGCCATGGGCGCGCGCGGCGTTTGCATCGGGCGGCCCTATCTTTGGGGTCTGGGCGCGTTCGGTCAGGCGGGCGTGGAGCGCGTACTGGAACTGCTGCGCATCGAAACGCGGGCGGTCATGCAGCAATGCGGCGCGCGCTCAATCAAGGACCTCAATGCGAATTTCGTGCGTAAGTTTTAGTAATTGTAAGTATTTGTTTTTAAAGGATAAATAATGACATTTCCCGTGTTCGTGCCCAACCCCGTCAAAGCATTATTCAAGCAGGACAAAGTCGCGCTCGGCATGAATGTGCGGCTGGCGCGTTCCGGCGATATTGCCGGCATCGCGAAAACCACCGGCCATGATTTTATTTTTATCGACATGCAGCATTCACTCTATAACGTTGAAACCGTGGGGCACATCGCGCTTGCCGCGATAGGCGTGGGCGTGGCGCCTCTCGCGCGCGTGAGCGGTTGCGACGACCCGCAGACGCAAGTGCTGCTCGACAATGGCGTGATGGGTATCGTGTTCCCGGACATCAACACTGCCGACCAGGCGCGGCGCGCGGTGGCCCGCGCCAAGTATCCGCCGCTGGGCACGCGTTCGGTCGGCGGCGGTTATCCGATCCTTAACTATCGCCCAACGCCGGTGCCCGATGCGGTGGCCGCGCTGCAGGACAACACGCTGGTGGCGTGCATGATCGAAACGCCGGAAGCGCTCGACAACATCGACGCTATCTGCGCGGTGGAGGGCGTTGATGTGATTCACGTCGGCTCTAACGACTTGCTTACCGCGATGGGGAAGCCCGGCGCCTTCGGCAGTGCCGAACATGTGGCCGCGCTGGATAAAGTTATTGCTGCCTGCAAGAAGCACGGCAAGATTCCCGGCGTGGGCGGCGACCGCAATCTCGCGCGACAGGTGGAATTCATTCGCAAAGGCATGCGCTTCATCACCACCAACAGCGATATCGCTTTTATACTCGCGGAAGGGTCGCGAGTAACAGGCGAGTTGCGCGCTGCGTTGGGGTAAAACAGCGAAACCAATTAACCACAGATAAAAACAGATGAATACAGATAAGGGCGTGCTTCTGCGTCTGGCATACAATGTCTGCGGCGCTCATGCCGACATCGGAGGAGATTTCATGGTCACGAAATGGATACGTGTTGCATTGGCCGCGATGGTCACGACTGCGCTATGCAGCACATCGGGTTTTGCCGCCGACACTTGGCCTAACAAGTCCATCCGCGTGCTGGCGGCGGGCGCGGCCGGCGGGCCGATCGACATCATGTCGCGCCTGGTCGGGCAAAAGCTGACGGATCAGCTCGGCCAAGCTATCGTGGTGGACAACCGCGCCGGCGGAGGCGGCACGATTGCCACGCGCATCGCGGTCACCGCCACGCCCGACGGTCACACGCTCTTGTGCAACAGCAGTCAGTACGTGGTGGGCGTAAGCCTCTACAAGGAACCCGGCTACGACGCGTTCAAGGATTTCGCGCCTATCATCAATGCCGGTACCAGCCCGAATATTATTTTCGTCAATCCCAATATAGCGGCGAAAAATCTCACGGAATTGATTGCGCTCGGCAAAAAACAAAAACTGCAATACGGATCGGCCGGCACGGGCAGCACGCCGCATCTCACCGGTGAGCGCTTGTTGAAACTGATGGCCGGTCTCGATATCCAGCATGTCCCGTACAGCAGCGCCATGCCGGCGATACTCGGCGCCGTCGCGGCGCAGGTGCCGATCGGCTTGACGGCGATGCCGCCGGCGGTGCAACTGATCAAGTCGGGCCGTTTGCGCGGCATCGCGGTCACCAGCCCGCAGCGCATGCCGTCGCTGCCCGATGTCGGCACCGTGGCGGAACAAGGGTTTCCCGGCTACGAGGACTACACCTGGATCGCGTTCTTCGCGCCCGCGGGCACGCCCAGGGCCATCGTCGACAAACTCAATCGCAGCATCGGCGCAATCGTGGCGTCGCCCGAATCGAAGGAGCGCTTGTCGGTGCTGGGGTTCGACCCGGTGAACAACACGCCCGAACAGTTCACGGCTTACATCAAGGTTGAAGTGGCCAAGTGGGCAAAGGTGATCAAGGAGTCGGGGGCGCGGGTGGATTGATTTGAAAGCGCCCAGGTGGCAGCTCAGTAGCGCGGATTGAACATCTGTGAGCGCACGTCCTGCAGCACGTCGGACGGCATCGGCTTACTGGCGATTTTGCGCCGGTAGGCGGTGTCGGCAATCGCCACTGCGATGCCTTCGGAGACTTCGCGGATGCGCGGCAAGGCAGGGTACAGACTGCCTTGCTCGAGGTCCGACTCCGTAACCAGATGCGCAAGCGTATGCGCCGCGGACATGAACATGTCGTCGGTGATGGATTTTGCGCCGCAGGTAATCGCGCCCAATCCGATGCCGGGAAAAATATAAGAGTTGTTGCCTTGCCGCGGCACGTACGTTTTGCCGTTGAACTGAACCGGATCGAACGGACTGCCGCAGGCGAACAGCGCGCGCCCGCCGGTCCAGCGGTAGGCCTCCCCGGCCGTACACTCGGCCTGGGATGTCGGGTTCGAGAGTGCAAACACGATCGGTTGCGCGTTGATGCGCGCCATCTCTTCCAGCACCTCCCGCGTAAAGGTACCGCCGACCGCCGAAACGCCGATGATCGCAGTGGGCTTGAGCATCTTGATGGCGGACAAAAAATCGCCGGCCGGCGGATGATCGTGCGCATAAGCGAGTTTGTGCCCGGCAAGATTCGCGCGGCTTTTGACGACCAGTCCCTGCGAATCAACCAGCCAGCATTGCCACAGGGCCTGCTCGTGCGTGAGGCCGTTTGCAGTCATCGCCGACACGATGAGATCGGCGATGCCGGCCGCGGCCTCGCCCGCCCCCAGGAACAGTATTTTCTGTTCGGTGAGCGGCGCGCTGGTGATGCGCAGCGCGGAAAATATCCCCGCCAGCGCCACCGCGGCCGTGCCCTGAATGTCGTCATTGAACGAGCAAATGCGGTCACGGTATTTGTGCAGCAGGCGAAACGCATTGTGATTGGCAAAATCTTCGAACTGGACCAGCACGCCGGGGAATACCGCCTGCGTGGCGGTCATGAATTCCTCGACAAACTCGTCGTAGGCGGCGCCGGTGATGCGGCGCTGCCGCAGCCCGACGTAGTAAAGGTCGTTGCGCAGGGCGTCGTTGTTGGTGCCCACATCCAGCGTTATCGGCAGGCACAGCCGCGGGTGTATGCCCGCGCAGGCGGTATAGAGGGAAAGCTTGCCGACCGGAATGCCCATGCCGTTTGCGCCAAGATCGCCCAAGCCGAGAATGCGTTCGCCGTCGGTGACGACGATGATGCGCGCCTGGTACGGCCAGTTGCGCAGTATCGCCGCAATGTTGCCGCGGTCGTTGGCGCCGATGAACAGGCCGCGCGGGCGCTGGAAAATCTGTCCGAAGTTCTGGCATGCGAGGCCAACCGTCGGCGTGTAGACGATAGGCTGCATCTCGTCGATGTGGTCGCAAAGTATGCGAAAGAACAGCGACTCGTTGCGGTCGTGCAGCGAGTTAAGCGCGACAAATTTGTCGAGCGGGTCCGACAGCTTGCGCAGATTCGCCAGCACGCGCTGCGCCTGTTCTGCCTGGCTGAGGACGTGCGGCGGCAGCAGGCCGCGCAGGCCCAGCGCGTCGCGTTCCTTTTCGGTGAAGCCGGTCCCCCTGTTGAGCATGGGATCGCGCAGTATGTCGAATCCGTGCGGCATGCCTGCGTTGCCCTTGCTGGTGTCGGTGAACATGAATGACTCCTTTAATTCAGGAAGAAGCACTTGCCACAGAGGGCACAGAGAAACCCGGAGGAAAAACAAGAATATGGAGTAATTGTGTCCATCCCCCTTTTGAGATGAGCACTCAATGCGCTTGAAATCCGCCGATTATCTCTGTGTCCTCTGTGACCAATGGCACTATTTTAAGCAGTTGTAGAGCCT
This sequence comes from Betaproteobacteria bacterium, assembly GCA_031381325.1. Classification (GTDB taxonomy): domain Bacteria; phylum Pseudomonadota; class Gammaproteobacteria; order Burkholderiales; family SG8-41; genus UBA5216. The sequence goes on along the minus strand of JANMXV010000143.1, from coordinate 2,953 downwards.
GCCCCGGACTTGATCCGGGGTTGGGGTGAGCTTGCGAACCCCAACAAACCACTTAACCACGGAATACACGGAGCACACGGAAAAATCCGCGTACCGTTCTTTCCGCGTATTCCGTGTGTTCCGTGGTCGATAGCATTTGGTGTTGGGGTTCCTTCGTCACCCCAACCGCCCTACACTTTCACACCGTCGCCACTGGCGTCACCGGCGAACCCGCAGCACCCGGCATACGCAGCGGCGGCGCAGTCAGCAGAAAACTGCTGCGCTTGTTGGCGCGCAGCCACGCGGCGAGTTCGGTCAGGTACCACAATTCGCCGAGGTGTATGCCCAGCTTCACCAGACAATGTTCATGCAAGGGCAGCGCGGGCCCGCGATGCGGCAGGCGCGGATCGGCGCCCAGTGTCGAGGAACGTTCCACCGCCAGATTGTCGGCCGCGATGGCGGCAATGCCGCTGTCGGCAATCCACTCGAGCAATGGTTTGTCGTAACCGTCGAGTACCGCGCAACGGGTCTTGATCGAATTGTCGAGTTTGCCGTCGGCCTCGCGGATCAATTGCCCGAGGCCGGTATGCACGCACAGTATGTCGCCCTTCTGCACCGTCACATTGTCGTCGCGCATCACTTTTTGCAGCATCTCGTAGGTGATCGCCGTGCGCCCGTCGCCGAAGTGGTGCCGCAGATCGATCATCACCGCGCGGCCCTGCACGCCAGTCTGCGCCATTTCCGCCACCGACACCGCGCGCGCGCCAAGGTCGCCGTGCTGGCCATGGCCCTCGTTATCGACGATGCGCCAGCCGTTGTACGAGACTTTCTCTTCAACGCCATCGCCGTCAGCATCAAACATTGTGCCTTTGTGTGCGAAACTGTCCCAATGCGTGGAGTACTGCATGTAGAGCATGATCGCTTCATCCGAACCCACATCGTTGAAACGCGGATCTATCGATGACGATGCAAGGTTGAAATACACTTCTTTGCCCCGAAACACGGGGTGAAACACCGGCGGCTTGCGATTGGGATTGAGTACGGCGCCGCCGGGTTTGTCCAGCGGATGCGACAGCGTGAACACTTGCCCGGTTTTCACTTCCTTCAGTGCGGCGAGACGCCGTTCGGCGGTGATGTAGTTCATGCAGCCGCGCTGATCGTCGTCTCCGAATTCGCCCCAGTTGGAACCTACGGGGCGATTTTTCCAGCGTTTGGTCATTTGGGGTTTCCTTGAAAATTAAGTCGTTGGCGTCTGGAGGATGCGGTGCTGTAACCCTTCGCTCACCCCTGCCCCTGTGCTCCGCTGCATGTGTTCCCTTGTCCCCCAAGGGGGGGGGCGCTCCACACTCTCTTCTGCAGGAGTAAGGCTTTTCATCCCCTCCCCCCGGGACAATAGAAACGGCACTTCACATTATTTAATCAACGCCGCCTTCAACGCTTCGCGATCAATCGCTTCCCCGTTGATGTAAACCTTTGCGATGCGCCGCGTGTTGCGTATGTCATCCAGCGGATTGGCGTCGAGTACCAGAAAATCCGCACGCTTGCCGGGCGCCAGCGCACCTGAATCCGCGAGCTGCAAATATTCGGCGCCACGGCTGGTGGCGGCAACTATCACCCGCATCGGCGACATGCCGGCAGAGGCCATCAATTCAAGCTCGCGCTGCTCGGCGTAACCGTGCATATGATCGGGCAGGCCCGTGTCGCAACCCAAAAATAATGCTTAAGCAGCCGCCGTTTCGTTCTCTTTCACCGCATACACATTGGCGATGTCGGTGAGACCCTTGAACTCGATGGCGTTGCCGCAGCCGTCGCTTAAGGTCATCAGCATTTGCTCGCGCACCGTGCCGGGTTGCGTGTTGCTGGGCTTGTTGATCCATTCCGCACCCCGTTGTTCCGCGCGCTTGGCGGTTTTCTGAAAATCATCGAGCGTCATTACCACGCCAAAATGGCGCAGTGGCGTGGACAGCGTGCCGCCGATTTTGCGGCCTTTGTCGCCGACCACGTCGTCCGGCGCGAGATGCGCCACGATGTGATGGCCGAAGAAATTGTAGTCTACGCGGCCCTTCATCTTGCGGCCTTCGGGGCATTGCAGAATCTCGCCGTAGAATTTACGGGCTTTATCGAGATCGTTTACCGCGAAAGAAAAGTGAAACAAAGTGGCGCTCATGGCAGGTCTCCTGTCGGTGATGTAAATGGAATAGGGCATGCTACGCTTACGCATGCGCCGTTGCAAACCTTAGTGTTGCGAGTGTTGCGGTGAAAGTGATGGTGAAAATAATTACGTCTACTCCGGTTTGATGCCCGCAGTACGAATGACCTTGCCCCACTTGTCGATTTCGGCGCGAATAAAATCTGCGAATTGCAATGGCGTGGCAGTCACCACCTGCAAACCGGCAGCGGCAAGCCGCTCCTTCACCTCGCGCTCGTTCAATATGCGCAGGGTTTCCCGGTTGAGTCGTTCGATCACCGCGGCGGGTGTTTTCGCCGGCGCCAGCAGGCCTTGCCAGTCGGTGATTTCAAATCCCGGCAATCCGCTTTCCGCGACGGTCGGAATTTCCGGCGCAGCGGGAGAGCGCTTTGCGCCGCCAACGGCGAGTGCGCGCAGCTTGCCGCTTTTCGCGAACGGCAGCGACGACGGCATGCTTGCAAACGACACTGACACCTGCCCCGCCACCAGGTCAATCATTGCGGGGCCGCCGCCTTTGTAGGGCAGGTGCACCATTTTCACCCTGGCGAGCTGATTGAAGAGTTCGCCCGCAAGATGCGGCGCGTTGCCGGTGCCGCTGGAGGCGAAAATGAGTATTCCGGGTTTGCCGGCCGCGAGCGCGATCAGTTCTTTCACGTTACGCACAGGCAGGGACGGATGCACCACCAGCAGGTTCTCGACATTGCCGGTGAGCGTGATCGGCGCGAAGTCACGCGTTGAATCGTAAGGCATGGATTTGAACAACGACGGATTGACCGACATCGCGCC
>JANMXV010000086.1:0-17145 GCA_031381325.1 Betaproteobacteria bacterium | reverse complement strand
AGGCCAAACCACGCATCGGCGTCATAGGCAGGCACGCCGGCTTCTGCCATCGTCGGCAGTTCCGGCGCCAGTGGCGAGCGTTGCGTGGTGCTGACGGCCAAGGCGCGCAACTTTCCGATTTTCGACAAGGGATATAGCGTCAGTATGTTGTCGAACTGCGTCGGCACTTGCCCCGCGAGCACATCCACGGTCGCGGGCGCCTGACCTTTGTAATGCACGCTCGTCATCTGCACACCGGCCAGCGAGTTGAACAATTCCATGAACAAATGCGCGCCAGACCCCGCGCCGGCGGTGGCAAAGTTAACCTGACCCGGCCGCGCTTTCGCGAAAGCAATAAATTCTTTCACGCTCTTCACCGGCATCGACGGATGCGTCACCAGGATGAAGGGCGTGCTGACCACATGCGCAACCGCTGCAAAATCACGCAGCGGATCGTACGCAAGCCTTGCATACAACGACGGATTAATCGACAGCGAAACGCTGCCCATGAGAATCGTATAGCCGTCCGGCGCCGAGCGCGCCACAAACTCAGCGCCGATGTTGCTCGCCGCACCTGGCCGGTTTTCCACGATGACCTGTTGTCCGAAGTTTTCGGTGAGCTTTTGTGCAACCGCGCGCGTGGCAATATCGGTGGCGCCACCGGGCGGAAAGCCGACGACGATGCGCACGGTTTTCGCCGGATAGCCCTGTGCATGCGCTCCTGTGATCAGCGCTGCGAGAGCTACTGCCATTGCTATCGATGAGTATTTGTATTTGGTCCATCTCGTTTTCGTTTGGGTCATACACCTACCTCGTCATTCCGGCGAAGGCCGGAATCTAGTGTGTTATCTGATCCGAAGGGTCTCGATTCAAGATGCTTCGCATGATTATACGTACTGGATTCTGGCGTACGCCAGAATGACGGCAGGACGGATCAATTCCCTTTGACAAGCGGCAGACCTTTGCAGCCTCAGCAACCCGCCTTCACGCCATCCACGGCGATGACGCCTTCGCGAATCAACCGCTCCAGTTCGCCGCCCATGCCGATTTCGGCGAGCACACTGGCGGCATCCGATCCGGGTCTGGCCGCCGGCCTTCCGACGGTCATCGGCGTGCGCGACAGCTTTACACCCGGCGCCGTGGTGGTGATGGGCCCGAAGCCTTCGTGATCGCGGGTGATGGCCAGGCCACGCGCCTGCACCAGCGGATCGGTCATCAGCTCGACCAGGCTGGGCACGACGCGGTGGGCGCCGATGCCGGCCTTGTTCAGGATATCCACCCACGCCGCCACGCTGCGGCCATGCATACGTGCTTCGAGTTCGCGCTGCAGGTCCGCGCCGCTGCGCTCGTCGTGGTTCGCGAGGTCAGCCAACTCCACACAATGCGCAAGTTCTCCCGCCCGTGCCGCGAGGAACAGCCAGCCGTCACTAGCCTGATAAAGGCGATTCAGCGGACCACTGCCTGTTGCCTCCTGGCCGTGAGGCTCGTTCCACTGTTTGCCCTTGTAATCCTGCAACAGCGCCGATTGCAGCAGGGTTGCCGTGTAGGCGAGCGCGCTGTCCACAAATTGCCCCTCTCCGGTACGGCGTCGGTGCAGCAGCGCCAGCGCCACGCCATAGCAGGCCATCAGTCCAGTGCCGTAGTCGTTCGCGGCGAAAGGCGCGGTGGCCGGCTTGGCCGAGCCATAGCGCACCTGCATGCCCGACACCGCCTGACCGATCTGCTCATGGCCGGGACGGTTGGCGTAAGGACCGATATGGCCGAAGGTATTCATGGAGCCATAGACGATGTCCGGCCGGCGCGCACGCACCCGTTCGTAATCTATGCCGAGTTTCTCGGCGACACCGCTGCGGAAATTCTGCAGTACCACGTCGGCCTGATCGACCAGCTTCCAGAAAATCTCCAACCCCCCTTTGGTCTTGAGGTCGATGAGCACACTGCGCTTGGCGCGGTTAATGTCGTTATGCCGCAGCACGGTGCCTTTGTGCGGGCTGTCTATCTTGATGACATCAGCGCCGAACTCGGCCAGGGTGCGCGCACAGGTCGGCCCGGCGAGCACGATGCACAAGTCCACCACCTTCACGCCCTGCAGCGCCGAACGCAACACTTCGCCGCCGGTCGCTGCATCCATGGGCGACGCCGGCTTGCGCTCGGCCAGTTCTTGCAGGATCTCCACGCGATGTGCATCGGTCTTCGGGCGCGGCGTGCGCACCGCGCCCGGAGTAACCGACAAGCGCGCGTTGATGCCGGGACCACGGAAGCGGCCCAGTTCCGGATCATCGTAGTCAGCGACGATCTTCGATTCCAGCGCTTGGCGGTGATTCAGCCATTCGCTACTCGAATGGCAGATCACGCCTTCGGAACCAATCTCCGCAACTATGTCTTCCCATTCTTTGGCCGTGCGGGTGCGCATCACCTCCTCGAACTTCTGCGCCAGTTCATTCGGCGGCAGTTTGGCGTCGCGCCATTGGTCCATGCCGATGCTCTTGATGAAGGCCTCGAACTTCTTGTTGTTTGCCACGTACATGAACCAGCGCCCGTCCTTGCAGGGCAGTTGCCGGCTCCAATTGAATGCGGGTTCGGCCTCGGGCTTGCCGTTGACCAGCAGGCCGCGCGCGCCGACCACAGTGAAGGTTGCATCGAACAGCGGAATCTCCACGCGCTGGCCGAGGCCAGAACGCGCCCGCGCATTCAGCGCCATGGCGACGGTGACCGCGCACAGGAAAGCCGCGTAGGCCGAGCTGTAGGGAACGACGGTATACACCGGACGGCCTTGGCTTGCATGACTGGCGCCGGACGTTCCGTTGGACGTTCCGTCGGACGATCTATAGGCGCCGGTGGCCGCACCCAGCACGCCTTCCCATGCTTTGACCTGGGCACGCGGATCGTCCGCGCCAAAGCCGGGCAGCGAGCAGTAGATGAGGCGCCGGTTCGCCGCCGCGCATCCATCCTCAAAGGCCGCGGCCCCCAGACCGAGGCGGTCCATCACGCCGGGACGGAAGTTTTCGATCACCACGTCGGCGCCTGCGACCAGTTGCCGCGCCGTCTCCCGGTCTGCGTCCTTTTTCAGATCGAGGGCTATGCTGCGCTTGTTGCGGTTCCAGGTGGCATTGGCCGGCGTCTTCCAGCGCGGCCCGCCCGGCGGATCGATGCGTATGACGTCCGCACCCTGGTCGCCCAACAGCATGGCCGCCAGGGGGCCTGCGATGTACTGGCCGAAATCGATGACTCTTATACCTTCCAGAACGCTTGGCATGTTCCCTCCTCCGTGTGATGCCTCTAAACTATCGCAAAGCTCCTCCACGGACAACAACAATCATGTGCCCTTTCCATGAACCTCCCCGCTCGGGCGGGGACATGACGCTCCCTTCTCCCTCCGGGAGAAGGGTTGGGGATGAGGGAAGAGACGCCATGTTCATGGTCCCAATTCGCGACGCGCGCGCCGTGGCGTCTCTCCCCGGGAACAACTTGACGCCGCTGCCGCGCGGGGGCAATCTGTCATCCGCGCAGCAGTCTGGCACTTCGGGCTGCGCGTAGCGCCAAGGCAATATGTTTATCAAGAAGGGCGCCGATTATGGATACGATCAGACGCACCGTACTGGCAACGGGTGCCGCCGCTGCACCGCGCACGTTCGCGCAACAACACACTGGGCAAGGAGGTACTGCCATGCCGTTCTACGAAAAAGGCAACGTCCGCATCCACTACCAGGAGGCCGGCTCCGGCTTCCCGTTGTTGATCATCCCCGGCGGGGGGTTGAACTCGACGATCTCCAACTTCACCGGGAGCGCGCCGTTCAATCCGATGGAGGAGTTCAAGGGCGAGTACCGCTGCATCACGAGTGACCTGCGCAACGCCAACGGCGGCCAGTCCTCCGGCCCGCTCGAGATCGACCGGCCGTGGGACGCATACGCCGATGACCAGCTCGGCCTGATGGATCATCTGGGAATCAAGGAATTCATGGTGATGGGCTTCTGCATCGGCGGCCCCTTTATCTGGAACCTGTTGAAGCGGGCGCCCAAGCGTATCGTCGCTGCCGTGCTGGCACAGCCCAGCGGGTCCCGTCCGGAGATGCGCGACCTTTTCTACGAAAACAACATGAAGGGCTGGGGCCCGCCGCTGGTTGCTCGCCGGCCCGACATCACGATGGCGACAGTCGACAAATTCCTGACCAAGATGTACCGCACCAACGCCGACTTCGTCTTCACCGTGACACGCGATTTCGTGCGCGCCTGCCAGACGCCCATACTGGTACTGCCGGACGACGTCCCATCGCACCCGTACGCCGTCGCCATGGAGTCCGTGCTTCTCGCGCCGAAGTCCGAAGTGAGCCTCTTCCCCTGGAAGGAACCCAAAGAGCGGATTCCCCCGGTGGTGCGCCAGGTACGCTCCTTCCTGCGGGCGCATCGGCCTGTGACAGCCGCCCGCTAAGAAATCGACTCACCTAATCCGGCAAACAATTTACTCAAGCGTCTGCAGCATTTTCCGCGCTTCGGCTTGCTGTCCGGCGTCGCCCTCGCGTTCGACTTCGCGCAACAGTTCCAGGGCGCCTTCCTTGTCGCCCATTTCCCGATAGGCACGAGCAAGAACAATCTTTTGCTGCATCTCTTCCTGTAGCGGATCATTTGCGACAGTGGCTGTTGCCGTGGGCGAATCGCGTTCGTGTTCCAGCTTTGGTTTGATGCTGGGGAAGTCAATCTTGAAATCGAACCCGGGATCGTCTGTGGCGACAGGCGCCGCAACCGCTTTTTCAGGGATATCGTCAGAGAGAGGCGCCACGGCCGGCGGCAATTCAAAATCGATATACGGCAACGCCTCGGGCGCAACTGCGACCGCTTCCACGCCGGTGTGCGCACCCACCATAGTCTCTTCCATGTCCGCGCTTGCGCCGCCACCATATTGACGAATATCAGCAGCGTGGCTCATAGGGTCGGGTGCCGGCGCAGGGCTGCCCGAATCGATATCCGCGCTGGCCGCCGCAGGGCTATGCGCACCGTGAGCCGCCACGTCGTCAGTGGGCGAATAGAGGGGATAGGTCGGATCGAGTGCGTATCCCATCGCCATTGCGCGCTTCCAATGCCCTCCCAGAGGTCCAGTCTGCTTGTGCAGACGGCCAGCGAGTTGGTTGAAACCGTCTTTGTCGCCGCGTCCCGCGAGGATTTCCAGCAGCAGCATCTGAACATCTTCGCGCCCCGGCTGCTTGCTCAAGGCTGCACGCAGGATTTTTTCGGCCTGCTCGTCCTGCCCATATTCGAGATACACCTTTGCTTCATCGATCGGGTCGACGATAGCGGTGACGTTTGATACCGTGGCCTCGGGTGGAGTGCCCTCATTGGGTGCTGTGGCAACTGCGGCAGACGCGCCGGTGGGTGCTGCGCTAAGGGGCGCTACGCCGGCGGCAATAGCCGCACCAGCCGTTGCCCTGCCCACGAACGTTTTGGCATCAACCGTTGGCGCAATGGACTCGCTCGCTTCCTCGAGCGCTTGCTTGCGGCGGCGCAACGCCCATAGGCCGCCTATGCCCGCCAACAGCGCCAACGCGATACCACTCATCAGCACGATGTGATTCATCGCTGTATCGATGACGCCCCGCTGCGGTGGCAGAAGCGGCGGAGGCCGCACGATTTCTTTTTCCGGTGCAGGGGCTAGAGCTACTCGGGGTTCCGCAGCAGGCACGCTAGCGGGGTCCTTGGGTTCGGGTTTTGGCAGTTCTGTCTTGGGCGCCTCGGCTGCCGCAGGCTCGGATTTTGGGGGAGCGGGCTTAAGCAATTCGGACGTGGCAGGTTCAACGGGTCTGGATTCGAGCGGGGCAACCGCGTTATTACCTGCCGTCGCCGGCGTCACCGGGGTGCGGGTAGCGGGAATAACAGAGGCGGGCGCTGGAACCACGGGCGCTGGAACCACGGGTGCGGGAACAACCGGCGGCGTCGAATCCGGCGCCGCTGACTGCTTGCGCGCGCGCGATGATCTGGCTGCGCGAGGGCGCACGTCGCCCGCCTTGGGCGCGGGTGTCGCAGCGACAGGCGCAGGGGCTGCCGCCGCGGGTTCCGCCACGTCCGGCAGGTCGAGCAGTGCTGTGTATCCGCGCTGGAGCTTGCCGTCCCGCGAGGTGAGATCAACCAGCAAATCAAAGTAAGGCTCGGTCACGCGGCGCGCCGATGTAGCGCGAATATAGAGCGTACCGTTCGCGCGCCGCTCCACGGACAAGCGAAACGCATTGAGTACCGGGTCAAACCGCAGGTTCGCCGCCTGATACGCGGCGGGCGGCGCAAGGCTGACGTTCAGCGTCGCCAGGTCGTCCCTTGTCACATTGATCAGATCGATTTCAGCAGCGAACGGCTGTCCCAGCCGCGACAGCACATTGAGCTTGCCCAAACCGGCGGCAGTCACCATGCCCGCATGGCAAAGCGATGCCAGCAACGTGGCGGCCACCCATTTTTTGAGCTTGAACTTCCGTGGACTTTGTTGGTTCGAGGTCATTGCTTTCTTTTGCGCAAAAATCCATTCAAAGTACGGCACAGTCTCCCAACCTGACCTACATCCTACGCGAATTGCTGCCTTTTGCCACCGTGTGTGGCAGTTTCAAGCGCCCGGGCTGGCCGCTTGCGCGCAATCCCGAATCGGCTGAGACCTCGTAGCACCGCGCAAGGTTGTTTATGGGTAGCGTTCAAACTTTCCCCAACGCCCGCAACACCCGCTCCGGCGTAAACGGCTGCGCGGTGACGCGCGCGTTAAACGGCAGCAGCGCATCGTTGATGGCATTCATGATCGCGCCGGGCGCGCCGGCCGTGCCGGCTTCGCCCGCGCCTTTGGCGCCGAGTTCTGAGGTTTTGGTCGGCGTGACGACGTGGGCGATCACCATATCGGGCATTTCGCCAGCCATCGGCACCAGATAGTCGGCCATGGTGCCGTTGAGTAGTTGGCCCTCCTCACTGTAGAGGCAGTGTTCAGTCATCGCGCCGCCGATGCCTTGCACAATACCGCCGCGAATCTGTTCGTCGACGAGTTGCGGATTGATAATCGTGCCGCAGTCTTCGACGCACCAATGCTTGAGCAGCTTGACGAAGCCGGTTTCGATATCCACTTCGACCAGCGAGGCCTGTATGCCGTTGGTGAACGCAAAGCCGTAGCCGCGCGGCGTGTAATGGCGGGTGACCATCAATTCCGACTGAAAATCCATCGGCAGCGTGTCAGGGCGAAAGTAAGCGATGCGCCCCAGCTCGCTGAGGCTCAGTTTTACTTCGCCGGTGCGTACGTCCACCACATTGTTGTCGCGCATGTCGAGCATTTCGCGGCTGGATTGCAGTATGGCGCCGGCGACTTCAAGAATGTTGGCGCGCAGCACCTTGCCCGTTTGCAGCACCGCTTCGCCGCCGATGCCCGCGCCGCGCGAAGCCCAGGTGCCGCCGCCGTAGGGCGTGATGGCAGTGTCGCCGGTAATGACACGCACACGGTCAACGCTCACGCCCACTGCATCTGCTGCAATCTGCGCGAATATGCCTTCGCTGCCCTGGCCCTGCTCAGTAACGCTGACCAGGCACGTCACCATGCCGGTGGGTTCAAGACGCAAGGTCGCACCATCTTGCGAGGAGATGCGCGCGCCGCCCACGCCGTAGAAAGCGGGCGATGGATTGGTGACTTCGATCATGGCGGCCAAACCAATACCGCGATACACGCCTTGTTTACGCAGCACGGCCTGTTCGGCGCGCAACGCGGCATAGTTCATCAGCTTTAACAATTTCTCCAGCGCTTGCTGGTGCGACAACTTCTCCATCTTCATGCCCGACGCCGAGGTGTACGGGTAAGCGTCGTCGGGCACCAGATTGCGGCGGCGGAATTCCGCCGGGTCCATACCGAGCTTGTTCGCCGCAAGATCGACGATAGCTTCGGTGATTGCCACTGCAATCGGGTGGCCCACCGCGCGATACTGGCAGGTCACATTCTTGTTGGTGAATACCACGTTGAGTTTGGCGCGGTACTGCTGATGCTGGTACGGCCCGCCGGTGAGATTGACCACCTGATTGCCTTCGATGCCGCTGGTGCGCGGATAGACCGAGTAGGGGCCGATGCCGGTGAGATCGTCGAGTTCAAAGGCGAGGATTTGTCCGTCTTTGGTGCAGGCGAGCCGCACTTTCACTTTGTGTTCGCGGGCGTGGATGTCGGTGAGGAAAGACTCCATGCGGTCGGCGATGAATTTCACCGGGCGCTTTAGCATCACTGCCAGCGCCGCGGTCGCCATCTCGTCGGCGTAGACATGCACCTTGATGCCAAACGAGCCGCCCACGTCCTTCGCGATCACCCGCACATTGCCTTCGGGAATGTTGAGATGCCGCGAAAAAATATCCTGCATCATGTGCGGCGCCTGGGTCGAATGATGCACCGTCAGCGTGTGTTCGGCGGCGTTGTAATCGGCGAGTATGGCGCGGCCTTCGAGCGTGACGCCGGTGTGGCGACCGAATTCGTAGGTTTCCTCGACTACAACACCACCACTGGCAGCTTCGGCAAATGCAGCGTCCACGCCGTCGGTGGCGAATTCACGGCTGAAACAGATGTTGTCGCTCATGTCGGGATGAATGACCTGCGTGCCTGCAAGCGATGCGGCCATATCGGTGACCACCGGTAGCGGTTTCCACTCGGCCTCAACGGCTTCGAGGGCGTCTTCGGCTTGCGCGCGCGTTTGCGCCACAATCGCGGCGACCGCTTCGCCCTGCCAGCAGGCGCGCCCTATCGCGATGGCGTGTTGCGTCGCGGACTTGATACCTTTCAGATGGTCGAGAACCGCGACCCACGGCTTGCAGTACTGTGCGAGTGTCGCGCCATCAACCGCCGCAATGATGCCCGGCATGGTGCGCGCCCTGGCGAGATCAAGCCTGACGATGCGCGCGTGCGCATGCGGGCTGCGAAAGAACACCACGTGCGCGAGCCGTGCAAAACGCAGATCATCGGTGTAGGCGCCGCGCCCTTGCAACAAACGTTTGGCGTTGGCGCGCGGGACGCTTTGCCCGATGTACGGCGCGTTCATGATTTACTCTTGCGCGCGGCGAGTACCGTTTCCACCGCATCGACAATCGCCTGATAGCCGGTGCAGCGGCAGTAGTTGCCCGAAATATGCGCACGAATTTCCTCGCGCGTGGCGTGCGGGTTGCGCGTGGCTAAATCCTGCGCGGTGAGCAGCATGCCCGGCGTGCAGAAGCCGCATTGCAGCGCGTTGCGTTTATGGAATGCGTCCTGCAGATCGGAAATTTCGCCGCTGTCAGATAAGCCTTCAATGGTTTCGACGTTGCGGCCTTCGGCTTGCACCGCGAGCATCAGGCAGCCGCGCACAATCTTGCCGTCCACGCGCACGGTACACGCGCCGCACACGCCGTGTTCGCAGCCGATGTGCGTGCCGGTCAAACCCATGTCCTCGCGCAGAAAATCAACCAGGTTCTGGCGCACCGGGATACGGCGGGTGACGGCTTCGCCGTTGATGGCCAGGGTGGTTTCGATGAGGGTGTCCATGCTGAATATTTTCACGCGACGAGCTGTTTCATCGCGCGCGCGGTCAACACGCGCGCGAGATGCAGTTTGGTGGCGGCGGAGGAATACAGGTCCGCGGATGGATCGAGTTCATCCGCGAGCAACTGCTGTGCCTCTTTTAATACGGTTTCAGAAAATCCTTTAAAAACAAATGCTTGCGATGTTTTTACAGCGAGAACTGGTTTCTCGCTTGCGCCCAGAAAGGTGAGTCGCAAATCGCTGATTGAGCCGTTCACAACTTTCGCCAGCGCAGCAACGCCCACAATCGCATAGTCCCCGCGCCGCCGCGCCAATTCCAGAAACACATGCCGGTAATCAGCGCCGGGAATCGGAATCACTACTTCGGTCAGCACTTCGTTGGCCTTCATCGCCGTGGCGTAAAGGCCTTGAAAGAATTCGCGTGCAGCAATACGGCGCGAGCCGGATTTACCGGCGAGCACAATCTGCGCATCCAGCGCCACGCAGCACGCGGGCCATTCCGCCGCCGGATCAGCCATGGCGAGACTGCCGCCGAAAGTTCCCGAATTGCGTATCGCCGGATGCGCGATGTGTTCAACTGCATCGGCGAGCAGCGGCAAGTGCTTGCGGATTTCCGCCGCATCGCCGATTTGTGTATGCGTGGTCAGCGCGCCGATATGCACGTGATCACCCTTCACCTGAATGCCGGCGAGCTCTGACAATCGGCTGATATCGATCAGCAGATCCGGTGACGACAGCCGCATATTGAGCGCGGGCATCAGGCTCTGTCCGCCGGCCAGAATTTTTGCGCCGTCCTTGTAGTGTTCCAGCAGTTCGAACACCTCAGGCAGATTGCGCGCTCGTGCATAGGCGAACGGCGGGGCTTTCATTGGATTACTTCACCCCGTACTTCGCACGGTAATGTTGCGCCAGCACGCGGCGGTTTTGTGCATTGAATACCGCGTTGGATGCGGGCACGGCAGGATGCTTTTTGTTACGCAGATTTTTTGCTGCCACAGGCACAGGTTTGGTTTTCATGCGCTTACTCCGCCGTGATGCCGGCATCTTTGATAACCTTGCCCCATTTTACAAGGTCGGTGCGGATCACTGCGGCGAATTCGTCGGGTGTGTTGCCCACCGGCTCCGCGCCGTCGCCAAGCAGGCGTTCTTTCACACTCGCCTCTTGTAGCGCACGCGCCACCGCTGCATGAATTTTGTTTACGATGTCGCGCGGCGTGCCGGCAGGTGCAAGCACGCCATACCATTGCACTGCCTCAAAGCCGGGTAACGCGGCTTGCGCGATGGTCGGCACCTCAGGCAGTGCGATGCTGCGCTTTGCGCTGGTGACGCCCAGCGCGCGCAAGCGTCCGCTGCGTATAAACTGCATCACGCTCAGCGAGGTGGTGCCCATCACCGGAATCTGTCCCGAAAGCACGTCGACCATCGCGCCGCCGGAGCCTTTATACGGCACATGCACCATCCGGATGCGCGCCATGGTCAGGAAGAGTTCCATCGTCAGATGCAAATTGCTGCCCACGCCCGCCGAGGCATAGCTGAGTTGTTTAGGGTGCGCGCGCGCAAAGCCGATCAATTCTTTCACGGTTTTCACGGGCAGTGAAGGATGAACGACCAGCACGTTGGGCAGCACCGCGACTTGCGATACCGGCGCGAAATCCTTCACCGCATCGAACGGCATTATGCGATGAATATGCGGGTTGATGGTCAGCGTGGCAATGCCCATCAGCAGCGTGTGGCCGTCGGGCGCCGCGCGCGCAACGAGTTCGCTGCCAATGATGCTGGCCGCGCCCGCGCGGTTTTCGACAACGACTTGCTGGCCCAGCACTTCACTCATCTTCGGCGCGATCAGCCGTGCGGAAATATCCGTGCCGCCGCCCGGCAGCGACGGCACGATCAGGCGGATGGCGCGAGTGGGGAAGGGCTGCTGTGCGCTCGCAACCATCGAGTACAGCGCCAGTGCGGCAGTCAGGAGCGCCAGCATCGTTGAATTTTCATGCGGATGTTTCATGGGCGGCAACGAGTGTAGCACGCAGCACTAGCTTGCTGACCTACTCTGCCCCGAACGGGGTTCAAACAGCAGGAGATGCATGCCGTATTCCGCGGCCTGTTCCTTTTTTGCAGGGCGATGCGTGACAACGACATAGGTGCATCACGACTCTGTATTTGGCGCGCGTTTAGTGCTTCGAGTGCGGTGGAGTAGGTATCGGTCATGGCGTCCACGGCGCGCACGCTGTGGCCCAATTCGAGCAGCCGTTCGGTGAGATGCGAGCCGATGAAGCCGGCGCCGCCGGTGACTAGAATATTCATGGCGGATCAAATGGGCGCGGGCGTCCATAAAAATGAAAGGCCTCTAGCGTTACGGTTGTGGGCGCGCTGCACGATAGTTTCTTCGCTCTTTGGGATCAGCCTTCCGCACCGATAGGATTCTCGCTCCAGCCTGCCGGGGAATGTGAACCACGGCCATTAACGACCCGAACAGGTTCATTCCGAATGCAAAGATGCTCCACGTTTCCAACTCCAACCGAAACTACACCGCCTGCTGCGGCTTCGTCCGTCCCATGATCCATGCCGGGATCAGTGCCAGCGTGAAAATCACCGCCACCACCAGAAAGCTATCGCGAAATCCCAGGGTGTAGGCCTGCGCCTGTATGACGCGCCCGAGGTAATTCAGCGCGCCGGCTGCCTGCAGGTCTTCGGCTACGCCCGACTGCGCGAGCAGCGCCTGAATGGTGCGCAGCAACTCAGCGGTGGCGCCGTTGGCGGGCGTTTGCGTGGCGGTGAGCGTATCGCTGTGGAAAAACGTGCGCCGGTCTAGCGTTACCGACAGCAGGTTGACGCCAAACGCGCCGCCCAATTGCCGTGCGAAGTTGATCATGCCCGCACCCTGGCTCAACAGTTCGGGCTGCAGCGCGCGCAGCGCCGCGACATTGAGCGAGGGCTTGATAATCGCGAGCCCGATGCGTGAAATGATCAGCGCCCAGGCGATGCTCCAGAACGGCATGTTCGCATCCACCCGCGCCAGCCAGAACGACGAAACGGCAAAACACAGCAAGCCGGCAAAGATCATGTTGCGCGCGGCGACGCGGTCGCTCAGATAGCCCGCGATGGGCATGGCGATGCCCATCAGTATGCCGGCGGGCATCAGCAGTAGGCCCGCGGAGAGCGGCGTGAAATGTTGCACGGTCTGCACATACAGCGGTACCAGATAAGTGGAGCCGAACAAACCGACGCCGAAGATGCATGCGACCGCAGCGGCAGCAGCGAATGCCACGTTGCCAAATACTTTCAGATTGACCAGCGGATGCTCCGTGTGCAGTTCCCACAGCAGAAATGCCGCGCCACCGGTCATAGCGATGGCGAACAGCGCGAGCACAAAGCCCGAATGCCAGCCTTCGCGCTGACCGTTCGACAGTCCAGTGAGCAGACACGCCAGCGACACCGTCATCAGCAGGAATCCGATCCAGTCGAAGCGCAGGCGCTCGCCGGTTTCCTCGCGTTCCGGCATGAACACACTGCCCAACAATATCGCAGCGATGCACACCGGCGCCGCGACGTAAAAAATATAGCGCCAGTTGAAGTGTTCGATCATCACCCCGCCCAGCGTCGGGCCCAGCGCCGGGCCGAGCAGTACACTCATGCCAAAAAACCCCATCGCCGTGCCGCGCTGGTTCGACGGAAACACGCGAAAGATGGTGTACATCGCGAACGGCTGCAGCATGCCGGCAACCGCGCCCTGCACAATGCGGCAGAAAATCAACACCGAGTCGTTGGGACTCAATCCGGCGAGCGCCAGCGCGCCGACAAACACGCTCAGCGCACACACAAAAGTCTTGCGTTGTCCAAAGCTGTGTATCAGCCAGGCGTTGAGCATCATGCCCACGGTCATGGCGGCGAGCGCGCCGGTGGAAAGCCATTGCGCGCGATCCTGGCCGATACCGAAGGCGCCCATAATGTCGGGCAACGCGACGTTGACGCTGGTGGTGGTGAGCATGGCCGACACCGTGCCCATCATCACGGTCAGCGTCGCCAGCCATCGATAGCGCGGCCCGTGGCGCGCGATCAGGTCTTCAGTGGTTTCCGGTCGCAACGTAGACCTCGACCATCATGCCGGGGCGCAGGGTGGCGTCTTTGTCGAGCAGCTTGATGCGCAACGGCAACCGTTGCGTGATTTTTGTAAAATTTCCGCTTGGATTTGGATCCGGCAGCAGCGCGAAGCGGTTGGTGGCCGCCTGGCCGATGCGAAACACTTCGCCTTTGAACACTTTGCCGGAGTAGGCGTCGACGTGAATGTCGGCCTTCATGCCCGGCTTGAGACGGCCGACGTCGGTTTCCTTGATGTTGGCTTCGACCCAGATTTCATTCGGATCATGGAACATCAGGATGCGCTGCCCGGCGGCAACGTGCTCCCCCTTGCGCACGAACGTCATCACCACTTTTCCATTGGAGGGCGCGGTAATGGTGCGGTCGGCAATATCGACTTCGCGGCGTTTGATTTCGGCGCGCATCTCATCGGCCTGACGCGCGAGCACCAGCAGTTGCTGTCCGATCACATTGACCTGGCGCCGGCTGCCGCCCGCCGAGGACAATGAACCGCGCACCGCCGCTGCCTCGGCCAACGCCTTGCGGTGGCGTTCCTGCGCCTGCTGATAAGCGGTGCGCGCGTGATCCACCTCTTGACCGGTGACAAATTTCTCCAGGTTCTGCATGCGCTTGTAGTCTGCGTCCGCCTGCTTCAGTTGGGCGTCCAGTGTAGCGGTCTCGGCTTCGGCGGCCGCCAGACGGCTGGTTTCGCTCTGGTAGCGTCCCAGCGTTTCCTGATCGACCTGGCCGGTTTGCGCGCGCATCACCGCCATCTGGCCTTCAATGGCTTGCAGCTTCGACACCAGCACTTCACGCTGCAACACCGAATCACGCTCGTCGACGCGTACCAGCAACTGGCCTTTTTTTACCTCGTCACCTTCAATCACCGGCAGTTCAGTGATCCAGCCCGACACGCGGCTTGAGTAGGCGACCACTTCGCCGTCGATGCGCGCATCGTCGATATAGACGTGCGTTGAACGCTGATAAAGCCAGTAGCCGCCCCACGCCAGCAACACCACGGCCGTAGCGATTAGCACCCAGGTCTTGAGCTTGGCGTGCGGCTGCTTCGTTGCGTCGCTGCCGATACTGACTTCGGATTGCCCCGTGCTCATGTAAGCGCTGTTCGTCCGTTAAGAAATTTCATGCGGCATTGCGCGAATGCAACAACCGATGGCGTGTGCGTGAAGTGGATAGCGCATTATCCCGCCGCAGGTTTCCATTGTGCAAGCAATCCCGCGTTGCAGGCGCGCTGTTAGACGGGCATCCGCGATGTGGATTGCTGGTGCGGCGCCAATGCCACGCCGGTGCGGTTGTGCGTGTCCGGTTTTCACAAGTCAGATTCGGCTAAACTCCACGCCAGTGATCGTGTGGCGCGTGCCCGGTGCGCTCGGCGAAATCCAAGCGCTAATAAACGCCGTTAACCAGGAGCCAGCGTAATGCCTCAAGCTTTAGTAATCGGTGGATCGCTGGGCGGCCTGTTCGCGGCGAATCTCCTGCGGTCGATAGGCTGGAAGGTGCAGGTCTTCGAACGCGTCGGTGACGATCTGGCGAGCCGCGGCGCCGGTATCGGGACGCACGAGGAGTTGCTTCAGACGCAAGCGGTTTTTGCCATGGCACTGCGATTGCACCCGCATTGATCCGGCCTGAAGTGCTCGCCGGCATGCGCGCCACCGCCCGCAAGGTGCTTGCGCCTCAGTGTGTGCAGGTGATCGAACTCACCGCGCAGCCCTTCTTCCAGGCCATCTTCGATCTGGAATCCCCGCGCATGATGCTCAAGCATACAGCGATATTCGGAGACGCCGCGTTCGTGGCGCGGCCGCACGTCGGTATGGGTGTGACAAAAGCGGCCCTCGATGCGGAGTGCCTTGCCGATGCGCTCAAGCAGACCGGCGATATCGATGCGGCACTGGCGCGCTTCAACACACGCCAGCATCTGTTCGGCACCCGGGTCATTGCGCGCGCCCGCCGCGTCGGTGCGCATCTCGGCGCGCGAGCCACCAAACCCCCCGAGTCGTGGACGCAGGAAGAGCGCCACCAGGACCCGGTAACCATGATGCGCGAGAGCGGCGCCCGGCTGCGCGACATTCCGGAACTGATCGAGCTGGTGCATGCCTATCGCGCCGAGGCGGCGTCCGACGCTGTGCAGGCTTAACGGCAAGTCCCATGTCCACTCAATTCCACATGCAACAGAACCTGCACTGTGCCGTGAGCATCGCGTTCGGACTTCTAGCGACAATGGCGGCGCCACTCGCGATGGCTCAGAAAGAATCTGCTGCTTACCAAAACTACCCAACCCGGATCGTTAACCTCATCAATCCCTTCTCGCCGGGGGCCAGCACCGACATCGTCGCACGCGTGATCGCGCAGAAACTCACCGAAGCCTGGGGGCAGCCCGTGGTCGTGGAGAACAGACCCGGCGCGAGCGGAACGATAGGTCTTGCCGCCGTGGCGCGGGCGCCGGCGGACGGGCACATGCTCGGCATGATCATCGTGTCGCACGCGACCAACGCGGCGCTGCAAGGCAGCAAGGGGCCTATCGATCTGGTGCGGGATTTCACGCCCATCACGCAAGTGGTATCGCAGCCCTATTTGCTGGTGGTTAATCCGAGTCTGCCAGTACGTTCGGTACGCGAACTTATCGCGCTCGCTAAAGCCAAGCCGGGCGCTGTGACTTACGGATCATCGGGCTTGGGCAGCGTGCTCCATCTTGCGGGCGAACTCCTCGCAGAGCAGACCCAAGTGCGGATTACGCATGTTCCGTACAAGGGCGCAGCACCGGCGCTATCCGATGTTGCGGGCGGCCATATTGCGATGCTGTTTACCACGCGTATGTCCGCGCAGCCGATGATTGCAGCAGGACGTGTGCGTGCGCTTGCCGTCACCTCATCCGAGCGCGTCGCCGGAGCGCCGGAACTTCCGACTATGCAGGAATCCGGGATGCCGGGGCCGTATGAAGTGAACGGCTGGTACGGGATCGGCGCACCTGCGGGCACGCCTGCCGCGCTCGTAGAGCGGCTCAACCAGGACATCAACCGCGTGCTGAAAATTCCAGATGTGCGGGAGCGCATGACTGCCGAAGGTACAGTGCCGGCCGGAGGCACGCCCGCGCAATTCGGCGAGCTGGTGCGCTCCGAAGTGGAAAAGTGGCGACGCATTATTCAGCAGGCCTCGATATCGCCAGGATCACGTTAACGGCACTATGAGTGCGAGACAAACCCATTCTCTACGCGCAACAGATGAGCCGCCCCTCGCAGGCGGTAGAATGTTATTCGATGGACTTGATTTCGATCAAGGATTTTTAACCGTGCGTCCACGGATGGCGTCCTCCGGAAAATTTTCTGGCGTAGATGCCTCCAGGCAAGAGGAGCATCCATGAAAGCGATGGTTTGTGAAGCATTTGGCGGGCCGGAGGTGCTGGCGTTACGGGATTTGCCCGATCCGCCGCCGCCCGCTGCGGGTGAGATCCAGGTGCGCATAGGCGCTCGGGGCGTCCAGTACGTCGATGTGCTGATGCTCGCCGGGAAATATCAGTTCCGGCCCGAACCCCCTTTCATCCCGGGTGGGGAAGCCGCCGGGGTGGTCATCGCCGTTGG
>JANMXV010000079.1:0-1221 GCA_031381325.1 Betaproteobacteria bacterium | reverse complement strand
ACAACGGCGCACGTCTTGCTCGTTGGCGCGCGCCAGCCCGCAAATGGTGCTGTCCTTGATCGCGCGGGCAACCGCTTGCACCGCTTCAAAATCGCCGTCGCTGGCAGCGGGGAAACCCGCTTCGATGACGTCGACGTGCATGCGTTCCAGTTGGCGCGCAATACGTAATTTTTCTTCCTTGGACATCGATGCGCCGGGGCTTTGTTCGCCGTCGCGCATGGTGGTGTCGAATATGATGAGTTTTTCCTGGGCCATGATGTTCTCCGTTGCTGCTTTCAGCCGCCTTGTGCGTTCAACGCCAAGGCGAAAATAGGGATTCCTGACGCTGGGCGCCAGATCGAATACTACGGGTACTGCAAATGGGGGTTAAGTTAGTTTGCGCTTGCGCGCAGCAGCAGGCCCGCCAGCAGCAACGCGCTGGGCAGGGAAAGCAGATTTGCAACTTTGCCAACGTTTGCAACTGCGAGGGCCTGGGAACGAGTGTTCATGCGGACGAAATATAAAGGCTTTTCACAACGTGCGCAAGCTGCGTGTCACACGGATCAACACAGGGTAATACCGCCTCCTCCAAACCTAAAACCAAACGGCAGCCAGCAATTTCACTACATTGGGCGGAATAACGATCTTGGGACCGCGCTTGGGTTCATGCACAATGACACCCAAATCGACGGTGGCGAAGAATACCTCGCCTATGGGCGAGGCATCGGCAACGTACGATTTGCCCGTAACATCGAAGTTTCTAAACTTTGTCACTGCCGGACTATTCTCAGCCGTTTGCAAACTGTAAATTGCGTCCTCGACACGATCAGTAAGCGCTCCGGCAGCATGCATGCGGTAGCTGACCGGCTGGGGGATCGGGGTGTACTGTACCGGCGGCGCGGGCAGTGGGCCTACGAAAAGGTAGTCCCAGCGTGTATTGCGATTGGGCGGGAGCACCAAGCCGGGAAACCCCCCGGATTTATCGCTTCCAATTGAGTTGATCAGTGTGCCGTTGCTGAAGATGATGCCGCCATCCAACTGAAATTTATCGATGGATTCGCCCTTGCCCTGCTGATAAACCCAGAAGCAGTTGAGTCCGAAGAGCGTGTTCTCACCTGTATTCTGAATGGAAGCCAGATAGAGGCTATTCTCCACGCGACGGTAACTACGCAGGGCGCCGTTCAAGTACCCAATGAAAGTGGTCTCTTCGCTGTTATACGTGGTTGCATTGTAAAAGTCTGT
>JANMXV010000394.1:0-1109 GCA_031381325.1 Betaproteobacteria bacterium | reverse complement strand
TCCTTCGGCCAGGTCGGCGCGTTGGCCTTGCCGCTGATGTATTCAGGTCTTCTTGACGTTACCGGCAGCTACGGCATCGGATTCATCATGTGCGGCGTCCCGGCGCTGCTGGTGGGCGTACACCTGCTGCGTCAGGGTGGCTCTGCGAAGGTTTGATTAACCAAGACTATTGAACTTCTATCTTCTTCGCACCGGCGATTTTTTTCCACTTGGCAATTTCGCTCGCCACGTGGCGGTCACTACGTTACATGCCCGGTTCAAATCAACGGTTTGAGTTCGCCCAGCATCGTAGGAATTAATTCCGCCACGGTCGGATGGATATGCACTGCGCGCTGCAGCACGGTGTAAGGCGCTTTCGCGACCATCAAATCGAGTATGCAATGAATCGCCTCGTCGCCGCCGACGCCGAGTATGGCGGCGCCGAGGATTTCTTTGGTGTCCGCATCGACGGTGATTTTCATGAAGCCCTGCGTCTCACCTTTCTCGATCGCGCGGCCCACGCGCGTCATCGGACGCGTGCCGGTGAGCGCGCGGCGGCCGGATTTTCGTATCTCGGTATCGCTCATGCCCACGCGCGCGAGCGGCGGATCGGTGAACAGTCCGTATGCCGTGAGCCGGTCATTCACCGACCGCGTATCACTGTTCAACAGGTTATCAGCGACGATTTCGTAATCGTTGTACGAGGTGTGCGTGAACGCGCCGCGCCCGTTGCAATCGCCGATGGCCCAGATGCCCGCTACGTTGGTACGCAACCGGTCGTCAACGCCGATGTAGCCGCGCGCATCGGTTTTTACACCGGCACGAGCGAGGCCCAGATCATCGGTGTTCGGCACGCGGCCCACCGCCAGCAGCAGATGTGAGCCTTCCACCTCACGCGCGCCAGTGGCGCAATCGAGCTTGACCGCGATGTGTTCGCCGCGCTTTTCAAGCGTCATGCACTCGGCGCCGGTTTCCACCGTGATGCCTTCGTTGCGCAGAATGTCGAGCACGCCCCGCGACACTTCCGGGTCTTCGCGAGCGATGATTTGCGGCGCTTTCTCGATGATGGTGACGCGCGCGCCGAAGCGCCGGTAAATCTGCCCGAACTCAAGTCCGATGTAACTGCCGCC
>JANMXV010000046.1:0-3744 GCA_031381325.1 Betaproteobacteria bacterium | reverse complement strand
CACGGAAAAATCCGCACGCAGTTCTTTCCGTGTATTCCGTGTGTTCCGTGGTTAAACAGATCGCATGGTGCGCACGGATATCGCTGCGTTTAACAAACGGGTGAAGGACACCGGGCTGCGGGCGAAGTAAGCATGCTATTGAAGTGCTGCCCCAGACGCCTTAACCACCTTAGCCCACTTCTCCGTCTCCATCGTATGTATCGCCCAGAACTCAGCGGGCGTTCCGGCGATGGAGGTGCCGCCCAAATCCGCCAGCCGTTGCAGCACCTTCGGCTCTTTCAGTGTCTCGTTCACTTCGCGATTGATGCGTGCGACGATGGCGTCAGGCGTGCCTTTGGGCACGCCCAATCCAAACCATGCACTGGCCTCGAAGCCGGGCACAAACTCCGCCACCGCCGGCACCTCGGGCAACTGGGGCGAGCGTTGCGCGGTGGTGACGCCGAGCGCGCGCAATTCGCCACCGCGAATATAGCCGATCACTCCCGGCATGTTGTCGAACATGACGTGCATCTGGCCGGCGATCAAATCCACCAGCGCGGGCGCTGATCCCTTATAGGCAATATGCACCATGTTGATGCCGGTCATCGATTTGAACAACTCGCCCGACAAATGCACCGAGGTACCGGCGCCGCCGGACGAAAAATTGAGTTTGCCGGGATTCGCCTTGCCGTAGGCGATGAATTCCTGCACGTTGCGCGCCGGTAGATTTTTTGTCACAGTCATCACATTGGGCACGCGTATCAGTGCCGCCCCCGGCGCCATGTCGTTTAGAAAATTGAAATTCAGTTTTGCGTACAGCGTAGCGTTGATCGCGTTCGCCGGATTTACCAGAAGCCAGGTGTAACCGTCGGGCGCGGCCTTGATCGCGATTTCGGTGCCGATGTTGTTGCCGGCGCCGGGACGATTGTCGATTACGATCGTCTGTCCGAGGCGCTCCGCCAGCCGCTGCCCCATGATGCGCGCGAGTATGTCCGTGGTTCCCGCAGGCGTATAGGGCACAATCCAGCGGATCGAACGCGAGGGGTAGGCGTCGGCAGCGAGCGCATTGCCCATCGCAAGCCAAGACGCACTGCTCACCATCACACTCAAAATAAGCCTCTTCAAACGCATGTTGCACTCCATCAATAAATGCGGGAACGACAGTATTGGGTCTGCCCCATACGGAAGCCGGATGAAGCAAAACAGTTGCAGCATGATACCGTGTTCCGGCCATAAAGTGGACAAGGGCAAACGCCGGATTCAGGAGCCGTGTAAACTCGTTCACCCTGCCCATTCGGAGACTTTACTTGCTTACTTTTTTTCGAAGCGCGCTCTGCGCCGTCGCTGTGCTGACGCTGACGGCAGTCCTAGCGACCGCCGCCGACTGGAAGCCCGACAAGACGATTGAATTCATCGTGCCCACCGGCGCGGGCAGCGGCGTCGATAATACGGCGCGCACCGTGCAATCGATTTTCCAGTCGCGCCAACTGGTGGAGCAGGCGATCAATACCACCAACAAGCCCGGCGGCAACTATGGCATTGCGCTGAATTATCTCGGCCAGCACAACGGCGACGCGCACAAGTTGATGGTGCAGACGTCTACGCCGCTTACCGCCGCGATACAAGGCCAGATCAAAATCAACTACTTCGAGTTCACACCGATTGTAAATTTGATTTCGGAGCCGATTGCGTTCGTGGTGGCTGCGAACTCGCCGCTGAAATCCGCGCGCGATCTGACGGCGAAGTTGAAGGCCGATCCGGAATCGGTGAGCATCGCTCTCTCGGCCGCGCGCGGCAACTCGTTTCACATCACCGCCGCTTTGGTTGGGCGCTCGGTACAGGCAGACATAAAAAAACTGAAGATCGTGGTGTTCAACGCATCGAGCGATGGCGTCATTGCTGCTGCCGGCGGTCACGTGGATGTGATGGCGGCAACACCCGCCACCGTGATGCCACTGGTGCAAGCGGGCAAGGTGCGCATCATCGGCATCGCCTCCAATACGCGGCTCAAGGGCAACGCCGCCACGGTACCGACCTTCAGGGAGCAAGGCATCGACGCCGTGTTCGATGTGCCGCGCGGCTTCATCGGGCCGCGCGGACTCTCCGCGGATCAGATACGCTACTGGGACGGCGTGTTCGCGCGCCTGGTGAAATCAGACGACTGGAAACAAGCGGTTGAAAAAAATCAGTGGGTCGAGGATTACCGCAACAGCGCCGACATGGGCAAGGAACTGCGGCGGCAGCACGGCATACTGAAAGACGTGCTAAGCGAATTGGGTATGGTGCAGTAGCCCTGCCGTCATTCTGGCTTTCGCCAGAATGACGGGCTTGTTTTTTTCTTACGACGATAAATTAAATATACTCCTTTAAAAACAAATACTTAAACATCATGAGCAATGACGGACATTACGAAGTTTACTGGCCGCGCACACCGCGCCAGACCGGCATCAAGCCGCTCGCCAAACGGCTCGATACGTTGAACGGCAAAACCATCGCGCAGGTGTGGGACTTTCTGTTTCGCGGCGACGAAGTGTTTGCGCTGCTGGAAGAAGCGATCAAGAAACAATTCCCCGACGTGAAGTTCGTGAGCTGGCGCGAGTTCGGCAGCTCGCACGGCGGCGAAGAAAAAGAAGCGCTCGCCGAGTTCGCCAGGAAGTTCAAGGCGATGGGGGTCGATGCCGTCATCTCCGGCATGGCGTGTTGAGGCTCCTGCACGCCCGCCGTGTTGCGGGCCAGTGCAGCGTGTGAGGAACTCGGGCTTCCGACTTCTTCACTGACGTGTGAAGGTTTTTTGCGGCAGGCCGCGATGACGTCCATCGGACTGGGTATGCCCAACATTCCGCTGGCCATGGTGCCGGGACACATCGGCATCAAGAACAAAGATGAATTGCGCCTCGATATCATCGAAACCACCGCAAAGCAGGTGATCGAAAACCTAACCGCGCAGCCTGCGGTGATGGGCAAGCGCATCGAACCCGGCGCGCGCGACATCGTTTTCAAAGGCGGCTTCAACGCCGTCAACAAATACTTCTACGATAACGAGTTGTCAGACGGCTTGCCCATTGTGCCGCCGACGCGTGAAGCCATCGACGAGTTTCTCGCATTCACCGACCGCGATCCCAACGAAGTGCTGGGCATAATCCTCCCCGACAGCCGCGCCGCAACCCTCTGGAGCATCGCGGTAAACGGGGTGATGGCGGGCTGCCGTCCTGAATACATGCCGGTGCTGATCGCCGCCATCGAAGGCATGTGCGATCCGCAGTATGGCGTCGAGCACAGCGGCAACACGCCCGGCGGCGACACGCTGATTATTCTGAACGGCCCGATCATTAAGCAACTCGGCTTCAACTACACCCAAGGCGCATTGCGCGACGGCTTCATGCCTAACACCTCGATTGGGCGTTTCTGGCGGCTTTACTTACGCAACGTCGCAGGCTTTTTGCCGCACAAGACCGACAAGGCCACCTTCGGCAACACCTGGCGCGTGGTGCTCGCCGAAAACGACGACGTGCTGAAAAAAATCGGCTGGGAAAATACCGCTGAGGAAATGGGTCACACCGCCGGTGATAACACGATAACGGTCGGGCGCTATACCGGCGGCGGCTCGTTTTCGTCGGTATCCGGCAGTACGCCGGAGATGCTGCTGCCGTACGTCGCCGATTCGGTACTGAAATACCACATGTGGCAAATCACGTTTACCACCAGCCACGGCAACGGTATGCTGCGCCCGTTAGTCGTGTTAAGTCCGATATTGGCCGAGACCAT
>JANMXV010000043.1:0-1249 GCA_031381325.1 Betaproteobacteria bacterium | reverse complement strand
TGGTCACAGGCAGACACCCTCGCCGCGGCGGCATTTTCCGCGCTGCAAGCCGGCGCTGCGCTGCCGGAATCATGGCGGCCGCTCGGCGTGTCCAGCGCCAAAAACCGCACGCGCTACACGCTGGTGGACGACGCCGGCGTGACGGTGCTGCGCGCGGAAGCCAACGCATCCGCCTCCGGACTTAGCCGTAGCATCAGGGTGAATCCCGCCGAATTCCCGCTCCTCAAGTGGCGCTGGAAAATCGCCAACGTTTTGAAAATGAGCGACATCCGCACCAAAGAAGGCGACGATTACCCGGCACGCGTCTACGTGATGTTTGATTATCCGCTGGAAAAACTCTCGTTCACTGATCGCACCAGGATCCGCATGGCGCGCGCGCTGCATGATCCGAATCTGCCTGCCGCCGCCTTGTGTTATGTGTGGGACGGCAAAGCGCCCGCCGGAACCATCGTGCCCAGCGCCTACACCGATCGTGTGCGCGTGGTTGTCGTCGAAAGCGGCGCAGCCCGCGTTAACCAGTGGCTCGCTGTGGAGCGCGACGTGGCGGCCGATTTCAAGGCGGCTTTTGGCGAGGATGCCCCGCCCATTTCGGCAGTCGCGATCGCCACCGATACTGATAATACCGGCGAATCGGCTATCGCGTTTTATGGAGATATTTCTTTTTATAAACATAAAGTTACCAAGTGATGCGGAATTTATCGTTGCTTTTTGCAGGAACATGGGGAAGAATAGCCCACTCTTTTTGACCTAAAAGTCTTGAAAATCAGTCCCTTACACCCTATGTACCGGTAGCTTGTTGATTGAGTTTATTCATCCACCGTTAATCTGTTTCGCGCATCCATTACCGCATGTCAGACCTCTCCCAAGTCGCAGCGCTTCGCAACCCCCCCACATCGCAGCTTTCCGTGGATTGGTATTTTGATCCACGGATTTACGAACTGGAAAAGCGATTGCTGTTTGATGCAGGCCCGAATTACGCCGGCCACGAATTGCTCACGCCCAACGCTGGCGATTACCACGCGCTATCGTGGGCGGGCGACGCCAAGGCACTGGTGCGCAACAGTGATGACAAAAGCAAGCCGGTGTCATTGCTCGGCAACATCTGCCGTCACCGTCAGGCGATCATGTTGCGCGGACGCGGCAACTCAAAAAACATCGTGTGTCCGCTGCATCGCAGGACTTACGCGCTCGACGGCTAGCTGCTCGGCGAGCCGCATTTTCCAGAGAACCCTTGTCTTGATCTCGCGCA
>JANMXV010000034.1:0-1900 GCA_031381325.1 Betaproteobacteria bacterium | reverse complement strand
CCGGAATACGCTGCGCTTCTTCCGGGCTACGCTTGCTAAAATCGACAGGAGTCGAACGAGATTCATCATTGTTTGGCAATCAAAATATCTCAAGCCAAAGGTTGTAACACAAAATGGTTTCCGTCTATTGCTCATCAGATTCGTCCACATATACCGCATGTCTGCCAATCATATGCATTACGGCAGCAATGATCGTGCGCGCATCTTGTTCGATAATAGTGTAGGCGAGTTGATTTTCTTCTACCATGCGACGATCAATGTCCTCGCGATGCAAAGGCCGTCTGAAATGTGTCACAGGGTTTCTGATTTGTCGCGCGCGCTCGAATGCGTCATATTCGTCGGCGCTAAGCCATGCGAGTTCTCCTGCCTCTTTTAAAAGTTCGGATATACCTGCACGTTCGAGGTCATTTCTTCCGGACGCGTAAAATTCTGCCGCTAACATTTTCTCTATAAATGCAACACCAAGCACAATAACAGCCAAGTACTGACCATAAACGAAGGAGTATCTTGTTTCATCAAAAAGATACTTAGACATAAGCCCGCCGTGATACTTCAAGTAGTCAGCGGGCGGCATTTGTTTTTCTAACCAACGTAAGCGTTCAAGACGCTCTGCGAAACATATTTCATCTTCTCGCGAGAGCCATTCGTGCGGGATATCAGGTATTGCGTCTTCCGACATTTTACGTAGTTGGAATAACTTTATTACGGGTGCCTCAATAACCGAGGAGCATTGTGTAGTGTGTCAATTATCATACTCCAGAGGTGCCTTTGGAGTTACCAAACTCAAGTTGAAAAGACTGAAAACAAAACGGGGACGTAACTGCGTCCCCGTTTCAATGATGGCCTTCTTCAATTAAAGTAACGGCACAATCAACAACGCAACGATGTTGATGATCTTGATCAGCGGATTCACCGCCGGGCCTGCGGTGTCTTTATACGGATCACCCACGGTGTCGCCGGTGACCGCGGCCTTGTGGGCTTCGGAACCTTTGCCGCCGTGATTGCCGTCTTCGATGTATTTCTTGGCGTTATCCCAGGCGCCACCGCCGGTGGTCATGGAGATTGCTACGAACAAGCCCGTTACTATCGAACCCATCAGCACGCCGCCCAGCGCCTGCGGGCCTAGTACTACGCCGACAACGACAGGTGCCAGCACCGGCAGCAGCGAGGGCACAATCATTTCTTTAATCGCAGCGAGGGTCAGCATGTCCACCGCGCGCGAGTAGTCGGGCTTGGCGGTGCCTTCCATGATGCCGGGAATTTCCTTGAACTGGCGGCGCACTTCGACTACCACCGATCCTGCGGCACGGCCCACGGCCTCCATTGCCATGGCGCCGAACAGATACGGAATCATGCCGCCGATGAACAAACCGATGATGACCATGTGATTCGACAGATCAAAGGTGATGACCTTGCCTGTCGCTTCCAGCGCGTGCGTGTAGTCGGCGAACAGCACCAGTGCCGCCAGACCGGCAGAGCCGATGGCGTAGCCTTTGGTGACGGCCTTGGTGGTGTTACCCACGGCGTCGAGCGGATCGGTGATCGCGCGCACTTCTTTCGGCAGGCCCGACATTTCGGCGATGCCGCCGGCGTTGTCGGTGATCGGGCCGTAGGCGTCGAGCGCCACGATGATGCCTGTCATCGACAGCATGGCGGTGGCGGCAATGGCGATGCCGTAGAGGCCGGCCAGTGCGAATGCAGCGTAAATCGCCGCGCACACCGATAATACCGGCCATGCAGTGGAGCGCATCGACACGCCCAGGCCGGCGATGATGTTGGTGCCATGACCCGTTGTTGAGGCTGCGGCAACATGACGCACCGGCGCGTATTCGGTGGCGGTGTAGAACTCGGTGATCACCACCATCAGCGCGGTCAACACCAAGCCTACTACGGCGCAACC
>JANMXV010000812.1:0-2288 GCA_031381325.1 Betaproteobacteria bacterium | reverse complement strand
AGCAGCAGCGCAACCAGCGGCGAGAGATCGACCATGCCTATCGGCGGCACGATGCGTTGAATGGGCCGCAGTAGCGGACGGGTCAGCGCGGCCACCACGGGCGCCATCGGACTGGCGGGATTTACCCACGACAGAATCACTTGCAGGAAGATCGCGCCGATGGCGAGATAAATCGCCAGCCGCATCAGCAGAATCAGAGCCATCAAAAACAACGCGGCGATCGCGCTACCCGAATCGAATGCCGCGCCTTTGATGAATAGTATCAGCAGCATTTCGACAACCAGCACCAGCCACGCCAACACCAGCGTTGCCAGATCCAGTCCCCACAGACCGGGAATGACACGGCGCGCGGGCAATACCGCAAAGTTGGTCAACGCCTGCACGAACACCGACAGCGGATTGCGTGCCGCCACGCGGCTGAACTGCATGCAGAAGCGCAACAGCAGCATGCCGGCGAAAAACTCGCAAAGCGTCTGGATCAGAAAGATTACTGCGTTGTTCAGCATAATTAAATATCATTAAAAATAAATAGTTAAGATGGATCCGGCATTAGCCATGACCCAGTTCATCGCCCAATTCGCGCGAGCGCTCGGCAGCAGCTTTTACTGCGCGTCCGATGGCGGCTTTGACCGCGTCGGCTTCCATTGAGACCAGCGCGCGCTCGGTGGTGCCGCCTTTGGAGGTGACGCGTGCGCGCAAGGTCGCGGCATCTTCGCTGCTTTGCGCGGCGAGTTTGGATGCGCCGGTGAACGTAGCGATTGCCAGGCGCCGCGCGGTTTCGGCGCTGATGCCCAGATCACGCGCGGCCTGATCGAGTGCTTCGATGAAATAAAACACGTAGGCCGGCCCGCTGCCCGAGACGGCGGTCACCGCATCGATGTCTTCCTCGCGCTCGACCCACACCGTTTGGCCCACCGCGCCCATGATGCTTTGCGCGCGTTGCCGGTCTTCGTCCGAGACGTTCGGCATGGCGTATAGACCCGAGATGCCCGCGAGCACCAATGCCGGCGTGTTGGGCATCACGCGCACGATGCGTTTGTGGCCGCCCAGCCAGCGTGACAGATCACTGCCGCGTATACCTGCGGCGATGGTGATCACCAGCATATTTTTTATCAGCGGCGCCAGTTGTGCCGCGACCTCGCGCATCTGCTGTGGCTTGATTGCCAGCACCACGCAGTCTGCCTGTACGGATTGCGCGTTTACCGCGGGGAACGTTTGAATCTGTAACGTTTGCTCGAGTTTCTCGCGCGCGGCGGGCAGGATTTCGACAGCGCACAATGACGCGCGATCCCAGCCCTGCTGCAATAAGCCGCCGATGATGGCAGTGGCCATATTGCCGCCGCCGATGAAGGTGATGTTCATTGGGTAAGGACAGTGAAGAAGTGAAAGAGTGAAGGCGCGAAGGCGCGAAGGCGCGAAGGCGTGAAGGCGTGAAGGGTTGTGCAATGGTAACGCGCCACGAGCGGTTGCTGTTCACATTTCATCCTTCACGCTCTTGCGCCGAATACGGCCGTGCCGATGCGCACCATCGTGGCGCCTTCGGCGATGGCGTCTTCCAGATCATCCGACATGCCCATCGATAAGGTGTCCAGCGGGTACCCAAGCGCGACGAGTTTCGCTTGAATGTCGCGCAGTAGCGCAAAGCGCCGGCGGCGTAGCGCAGGGTCAGACGTGGGTTCCGGGATCGCCATCAGCCCGCGCAACTTGAGCCGGGGCAACGCGGCGATTGTCCGCGCCAGCGCCACCGTTTCATCCGGCGCTACGCCTGATTTGCTGGCTTCGCCGCTGACGTTTACTTGTATGCAAACGTTCAGCGGCGGCAGCGCCGGGGGGCGCGCGTCGTTTAGCCGCAGCGCAATGCGTTCGCGCTCAATGCCATGCACCCACAGGAATTTTTCCGCGATGGGCCGTGTTTTGTTGCTTTGGATGGGGCCGATGAAATGCCATTCCAGGTCGAGCGCGCCGGGGGCGAGCGTACGCAGGCCGGGCTTGCCGGGGTCGAGCTTACGCAAAGCCTCGATTTTATCCAGGGCTTCCTGAAGGTAATTTTCGCCAAACGCGCGTTGGCCGGCGGCGGCGCAATCGCGCACCTGTTCCGCTGCAAATGTTTTGCTTACCACAAGCAAGGTCACGCCTTCGGCGGCGCGCCCCGCAGCCTGCGCAGCCGCGGCGATACGCCTCTTCACGGCTTGCAAGTTGGTGGCGATTGTGGACATAATTTGCATCGTGAGAGTTGCCGCCAGAATGGCGTAGAATCAATACTTTATATGCTGCGTGGCTTACGTTGG
>JANMXV010000373.1:0-2339 GCA_031381325.1 Betaproteobacteria bacterium | reverse complement strand
CCGGTTTCGCTTCAGGCTTCGGTTGCGGCATTGCGGTGCCGACAATTTCAACCGTGACGCGGCGGTTCGGCGCCAGACATTCGATGAGCTGCTTGAGCGCCATCTTGTTGTCGCAGAACTTGGTTACCGGAATCGGCTGTTTCGGGCCTTTGCCTTCCCAGAAGATCAGTTTCGGATCAACTTTTTCCACATTCACCAGGTGATCTTTCGCCACCACTGCACGACGCTCGGAGAGCTTCATGTTGTAGGGCAGAGTGCCAATACGATCCGTGTGACCGGTTACAACCACTGCACCAAATGTGACGGCAGTACGAGCTTTGTTCGCCTTGCGCAGATCATCCAAGAACGCTTTGAGTTCTTTCTGGTTGTCTTCCGTGAGTATTGCTTTGTCAAACGGAATATTCTGCAGTTCGATCTTCTCGGTGATGTTGATCGGCTGGGGTTTTTTCGCAGGCGCGGGTTTCGCGACTGGCTTTGCCTCAGGTTTAGCTTCGGGCTTCGGCGGCGGAGCGACAACTGGTTTAGGCGCCGGTGCCGGTGCGGTTGCGTCGCCACACTCCACGATGCCGCGTGCAGGCGTCCAATCGCTGGTACGCACGCAAACATTGGCGCCTAGCGATTTTACCACCTGTGAATTCTGGTCGAGCAGATAACCCTGATTCTTGTAGCTGCCACCGGGATTACTCATATTGACGCAACCTGCGATGGATGCCAAGGCGACGCCCGCCAAACTAACTTTAAATACGGAACTCATGATTTTTGATCCTCCTGTTTTACGCTGAGAAATTAGGGCGCCGCACCACATTAATTAATAGCCTTACCACTGTCTCCCACTACATCCCCAAACCTAGGCTACCAAATAACCGCTTGAAAAATATCACAATCGTGATGGTATAGCAAACCGTGAGTGGAATCATATCACGGTTTTAATGGAAAAAACACAGGGATTTGTTGTCAAAAAGAAACGCCACACCCGAGGGTGTGGCGTTTTAGTTGAATAGGCCAAGAAACGCAGCCTATTTTCATTTTCCTTGTTGATTATTCCGCAGCTTTCGTTTTGGCTTTTGCGCGGGCTTTGGCTTTGGTTGCGGCCTTGGCCTTGGTTTTCATCGCTGGTTTTGCATCTGGGGCCGGCCTTGCTACTGGCGCGGCGTTGGGGTCGATAGCCTTGCTACCGCTGACTTCGATATCAACACGACGATCCGGCTGCAAACAAGCGCGTATGGCGGCACGCGTCATCCTGGGGCCTCTGCAATCGGTGGCCTTCATAACCGGCTCGGATTTACCTCTACCGATGGCGGTGATTTTGCCGACATCCAAGCCCTTGCTTTGCAGGTATTTCTTCACGGTTTCCGCGCGGCGTTCGGACAGGCGCTGGTTATAACGCACGCTGCCGATACGGTCGGTGTGACCGGTGGCGACGATGGTGTCGTGCTGCTTGCCTCTGAGAGCATCGGCGAGATCGTCAAGCTTTCTGATGCCTTCGGGCTTGAGCGCGGTCTTGTCGAAGTCAAACAATGCGTCGGCCGAGAGGGTGAATTTCTGCGAGGTGGGCGCGGGCGGTGGCGTCACGGCTTGAGGCGCGGGCGCGGCGGCTTTCGGCGGCGGCGCTACCGGCGCTTTGGCGACCGGTTTCGGCACCAGATCGGGATCGCATTCGATGATGGCGCGCGCCGGCGTCCAGTCGCTGGTACGCACGCAAACGTCGTAGCCGAGCGAGCGCACCACGGCGTTGTTGCCGGCGGTATCAAGCAGATAGCCCTGATTGCGGAAATTCGCGGTGGTGGTCGGAGGCGAATTCGAGCATCCGGCGATGGCGGCAATCGTCGCGCACGCTATAAGTGTTTGTTTTAACGTCATTTTATGGGCTCCCGTCGATTGGATTTTTTATTGCCGCATGCTTGGTTTATGTTTCAGCCCACGCATCGCAATAGCATGTCACCGCAAAAGTATAGCATAGCGATATTCTGCGGCTAGTGGAATGTTTTTCCTGACTATTTTGGCGCACAGCGGTGTTGCGCCTGACTTTTGCCGGTGACCGTATGTGCATCGCGTCAATTGCGGTGTTCGGCATGCACGCGCATGCTAAAATCTCAGGATTTCGCCGCTCGCGCCGCTACTCTGGCGGGCGTAATCTCTCAGCTTAAAGCCCCATAAATGGATCAATTCGCCAAAGAAACTATCCCGGTAAGTCTCGAAGAAGAAATGCGCCGCTCGTACCTCGATTACGCCATGAGCGTAATCGTCGGACGGGCGTTGCCCGACGTGCGCGACGGCTTGAAACCGGTGCATCGCCGCATCCTTTTTGCAATGCACGAATCCAACACCGTTTGGAACCG
>JANMXV010000755.1:0-5552 GCA_031381325.1 Betaproteobacteria bacterium | reverse complement strand
GCAACGATTTGTTTTGTCGCCAGGCGATCTTGCCATTTTGGAGGACGGCGGCGGCGTTGAAAAGCGCGCGTCCGGGGCGCGCGTCGTTGCGATCCACGAAACCGACGCAGAGCGGAACATTGCCGATGACGGCAGCAGTCTGGTTGAGCGCATTGAAACCGGCTTCAATGAAATCCGGGCGCAGGAGCAAGTCGCGCGGCGGATAGCCGCAGAGGTAAAGTTCCGGCGCCACGATGAATTCCGCGCCTTGCTTGACGGCTTGTTCGTAGGCCGCGACGAGTTTGAGGCGGTTCGCTTCGTAAGCGCCGATGGTCGAGTTGAGTTGGAGTATTCCGATTTTCACTGGTTAAAAAAGTAACCGGGAGAGTTTAATCCGCAATGAACTTGAGTCCGGCATGACCTGATTGGATGCCGGGGCTTTCGCCGGGCGCAATCCAGATTCAGGTTGTTCGGGGGTACAGAAATTTTAAACACTATTTTTCACCAACCGGCAATCTATCCCCCACCCGCCGAACGGTCAATCGCGCAAAATTTCACCCGAACCACCCAAACCTTGCTCTTTCTCCGCACCGATGTCGCGCACGCGGCGGCGGCGCTGGTGTTGATTCGCGTAAAATTCACCTTCGGCAACATTCCCGTCTGACATCACCCTTGACCATTGAAATTGTCTCCACGCTGGCTGGAATCGACCCGGCGCAATGGAACCGCCTGACCGGCGGCAACCCGTTTTTACGGCACGAATTCCTGCACGCGCTGCACGAAACCGGCTGTGCCGTTGATCGCACCGGCTGGTCGCCGCGCTATCTGGCGGCTTTTGACGTAAAAGACAACAAACGCCTCACCGGCGCGATGCCGCTGTACGTCAAATCGCACTCGCGCGGCGAATACGTGTTCGACTGGGCTTGGGCCGACGCCTACCAGCGCCACGGTCTGGAATATTATCCCAAGCTGCTGTGCGCAATACCGTTCACGCCGGTAAGCGGGCCGCGCATCCTTGCCGAATCCGACAGTGTTGCGGAAGCACTCGCCTCGCACGTGCTGGAAGTCGCGCGCGAAAGCAATGCCTCATCGCTGCACTGCCTGTTTCCCACCGCAGAGGAGACACAACGTCTTGCCGGCAAGGGCATGATGGTGCGGCATGGCGTGCAGTTCCACTGGGTGAATGAGGGCGACGCGAACTTCGAACAATATCTGGCGCGCATGAATCACACCAAGCGCAAGAAAATCAAACAGGAACGGCGCAAAGTTGTCGAAGCCGGCATCAGCTTTCGCTGGCTCGAAGGCACGGCAATCACCGAAAACGATTGGGCGTTCTTCGCGCGCTGTTACAACCGCACCTACCGCGAGCACCACAACACGCCTTACCTTAACCTTGATTTCTTCCAGCGCATCGGCAAAACCATGCCGGAAAATCTGCTGCTGATCGTTGCCGTGCGCGCGGGCGCGCCCATCGCCGTATCCTTCAATATGCGCGGCACTGATCTTTTAGGCACTGAGCGTTTGTACGGCCGCTACTGGGGCGCGCTGGAACACCATCCCATGCTGCACTTTGAAGCGTGTTATTACCAGACCATTGAATACTGCCTCGCGCACGGGATCCGTGTTTTCGAAGGCGGCGCACAAGGTGAACACAAAATGGCGCGTGGCCTGCTGCCGGTGCAAACTTCGTCGCTACACTGGCTGGCGCATCCGCAATTCGCGGAAGCGGTCGAGTCCTTCCTCGCCCGTGAAAAAAAAGGCGTCACGAACTACATCGACGAACTGCGCGAGCACACGCCGTTTCTGGACACGACGCAAACCTCTTGAGTGGCGCGCGCCGTTGGATTCCGCCGCGTGTTGCCGTATAGTAGCGGCTCCCAAGCACAGGCTCTTTCATGAAATTCTGCAGCACCTGCGGCGCCACCGTCGCACGCAAGATTCCCGAAGGCGACTCGCTGCCACGCTACGTGTGCGACGCATGCCATGCGATTCACTACCAGAATCCGCGCATGATCGTCGGCTGCGTTCCCGTGTGGGAGGATAAAGTGCTGCTGTGCAAACGCGCCATTGAACCGCGCCACGGCCTGTGGACCGTGCCCGCCGGCTTCATGGAAAACGGCGAAACGCTGGACGCGGGCGCCGCGCGCGAAACGCTGGAGGAAGCCTGCGCGCGCGTCGAGATTGGCATGCTCTACGCGGTATACAACATCCCGCACGTCAACCAGGTCTACCTGCTGTTTCTGGCGAAATTACTCGATCTCGATTTCAGCGCCGGCGCGGAAACACTGGAAGCCCGGCTGTTCCGTGAAGACGAAATTCCGTGGGATCAGATCGCCTTTGCCACGGTGCGCAACACGCTGACACATTACTTTAGCGACCGGGCACGCAAGGAATTCGCATTTCATCTGGGGACGATTGAGCGACCGCCGCGTTAGCGCGTCGCTATTTGCGAACAGGATTTAGGGATCGATGTAATAATGAAAGACCTGACCCCCATCGTTCGACCCCGAAACATGGTAACTATCCGAGTTGCCAAAAACTTCTTCCCTCATCCCAACCCTTCTCCCGTAGGAGAAGGGCTTTTCACCCCTCTCCCGCCGGGAGAGGGGCCGGGGGTGAGGGAAAGGTTTTAAAGTAGCTGAATAGTTACCAAGGATGTTCCAAAATTAGCGTGTCGCGATACTAGACCTGTTCCCTCGGGTACTGCTTTGTCGATTCATGAAGAAATGCTAGAGACGCACAAAGCAACCCTGTCGAAGCCAGTATGTTGAGTACGTACGCGTACTGAGCAAGAACAGAATTTGTCGCACGCGGCATTGGCACAACACAGATTGTTATTAGCAATTCACTGATTGTAAAAATACCGAACCCGAGCAATTGTAGAAGTGCGGATTTGGTCTTCGATGTTCGACAATGACGCAGTGAAGCTGTTGTAAACAATATCCCGCATATCCCTGGGACCGCATTGACGATCGTATATACAACGTCGATTTCCATTGTCGTCTCCCGAGAATCAAGGCCATAGGGTCTTTCGCTATCATATACGCCTCTGTAACGCTATCAAATCGCCCGCAGCGCATCCACGATATTCGAGCGCGCCGCCCGAAATGCCGGCAGAAAACCGCCGACGAATCCCATGGTCACTGCAAACAACAGCGTCTTGCCTGCAATGCCGGGAGTGAGAATGAAACGAAACGACAGATCGGCGAAGGTCTGAAAGTTAATCGTCGAAAACGACGCGAACTGCATCAGAGCGGCAAGCGCCAGGCCTGCCGCGCCGCCCACGCAGCCCAGCAGCATCGCTTCTGCCATAAACGCCCACAGCACCGCGCCTTGGCGGAAGC
The DNA here is from genome assembly GCA_031381325.1 of Betaproteobacteria bacterium. Taxonomy (GTDB): domain Bacteria; phylum Pseudomonadota; class Gammaproteobacteria; order Burkholderiales; family SG8-41; genus UBA5216. The sequence continues at coordinate 2,229 of JANMXV010000755.1, read as the reverse complement.
CCAGCGCGCGCAAGGTGCCAATCTCCCCCACGCGGCTGGCCACCGATGCGTACATGGTGATCATCGCGCCGATCATGGCGCCGATGGAAAATATTACCGATAACGTCAGCCCCAGCACATTGATGAAAGTGGACAGCGCCTGCGACTGGTCACTGTAAAACGTCTGCTCGCGTTTCATCTCCTGCGCCAGGCGCGGGTCTTCGCCCACGTCCGCGCGCAATTGGTCGAATTGCGCCGTATCCGCAAGCCGCACCACCATCGACGAATAGGCGTTGCGCCGGAATGCCTGCAACAACTGATCGACGTCGCCCCACACTTCAGAATCAAATCCGCTGCCACCGCCGTCGAAGACACCGACTACGGTCCACTCGCGTTGCGCGAATTTCAAATTCTGGCCTATACCGGTATGGGCAAAGCGCGCGGCGATGCTGGCGCCCACGATAATTTCCGAGGTGCCGGGACGATACAAACGGCCCGACTTTATTTTCACCTGTGGACGCAATACAAAGCCCCTATCCGAGGTGCCGCGTATCACCACATTAGAGGGTTTATCGTCACCCGATCGCAGCAGCGAAATCAGCACCACGGTCTCCTTGGACACCATGCGCTGACCCTGCGCGCCGATGGCGACCGCCGGGTGCATTTCGATGATGGCGGCCTGATTGCGCGCGATGCCGCTTTGAATTTCGGTTTCCGCACCTTTGCGAATAATCACCGCGTTATCCAGCTCGCCGGTGGTCACCAGCGTGCGTTTGAGCCCTTCGTCCATCATTAAAACCGTTGCAAACACAAACGTCACCAGCGCAAGACCGCCGGCGGTCAGCGCCGTGGTCAGGCGGCGTGCCCACAGATTTCGCGCGACGTAACTAAGCGGTATCGCCACGGCGCCCTAACCAACGGCCCGCAGGCCTTCGACGATGCGCACTCTTGACGCCTGCACTGCCGGCACGATGGCCGCCGCCACACCCACCGCGAACGCGCATAGCGCCTGCAGCAACACTGTCGATTGCGACACCGCAAATATCGGAAATAGGCCGCCCACCGCCTGCTTGAAACCCGCAGCCGCATAAGGCGTCAGCAACAGCCCGGCGCCGCCGCCCACAACACAAATCGCCAGCGATTCGCCAAACAGCAGCAGCGCCACGAAACCAGGGCCAAAACCCAGCGCCTTCAGCATCGCATATTCCGAGGTGCGTTCACGCGCGCTCATCGCCATGGTATTGGCCATCACCGCCATGATGATGAGTATCACCACGTAAGAAACCAACTGGATCGCAGCGATTATTTCGTTCGACATCGATACAAACGATAGCTGAAACGCCTGCTCTGTTTCAGTTAGCGTTTCGGCAACCGAATTCTGAAATTGCGCATCCACCGTGCGCGACACTTCTGCGGCACGATCCGGCGCATTGATGCCCACGATATACACGCCAACCTGATTCGCGCGGCGGCCGGCGCGTTGATTCAACCACTCGTTGAGATATTCCCAGTGAAACAACAATTGACGCGTGATCTTGGTGTCGTCAGCGCCGTCAAAGATGCCGCGCACCACGAATTGCCAGTCACCGGGGTAAATCGTGCCGCGCAGCGGAATCACGTCGCCGACCTTGAAGCCGTACTGGTCCGCAAGCTGCCGCCCCACCAGCGCGCCTTTGCGATCGCGCACCCACGCCTGACGTTCGGCTTCGGGCAGCAAAAATTCGCTATACAAATCAAGATAATTCGCGCTCACCGCAAACTGCGGAAAGAAATTTTTCGGCTCTTTGTAAATTGCGCCGAACCAGCTCGAGCGCCCTACCGTGGTTACGCCTTCGACGGCGCGTATGCGTGCTTCGTAACTAACCGGCAGGGTGAACGCCAGTGAAATGGCGCTGCGTGTAATGAGCCGGGTTTTCGACGCAGCATCGGCGCCTGCGTACCAGGCATCCACCACTGTCTGCAGCAAGCCGTACGCCAGCACCGCTACCAGCAGTCCGATAACTGTAAGCCCCGTACGTATTTTGTGGCGCAGCGCGTTTCTGATTATTAGTTTGAGTGCGTGCATGATCTATTGAGTCTTACTTCAATGACACTATCTTAGTAACTGTTCAGTCTGAGTGATAAATCAACTTCTTTCCCTCACCCCTGGCCCCTCTCCCGGAGGGCGAGGGGAACAACCCCTCGCCCTCCGGGACAAGGGGACACTTGAAGCGCAGCAGAGGGTGGCGCGTAGCGCCGGGTGAGGGAAGC
>JANMXV010000689.1:0-2318 GCA_031381325.1 Betaproteobacteria bacterium | reverse complement strand
TAGGCATTCTCTCTGTGTTCCTCTGTGACCTCTGTGGCTGAATTGCCTTTTGTAGTTTAGTTCAAAAACTCGCGCGGGTCGGCAATCGTTCCCGTTATCGCCGATGCCGCCACCGTCGCCGGCGAGGCCATGAACACACGCGAACTCGGCTCACCCATGCGGCCCTTGAAGTTGCGCGTGCTCGAGGTGATGCAGGTTTCCTCCGCTGCCAGCACGCCCATATGGCCGCCGCCGCACGCGCCGCAAGTGGGCGGTGCAATGGTGGCGCCCGCGTCCACCAGCGTCGCTATCGCGCCGCTTTTCAAGGCATCGCGGTAAACGGTCTGCGACGCAGGCACTACGATCAGACGCACGCCGGGCGCTACGCGCCGGCCACGCACCACCGCCGCCGCGAGTTCGAGATCATCCTGCGTGCCGTTGGCGCACGAGCCGATATACGCCTGATCGATGCGCGTGCCTTTCAGCGCGCCTACCGGCTGCGAGTTGTTGACCACGCTATCCGGCAGCGCCACCAATGGCTCCAGCGCGGACAAATTCACCGTGCGTACTGCTTTGTATTTAGCATCGGCATCGGGCTTCACCGCCTCGAACGGACGCGGATTGCGCGCGCGCACCCAGTCGGTCAGCACGTCGTCGCATTCAAACGTCGCGAACTCGGCCGACAATTCGGCCGACATGGTGGTGATCGTTTTGCGCGCGTTGATGCTCAACCCCGCTATGCCCGATCCGCCGTATTCGACATTCTGCGTGGCGTGATCGCCATGCTCACCGGCGATTTGCAGAAATGCATCTTTGGCGGTGACTGCCTTGGACAACTTGCCTTCGAGTTCATAACGCGTCGTTTCTCCGCAGCGAAACCAGGTCTCGCCTTTCACCGCGGCGTAGATGATGTCGGGCCCGCCGACACCGCGTGCAAGGCAATTTTCGGCGATGGTCATGCCCATGAGAGGTCAACCTCCAACAAATTTTCTCTCAATTTCATCCAGCGCCTTCATGCCCATCAACTCATTCAACTCATCGAAGCCCGCGCACAAGTCCGGGCGATTCACCACGAGGTTTTTGCCCATCACTTCGGATTTATAAACATCCAGCGCATTCATCATGCCCTTCAACGCAGCAGTGGACAGCATGCGCGGATAGCTTGCCACTTTGACGCCGACGGCTTCAAGTTCCTTGGGCGTCATCAGCGGCGTGGTGTTGCGTGAACGCAATCCCAGGCCCATGTTGACAATCAGCGGCTTGGGCACGTTTTTCGCGACCTTGGCGATGTCTTCTTTCGACATCAGTGCGTCGGCATACATGCAATCCGCGCCCGCTTCGGCATATAAATTCAAGCGGTGTATCGCTTCGTCCACGCCCAGCGGCCCGGCGGCGTCGGTACGCGAGACGATCACGAAATCGTGATCGCGCCGCGCGTCGACCGCGGCCTTGACCTTCTGCACCATTTCTGCGGCGGGGATGCATGATTTGCCGCGCATATGGCCGCAGCGCTTGGGCCACACCTGATCCTCGAACATCAACGCCGCCATGCCGGCATTCTCGAACGCGCGCACCACGAAATGCACGTTCATCGCGTTGCCATAGCCGGTGTCGGCGTCGGCGCGCAGCAGCAACGTGTCGCAGCAATCGGCAAGACGCCGTGCAGTGTCGAGATTGACTTCGAACGTCATCACGCCGCGATCGGCCCAGCCCAAGCGGCTTTCCGATACGCCGGCACCGGAAATGGCGCCCATCTTGAAACCGGCTTGCTCGACCAGTCTGGTGCTGTAGCCGTCAAACACACCAGGGGTAATCAGAATTCCGGGTTCCTTCAATAACGCTCTGAATTGCGCACCTTTGCTTGCCATGATTCGCTCCTGTATTGAACTTGGGCCATTCTACCAACAGGCGGCGCAATTGACGCTTAACCGCCGAACAGTTGGACTGAATTTTTCACAGTGTGTAAGAATGCACGCGTTCGCCGCGCTAACGCAAGCATGGGGCGTTGACATTAAATGGTCATGCGAATGGATTCATCGGGAGGAAATAACATGTCGTTCAAACACCAACGGGTAATTGTGTCATCCGCGCTGCTGGCGCCACTGGCTTTGTCATGCGCGCTCGCGCAAACGCCTTCGCCCGTGTTGCGTCATCCTAGAAAAAGCTTTTAGCCACAGAGGACACAGAGGTCACAGAGGTCACAGAGGAAAATCAACAACATAAGTCGTTTGTCGGTGTCACCAAAATGGTGAGGTGTTGAAGTTGTTGCAACCCCTTGATCTCTCTGTGTTCCTCTGTGTCCTCTGTGGCTGAATTGCCGTTTTTAGGGTCATAGGCAG
>JANMXV010000685.1:0-3874 GCA_031381325.1 Betaproteobacteria bacterium | reverse complement strand
CCGACGCGACGACCGGTCAACAGCGCGACACAGCGCGAATCTTCCGCCGCGCGCGGCGGTATTTCTAAAAATCCTGCGCCCGCACCCACGCCGTAGATAGTATTCCAGTTCCGTGAAACAATCGCCACGACCCCTACCCCTTATCTGCCGGAACTCAAAGGCCTGCAAGTTGGCGTCGAATCCAAAGACGCTGCCGGCAACACCGCACTGATACGCGTACCAGCACGGCGTGAATTCACCGTGCAGGATTTGTTGCGTCACACTTCGGGGCTGACGTACGGGCATCGCGGAGCATCCTCTGCGCTGGTGCGAAAAACCTATTTGGACGCCGGCGAACAGGCGCGCGACCACACCAACGCGGAACTCATCACCAAGCTCTCGAAGACCGTGCTCGCGTTCCAGCCCGGCACACGCTTTGAATACAGCCGTTCCACCGACGTAGTAGGCAGCATCGTCGAAGTCGTTTCAGGTATGACGCTCGGGCAATTTTTCGAGACGCGCATCTTCAAACCATTAGGCATGGTGGATACCTTCTTCAGCGTCCCCGCGGACAAAGTCACGCGCGTGGCCAACCCGATGATCGAACCCGCCACTGGCAAACGCCCCAACGTGACCGATCCGCGCCAGCCGCAGCGTTTTGAATCGGGCGGCGGCGGCTTGTTCTCCACCGCACCCGACTATCTGCGCTTTACCACCATGCTGCTCAATGGCGGCGAACTCGACGGCGTGCGCCTGCTTGCACCCAAGACCATAGAGCACATGACCTCGGACCATCTCGGCGCGTTGCCCGGTTCTTTTTACCCCGGCTATGGCTTCGGCCAGGGTTTCGCGGTGCGCACGCACACCGGCATGAACGACATGCCCGGCTCCGTCGGCGAATACCTGTGGGGCGGCGCGCAGGGCACCTGGTTCTGGATCGACCCCAAGGAAAAGCTGATTGCGATTTTCATGTCGCAGAGGCCCGGCGACCCGCGCGTTTATTATCGACGGCTGGTAAAGAATTTGGTGGCGCAGACGTTGCGGTGATGGTCAGGGGCTTGGATCACGGCGTGCGATGTGTAGGATGCCGGTGACGAAGGAACCGCATCGATTGCGTGCGTGCCTCGACTACGCGCTGTGTTCGAACGGTGACTGTGTTATGAGTTCCCGCCGTAGCCTGCCCTCGAATGCTTTAGTCGGGGGCGGCAACGATAGTGCGCGGAACCAATCGTAACTATTTGTTTTTATTAAATTTTTTAACCACGAACTTTAACGCGGAAACGCAAACCCCGACGGCATGCTCGGCGGCGGGCCGCCTTTGCCATCATCCGGCTTACGCGGCTGCACCACCATCTGCGCGCGATCCTTAAGCATCGGCTCCAGCGATTTTCCCGGCATCACGTACGTCCACTGGCCGAGAATTTTCTCGAACTGAACGCGCGCGTCGAGGCGCTTCAGCGTATCGACGTATTCTTTGGCGCGGCGCGCAATTTCATCGGGCTTCTCGTCTTTTTCCGGCACGCGCGTTTTCGGCGGCGCGCCGGTCAATACGAAATTGAATAGGTAATCTTCACCGGTTTTCTGTTTCGCAACCTTGATCGTATAGGTCAGATCGTCGAAGGTTTCGGCAATGAGGGCCGTCACTTTGTCGCCTTCCACTTTGCCGTCGGACGACACATCGCTGAACGCAAGCTGGCCCAGCGCATTGACCGCGCCCACTGCCGCGCTCGGATCGAGTTGTCCCGCGCCGGCGGCGAATTTCCACTGGCTGTATTCGAGTTCACGCGTAATCTTCCATTGCGCCGCACCCTCGCCCACGGTCAGGGTTTTGACGCGGTCGGCCTTGAAGAAATTTTTTGCCAGCCAGCGGCCCGCCTTGGCATCGACATTCGCAAACGGATCAGACACCACCACCACGCTTTGTATCTTGCCCGGCGCGATCATGTAGCGGCCCGCCGGCACGCCATCCACTGCATTAGGCAACGGATTGCCGGGATCTTTCTTCAACGATACCTTGCCGAAAATCAGTTGCGCGATCTGCTTGCCGGTTTTATCTTTCAGTTCGAGCAAAGTGCCGGAACCTTCGCCCTTGCCCTTGCCCGGTTCGTCGAGATTCAGACGCGAATAGAGCGACGCGCCCACTGCCTCCGACTGTACGATCTTCGCTTCCACCAGCTTCGCCAGCAGCTCGCTGATTTCACCGACGTCGGCGGGATAGCCGCCGCGCTCTTTCACACTCCACGAGCCGCCTTTGCTGACGAGAGTGACTTCGTTCTTCGCGTCTTTCAAGCGAATTTCCGTGGCATCGGCCGCCTTGAGATTGGGCAAGACTTTCGCGCCGATCTTGGCGCCACTCTCCTGATAGCCTGCGAGATCCTTCCAGAACATCGCCAGCCCCGCGCCGCCCAGGATAGCGACCAGCGCGAGCATGATCAGAAACTGTTTGCGGTTCATTACGCCACCGCCATTCTTAGTTTGCGGCGCTTGGAAAGCGCCAACCCCAGCCCCAGCAAGGCCACCAGAAACGGCACCGCGCCGATGTTGACGATCTTGGTCCACAACTCAAGCCGGTCGGAATCCACGCGCAGGTTCTTGCGCAGTTCCTTCAAGTCCTTGCGCGTTTCGTTGGCCTTCTTGCGGAAATTTTCGATCTCCACCTGTTGCTCCGCCGTCAATACGGTTGCAGCCGTAGCCGCTCCCGTGCCGGTACGGCCCTTTTGCAGCGCCTGAAGTTTTTCGGTGGTCTGGTTCAAGCCGTCTTCCAGGCCTTTGATTTTGCCCAGATAACTTTGCTGCGCCTGCGCTTCCATCTTGCGCAGCACGGTCAAGGGCTTGCTGAACGCCGCGCGGCTGCGCAGACTCATCAGGTTCTGATCGCCGGCCGTTTGCTCCACCAGGCTTTGTGCGAACGCGAGGTTGCCGTTGCGCGGCACCACCACTTTTTGACCGAACACGTCCTGCACTTCCACTGCGGCGCCGTCGGTGAGCATGTCCACGTCCGCGATCAACACCACGGAATTTTCAGCCGCAGCCTCGCGCATATGCTTGCCCGAAGACGGGGCGGGCGGCGTCAGTGCCTCGCCCTTCTTCGCCGCCGGCGCTTGCGCAACCGGCTCGCCATTGGGGAATGCCGATTTGAATTTGCCGCTGATACGCATCGCAATCGGCTCTTCTTTGCCCGTGGGCTGGAAGCCGCGCGTAGACGGCTCGCCCGACAGCGTGGCGATAATCAAATCCACCGGCATCGCATTCTTCGACGAATGAATCAGCACCGACTGCTTCAAGCCCTCGGCCAACTTGCCCTTGAACGAGCCGCCGAACGGCACCAGCATGGTACCCACTTGACTCATCACCACGTCATCCATATTAAAGGCGTCGCTGGTGAGCATGAGCAATGTCGGCAGCAAACGCGGCCCCGAGCCGCTGGGAAAGGTCAGGTCGGCAATGACTTTGCCGCCATCGACCTCGACGCCCCATGCTTTGAACAGGTTGTAGAGCGAGGAACTGCCCGCCTGATTGCCGCCGAACGGATTTTGCATGTCAGGTTCCTGATCGAAATACGCATACGGATCAACGAAGGCGATCAGCTTGCCGCCGCGCAGTACGAATTGATCAATCGCGTACTCCGCGTCCTCGGTGATATTTTTGGGGTGTATCACCAGCAACACCTTGATATCGTCGTCGATTTTTTTGGTATCGAGTTCGATCTTTTTTACTTCAAAGGTGCGCTTCAATTCCGAACCCAGCACCCACGGCTCCGTCGGCTGCTTCTTGGTCATCGGATTGAGCGGACGTCCCAGCACAGGCAACCCCGCCATCAAACCGATCACCGGCTTTTTCGCCTGTGCAACCTGAGAAATCTTGCTGGTCAGATCGTATTCCAGCAATTGTTCGC
>JANMXV010000359.1:0-1503 GCA_031381325.1 Betaproteobacteria bacterium | reverse complement strand
CACCGTGGATGGTGACACCCGAGGCGCTGGCGCCGTTTCGTATCGCGCAGCCGCCGCGACCCGAGGGTGACCCCAGGCCGCTCGCCTACCTGTGGGACGAAACCGACCAGCGCGAAGGCGCACTCGATCTGCAAATCGAAGCATTGATACACACCGAGGGCATGCGCAACAAAGGTATGCCGCCGCAGCGTATTTCGGTCAGCAACACCAAACACCTCTACTGGACCGTGGCGCAAATGGTCGCGCACCACGCCTGCGGCGGTTGCAGCCTCGAACCCGGCGATATTTTCGGTTCCGGCACCATCTCCGGTCCTACGCCGGAAAATTACGGCAGCATCGCGGAGTTGTCATTCGACGGCACGCGCGACATCACGCTCGCCTCGGGCGAAATACGGCGCTGGGTGGAGGATGGCGACGACATCATCCTGCGCGCGCATGGGCGCCGCGAGGGCTATGCAGCGATAGGCTTTGGAGATTGTAGTGCGCGGATGGTGGCTGGGAAGGCGGCGTACGCTGCCGGCGCGTAGCGCACCGCATCAATCCGCACCGGTGCGGCTTGCATTCGATCAGCGGTAGACTGATACTGTATCGCATCTGTAATGCAACGAAGGGCTAAAGAATGAAGACTGCGACTAAAACGTCAACTATTCCCCCCTTACGCGTGAACAAAGGAATTCGTGTGGCCGCCGAAGCAGCGTTAGTGGAGGGCGAGACGCTTTCCACTTTTATGCTGGAGGCGATTCAATTCAATATCCAGCGCCGTAATTTGCAACAGGAATTTGTTGCCCGGGGTCTAGCGGCGCGGGATGAGGCCCGGCGAACGGGCAAGTATGTCGCGGCAGACGAGATGCTGGCGCGGCTCGATAAAACGCTTGCACAGTCACGCAAGGGGGGACGTCGCAAGTGAGCCGCAAGTGAGTTATGCGGTAAGGTTTACGCCTGCTGCCGCGCGAGATTTGCAACGGCTGGTCGAATTTCTCGCGGAGCGCGATGCAAAAGCCGCAAGGCGCGCCCGCGCGGCTATCGCCAAAGGTATCGAATTCTTGCGGGTTTTTCCGTTCAGTTGCCGCAACATCCACTGTTGCGCGAGTTGATTATTAGTTTTGGTGCGAATGGTTACGTCGCGTTGTTTGAAATCGAGGACAACGAGAGCGTAACCGTACTCGCTGTGCGCCATCAGCGTGAAGAAGATTTTTTTGAATCTCGTCCCTGAAGAGCCGCCTATAACTACACGTCGGTCGCCACGCCCCTAAGTTGCCATCTGACATCCGCCACCGCCGTCTGCTACCGCTGCTCATCGCCGGGCTTGCGACGATAGGTCCGTTCACCATCGACACCTATCTGCCGTCGTTCCCGGCGATTGCGCTGGAGATGGGTACCACCGAGGTGTTGGTGCAGCAAACGCTGACCGCGTATCTGATTCCGTTCGCGGTGATGAAGCTGTTTCACGGCGCGATTTCGGATGCGGTGGGCCGGCGGCCGGTGATATTGATTGGCCTGGGC
>JANMXV010000623.1:0-4864 GCA_031381325.1 Betaproteobacteria bacterium | reverse complement strand
ACGGCTAATTATGCGAACCGGCAGGCGCGCAGCAAATCCGCCATCTTGTCCGAGTCATACTCGTTCATCTGGCAGCCGAAAGTTTTAATGTGGAATTTCTTTGGCAAACTTTGGGGCACGCTAGAGCACCTATTGTTTGGTGGTGATAGGTGGATTTGAACCACCGACCTCAGCGTTATGAGTGCTGCGCTCTAACCACCTGAGCTATATCACCAAAGAGCGCGGCATTCTCCCGATTTAGGGGTGTCTTGTCAATCTGACTACACAATTCTGCCTACACAATTCCACCGCTGCGCAGCGCTGCAATTTCGATAGCGTTTTTCCTCAACACATCACGCAGAATCTCATCCGTATGCTGCCCCACTGCGGGCGGCGGGATTTCGTGCTTGATCGGCGTTTCCGAAAAACGCATGGGGCTGGCCACCAGCGGCACTTTGCCCGCTACCGCGTGCTGCATTTCGATCTTGAGGCCGCGCGCAATCACCTGCGGCTCCTTGAACACTTGCGCGATGGTGTTGATGGGGCCGTTGGCGACACCCGCTTCATCCAGCAACGCAACCCACTCCTGCGTGGAACGCCTTTCGAATATCTCGTTCAACACGCGCGTGACTTCGACGCGATTCTTCACGCGGTCGCCGTTGGTGGCAAAGCGCGGGTCTTGCGGCAGATGCGCGCAGCCTGCCGCATCACAGAATTTGTTGAACAGGTTGTCGTTGCCGCAGGCGAGTATCACCGCGCCGTCCCGGGTTTTGAAGGTTTGATACGGCACGATATTCGGATGGGCGTTGCCGATGCGCGTGGGCGATTCACCGGTGGCGAAATAATTCATCGCCTGATTGGCGAGGAACGCAACGCAGGTGTCGAGCAGCGCCACGTCGATCCATTGTCCCTTGCCGCTCACCGCGCGATGGGTCAGCGCCGCGCAGATCGCGATGGTGGCGTACATGCCGGTGGTCATGTCGATGATGGGAATGCCCACGCGCTGCGGTCCGCCGCCGGGCAGTCCGTCGGCTTCGCCGGTAATGCTCATCAGCCCGCCCATACCCTGCGCCATGAAATCGTAACCGGGGCGATCTTTGTAGGGGCCGGTCTGGCCGAAGCCGGTGACCGAGCAATAGATCAAGCCTGGATTGAGTTTTTTCAGGTCTTCGTAACCCAGCCCGTAACGCGCCAGATCACCGACTTTGTAGTTTTCAACCAGCACGTCGCTTTGCGTCGCCAGCTCGCGCACCAGTTGCTGGCCTTCGGGTTTGCTCAGATTGACGGTGATGGATTTCTTGCCGCGATTGGCGGCGCAAAAATACGCGGACTCCTGGGTTTCGTTGCCCTGCTCGTCCTTCAGAAACGGCGGTGCGTAGGCACGTGAGTCATCGCCCTTGCCGGGACGCTCAACCTTGATGACTTCTGCCCCCAGATCGGCGAGGTTCTGCGCCGTCCACGGGCCCGCAAGCACGCGCGAGAGGTCGAGTACTTTGATATGCGATAACGGTCCTGACATTGTGTTCCCTGTTTTCTACTTCTCAATCAACCTGAATATTGGCGCTCTTAGCAACCTTGGCCCACTTGGCGATTTCCGCGCTGACGAAAGCCGCCATTTCTTTGGGGTTAGCTGGCCCCAGGATTGCGCCTTGTCCGGCCCACAGCGTTTTCAATTCGGGTGCGGCGAGCGCTTTGCTCACCTCGGCAACCATGCGCTCATTGATCGCGGCAGGCGAACCCGCAACGCCCCACAGCGCATACCAAGTGGAAACTTCGTAACCTTTCAGCCCAGCCTCAGCCGCCGTAGGCACATAGGGAAACGCAGCGGAGCGTGATTTCGCGGCCACCGCCAGCGGCATGATTAACCCGGATTTAATGTGTTGCGCCGATGACCCCAAGCCGTCGAACATCACGTCTACTTGTTGTCCGCTTAACAAATCCTGCAACGCGGGGCCCGCGCCTTTATACGGAACATGGGCAATATCCACGCCCGCCGCGATTTTGAACAACTCACCTGCCAGATGATGCGAGGTGCCGCTGCCCGCCGACGCATAATTTAATTTGCCTGGATTTTTTTTCGCCAACGCAATGAACGCTGCCAGATCGGTTTCCTTGATGCGCTTGGGGGTGATCACAATCACCTGCGGCACCACGGCCACCACCGCGATCGGCGCGAAATCCTTTTCCAGACTGTAATCGAGCTTTTTGTAGACGCTGGGCGCAATCGCGTGATGCACCGCGCCCATGAAATAGGTGTAGCCATCTTTGGCCGCGCGCGCCGCGATTCCGGCGCCCAGATTGCCGCCTGCACCACCGCGATTATCGTTGACGATTTGTTTGCCGATCTGCCTGGAAAGGATCGCCGACAGCGGACGCGCAAAGGCATCGGTGCCGCCGCCCGCAGGAAACGGCACCACCATCGTCAACGGCTTGGCGGGCCATTCCTGCGCAGTTGCGTGGGCTGCAACTACAGCACTTGCAGCGAGCGCGATTGCTGAAAGGACTCTCATGGGTTCTCCTCCGGGAATTTATTTTTGCGTCTGGAAACGTACAGCCGGACGCGGCGTGCAAGTATACTACACGACAAAATATTTAGTAAAAACATATAGTTATACAATACCTGCCGGCTTAGCGCCCAGTGAATCGCGGCTGCTTCTTTTGCATGAACGCTGTGTAGCCGATGCGAAAATCTTCGCTCTCGAAGTACGCAAAGCTGTCGTCGATTTCCTGCGCGGTAAGCGGCGCGGCATGCGGCGTCAGACGGCGGATGAATTGCTTGTGCCAGCGCGCGACCAGCGGCGCGCCCGCGCAAATGCGTTCCACCGTCGCGCGCGTTTCGTCCGCGAGGTGTTCATCAGGCGCCACGCGTGTTAGCAGCCCTTTTGCAAACGCTACACCGGCATCCCACACTTGACCTTCGATCAGTATCTCCAGCGCCGCCGCGCGCCCCACTACGGGCAGCACCGCCGCGAGTTCATCGTATGCAATCGAGAAGCCCAGCCGGTTGATCGGCACGCCAAACCGCCCCGATTCCCCCGCGATACGCAAATCACACTGGCACGCAAGCTCCAGTCCGCCGCCCACGCAGGGCCCGTGAATCATGGCAACTACCGGGTGGCGGCATTCCGCTACGGCTTGCAGAGCGCCATACACATGTTCGCGGTGGTAAACCACACCCTGTTCACGCGTGTTGCGCACCGAGGCAAATTCGGCAATGTCGGCGCCGGCGGCAAACGCCTGGTTCCCCGCGCCGCGCAGCACGATGCAGCGCAACCCATCATCGGCTGACAATGCGCGCATCACGCGCGCGAGTGCTTGCCACATCGCGACGGTTAGTGCGTTGAGCTTTTGGGGATTGTCGAGGGTGACGGTGGCTACCGTTGCGTCACGAACGAGGATTATTTGGCCGGACATGGGAAGGCGGGAAAGGCGTGTGCCGAGATTGTGATTTTTTGTTCAATGCAAACCGGGCGAAGCTTAGCCCGCAAACACCCGATAGCGCAATCCACATTGCGGTTGACAGGCGGGAGTATGCGCTATACAAAGTCAGTGCATACTGGCCCGTGCGTTGATGCGTTGATGTATCGGGCTATAACAAAACTGGAGGAGCGCACCATGAAACGACTGCTAATTACAGCCGCTGCACTGCTGACCGCCGCGAGCGCCGGCGCACAGGATTACCCCGCCAAGGCCATCACCATCACCGTGCCGAATCCGCCCGGCGGAATGAACCAGATTCATGCTCAGCCGTTGTCGGCGGTACTGGAAAAAATTACCAGCCAGCCTGCGCCGGTGGTCAACCGCCCCGGCGCGGTCGGCGCTGCCGGCACTGCGTATGTTGCCAACCAGCCGCCCGACGGTCATCACATCCTCGTCACCACGCCGAATATCTTTCTCGCGCTCGAAAAAGACAAGCTCTACGGTGTGAAATCGCCGTATTCGCTCGATCAAATCGAACTGCTGGCGCTGCTGTCCGCAGATCCGCTAATCATGGTGATGCATCCGTCGCTGCCGGTGAAAAACGTCAAAGATCTGATCGCACTCGCCAAATCCAAACCCAATGAACTGGTGTACTCAAGTTCAGGCCCTTACGGCATCACGCACACCCCGATGGTAATGTTCACGGATGCGGCCAGGATAACGATGCGCCACCTGCCGACTACCGGCGGCGGCCCCGCAGTCACCCAAGCGCTTGGCGGCCACTCGCAAATTACCGGCGCAGGGCCTGCGGGCATATTTAACTATGTGCAGGCAGGCAAATTGCGCGCCATCGGCAGTTGGGGCGTCAAACCATATCCCGCGATGCCGGACGTGCCGACGTTCAAATCGATGGGCCTGGATATTGAAGCCTATTTGTGGGTGGGGCTGTTCACCGCCAAAGGCGTGCCCGCGCCTACGCTCGCGAAAATGCGCGATCTTATTCGCCGCGCCGCGAACGATCCGTCTTTCAAGCAGGCGCTGGACAGAGTACAGGTAGTGCCCGACTACCGCGAGGGCGCAGAATTCGCGAAATTTTTCGATGCCGACTACAAGCGCATGGCGCAAGTGGTCAAGAGTATTGGCAAGCTGTAGCCCGATAAAGATTAGTGCGCCAGCCACACCTCGGCCAAATCCTGGCCGAGGTAGTGACTGGGCGTGATGTGCCAGCCGCGCACGTTGCGATCCATCACCACGGTGCGATGCCACCACAGCACCGGCACGGCATACGCCAGCCGCTGCGCGCGGCGCTCGAATTCCCGTATCCACTCATAGCGCCGGCGGCGATCCGCTTCGCCCGCCTGACGGTCGAACAGATTGTCGAGTGTGCGATCGAAGTGCTGTCCGTAATTGGTCGCGGTGCGATCGTGCGACAGGTAACGCGCGAGTTGCAGATTGGGTTCGTCGG
>JANMXV010000355.1:0-1211 GCA_031381325.1 Betaproteobacteria bacterium | reverse complement strand
GGCCCGACACCATATTGAGGTTGTAGCCGCCCACACGGCGCAGCAGCTTGGGATAGCGCAACTCGATTTCTTCCGCGTTAAGCACGGCGATGTCGCGAATCTTTCTAACCAGGTCACGGTAGCCTTGCGGGCCATCAAGCTGCGACAAATCCGAGGGCACGCCGCCAAAGTGATATTCGCTGCCATCCGCCAGCGCCGCGTCAACGCCGCGCACGTTATGCACCATGTTGCCGTAGAAAATCGAGCGCGAGCCGCAGGAGTTATTACCGGTCATGCCGCCGATAGTGGCCTGCGCGCTGGTGGACACATCCACCGGAAACCACAGACCGTGCGGCTTCAGAAATGCGTTGAGTTGATCGAGCACTACGCCCGGCTGCACGACGGCGGTGCGCGCCTCGGCGTTGAAATCAATCACGTTGCGCAGATACTTGCTGACATCGATGATCAACGCTTCGCCCACCGTTTGCCCGCACTGCGAGGTGCCGCCGCCGCGCGGCAGCACCGCCACGCCGGCATCGAGTGCGATTTGCATGGCGATAATGGCGTCTTCCTCGGTCTGCGGAATCACTACGCCGATGGGTTCGATTTGGTAGATCGACGCGTCGGTCGAATAGCGTCCCCGCGTGGCGGCATCGAACAGCACGTCACCGTGGATTTCTTTTTTGAGGCGGGTAGCGAGGGTGGAGTGATCCATAGGGGTCATTTGAAAACCGGATTAACCACAGATGAACACAGATAAACACAGATAAGAGCCGGGCTGCAATGGGGGTGGACGTTATCCGTGTTCATCTGTGTTCATCTGTGGTTAAGAATGGGGTTCAGAGCTTCTCGCCTATAATACCGCACCCTTTTGCGGAGCATTCTCCATGACCTACCACGCCGGCCGCCACTTCCTGCAAATCCCCGGCCCCACCAATGTGCCCGACCGCGTATTGCGGGCGATAGATCGCCCGACCATCGACCATCGCGGTCCGGAATTCCAGCAGCTCGGTCATGACGTGCTTTCCGGGATGCAGCGCATGTTCAAGACCAAGGGCGCGGTGGTGATTTATCCGGCGTCGGGCACCGGCGCGTGGGAAGCCGCGCTGGTCAACACACTTTCTGCCGGCGACAAAATATTGATGTATGAGACCGGCCAGTTTGCGTCGTTGTGGCAAAAGCTTGCGCAGCGTCTGGGGTTGCAGCCGGAATTTATCGCCAGTGATTGGCGT
>JANMXV010000585.1:0-12598 GCA_031381325.1 Betaproteobacteria bacterium | reverse complement strand
CAAAAACTTCATGGCATTAAACCCTTGCTGATTTATGATTTTTCAAACTTGAGCGAAGCCGAGTTGATGCAATAGCGCAGCCCCGTTGGCTTGGGACCGTCGTCGAACACGTGACCCAGATGCGCATCGCAGCGACTACACAAGGCTTCGGTGCGGCGCATGAAAAAGCCGTTGTCTTCCTCGGAAGCGACGTTCTCAGCCACCGCAGGTTGCCAGAAGCTCGGCCAGCCGGTGCCGGATTCAAATTTGTGCTCGGCCTTGAATAACTCGGCGCCGCAGCAGATGCAGCGATAAATGCCTTGCTCGTGGTTATCCCAATACGCACCCGAAAACGCACGCTCGGTGCCTTTTTTGCGCGCGACATCGAATTGCTCTTGGGTGAGCATCTGCTTCCATTCGGTGTCGGATTTTTTTACTTTGTCGGTCATGGCGGTCTCCGTTAATGGACTGCACGCGTTTGTCGAATTTGCACGGGATGCCTTACAGTACCTTGCCCGGATTCATGATGCCTTGCGGGTCGAGTGCGCGCTTGACTGTGCGCATGAGATCGATTTCAACCGGGTCTTTGTAGCGCACCAGTTCCTCAACCTTGGCGATGCCGATGCCGTGTTCGGCGCTGAAACTGCCTTTGTATTGTTTGACGATATCGTAGATCACGGTGGTGACATCATTGGCTGCACGTGCGGCGGCGTCGCTGCGCAAGCGGCCTTCGACATAGGCGTTGTAGTGCAAATTGCCGTCGCCCAGGTGCCCGAAGCATATAATGTGGGCGCCCTTGAAGTGTTTTTCAAGTGCGGCTTGTCCATCCCGTATGAACGCCGGAATTTCACCCACGGCCACCGCAATGTCGTGACGGTACAGCATACCCGCTTCGCCGCGTGCCGCTTCGGGTATGGATTCTCGGATGCGCCACAATGCCCGTGACTGGCCCGTGTTTTCAGCCAGCGTCGCGTCGATAACGAGCTTTGATTCAATTGCCTTTTCCAGCGCGTCTTCCAATGCAAGCCGCAAGGTCTCGCCCGGCGAAGAATCGCCCACTTCCGCAAGCACATACCATTGATGCGGCACATTGAGCGGATCGCGCGTGCCGGGTATGTGTTTCATCACCAAATCGAGACACGCACGCGATATCAATTCAAACGCACTGATGCGGTCGCCAAAATGCTGGCGCAACAACGAAAACAAATTCAACGCCGCGTCTGGCGAGGGCACGGCCATCCACGCGGTGGCTGTCGCACTTGGTTTTGGAAAAAGTTTCAGCACTGCAGCGGTAATGATGCCGAGCGTGCCTTCCGCGCCGATGAACAGGTGCTTCAGATCGTAGCCGGTATTGTCCTTGCGCAGCGAGCGCAAGCCGTTCCAGATGCGTCCGTCGGGCAATACGGCTTCGATGCCGAGCACCAGATCGCGCGTATTGCCATAACGTAAAACATTGACACCGCCGGCGTTGGTGGAAAGATTACCGCCAATCTGGCAACTGCCTTCAGCGCCCAGTGACAAGGGAAACAGCCGCTCCACGTCCGTTGCCGCTTGTTGAATAGTAGCGAGCACGCAGCCGGCTTCGACGGTCATGGTGTTATTCAATGCATCCACATTGCGTATGCGGTTCATGCGTCCCAGGGCGATCACCACCGGATTCACTTGGGCGTCGGGCACCGTCGCGCCGCACATGCCGGTGTTGCCGCCTTGCGGCACCAGCGGCGTTTGGGTTTCGGCGCAGATTCTGACAATGGCCGCGACTTGTTCAACGTTTGCCGGACGCACCACCGCCGCTGCCGCTCCGCGATAAATGCCGCGCCAATCGACCACATAGGGTTCGAGGTCAGCGGCATCGGTGAAAATGCCCTGCGGGCCTACGGCTATGCCGAGGCGGTTGATGGTGGCGGTGCGGGATACGCTGGACATGGTTCTATCGACTCGGGAAAGCGCGATTTTAACATTTCGCCACGGGAAACTCGACCCATTGGGATGCGATTTTGCGCATGCGTCATGGCGAATGGATTTGATTTTCCACTAATTCTGAAAAGCCCAATGTTCTGTTGTAAGCTTTGTATCGACTCACGCGGCGCAGGCACGCTCACTCAGAGCAAGGTTTCTCTCATGTTTCATCGTATCGCTTTCATTCTAACGCTGCTATTGGCGTTCACCGTGCAAGCGCAAGAATACCCCGTGCGCGCGGTAACGCTGGTGGTGCCGTATCCGCTCAGCGGTCCCACCGACATACGCGGCGCGTCACGCATGACCAAAACCTACAAGCTGATGGCCGCCAACGCGCCGCCGGCGATCTCCGATACGCTAAGCCGCATTGTGCAACAGGCGATACGATACGAATCAAAATATCCCGTACTGCTGGAGCGTCAGCCCGGCGGCGCCACCACGCGCGGCGCGCAGCATGTCGCGCGCGCACCGGCGGACGGACACACGCTGCTGTTGGCGAGCAACGAAACGATGGTGCTCACGCCGAATTACATGCCGCAGGCGGGCTATCATCCGACGCACGATTTTGAGCTGGTTGCCCCGCTGGTCAATATGCCATTTGTGCTGATGACCAGCAGCGGGCTGCCTTTCAAAACGCTGGAGCGGCTGATTGCCTACATCAAAGTGCGTCCGGGCGAAGTGAATTATGCATCTTCGGGCGACGGCAGCACGGGCCATCTCGCCGGTGAACTGCTGCGCCGCGCGGCGGGGCTCGACATGGTGCATGTGTCATACAACGGTGGATTGTCCGCGTTAAACGGTCTTGCCACCGGGCAGACTTCGCTGATGTTTACTGCGTTGCCCTTGGCTTTACCGTATCTGAACAGCGAACATTTACGTACGCTGGCGGTAGCCGGCCCGCGCCGCGCCGAATTGCTGCCGCATTTACCCACACTGAGTGAATCGGGCATAGCGGGCGCGGATGTGGCCGCATGGTTTGGAGTGTTCGCGCCCAACGGCGTATCGTCAAACACCATACGCTGGCTTAACGAGCATATTGGAGAGTCCGTAAACGAAATGTCAACGCGCAATACCCTGCTTGCGTTGGGGTTGGAGCCGGTACGCGGCACACTTTCGGAATTTGCAACGCGCATATACACTGAGAGTGAGCGCTGGGGACCGGTGTTGAAAGACGCGCGCATTCCGGCTCGAAAGGCATCTTGAATCGGGAACGAAGTGCTGTTGCGCTGCGGCGATTTTAATCCATCATAAAGGGTAAAAATTCCTTGGCAGCCCATTCATCCAGGCATTTCCAAGCAAGCTACGCACGCCGCTTACGCGTAGAAACCGAATTGCGCAGCACACCAATTTTCTCGATTTCGCATTCCACCTCGTCGCCATTTTTCAGGTACCACGAGCCTTCACCCTTGTAGCCCGCGGCGACACCCGCGGGCGTGCCAGTGGAGATGATGTCGCCGGGGTAGAGGCCCGCGTGCGAGTACCACGCAACCTGCGCGGGGATATGAAAAATCTGCGTGCCGGTGTTGGCGTTCTGCCGAACCTCGCCGTTGACGCGCGTGACCAGCCGCAGATTGTGCGGGTCGGCGATTTCATCCTGGGTGACGATCCACGGGCCCAGCGGTGCGGCGGTTGGGAAATTCTTGCCAATCATGATGTTGCCTTCCTTGCGCTCGGCAAATTGCACGTCGCGCGCCGATACGTCGTTCATGATGGTATAGCCGAAGACATGCTCGTAAACTTCATCCGGCGGCACCTCGAAGCACTCGTCGGCAATCACTACCGCGAGTTCGTTTTCGTAATCGAGTTTTTCAGTCCAGCCCGGTTTGCGGATGGTATCGCCATTCGCAATGAGTGTATCGACGTGCTTGATGAACCCGGCGGGTCGCGAGTAGGCGGCGCTGCCGACTTCGGCGGCATGATCAGAGTAATTCTTGCCGATGGCCATGATTTTGCCGGGTATCAGCGGCGGGCGCGCTGTTACCGCGGCCAGCGAGACGATATGCTCGCTGTTGCCGGCTTTGAGCCGCTGCTCGGCTTGCGCCAGCACATCATGCACGCGGGCGAGAGCATCGGCGCCGCCGCGTATGCATTCGATCAGGGAATCGGGCAGGCCGCGCCCGCTCTTGGCCTCGGAAATGTCAAGCGCTTGTCCATTTGAAAGCAGCACGCCGAAATGATCGACGCGAGCGCGAGGCGGACGGAAACTGAGCAGCTTCATGTGTTCCCCTTTTCAATAGATTCTTCGGGCGGTTTTTTTACCGACTGAAACATCCGGAGCAACGTCAGATCGTAAACGATCTTTAGCAAACCACATACTACCAGCGGCCAGCCAAAGCTGGAAACCCTGAGCATATATCCAGCCAGCGCCGGACTCAAGGCAGAAGCGAGACTGCGCGGCACATGGGTTACACCGGCGGCGGGCGTTCGGCGGAGGACACCACGGCCATGACATAAGTGATTGCGCGGCGTTCACGTGCCTGAATTTCTGTCAGCTTTGCAGCTCGCTGCGGCCGCGGAACATTTCAAGCGCCTCGGGGTTCGCCAGCGCCTCGATATTTTTTATCGGCAAGTCGTGGACGACGTTGCGCACCGCGAGTTCCACGATTTTTCCGCTGCGCGTGCGCGGAATGTCGGCCACCTGCAGCACTTTGTCGGGCACATGGCGCGGTGTGGTGTTGTCGCGAATCTGCTGCTTGATTTTGTTGGCGAGGTCTTCGTCCAGTGTGAGGTCCTCGCGTAAACGCACAAACAGGATGACGCGCACGTCGTTGTTCCAATCTTGCCCGATGGCCAGGCTTTCCACAACTTCGTCGAGTTTTTCGACTTGCCGGTAGATTTCGGCGGTGCCGATGCGCACGCCGCCGGGGTTGAGTACCGCGTCGGAGCGGCCGTAGATCACCAAACCGCCGTGCTCGGTGGTTTCGAGATAGTCGCCGTGACACCACACGCCGGGAAACTTGTCGAAATACGCCGCGTGATATTTGCTTCCATCGGGGTCGTCCCAGAAACCCAGCGGCATCGATGGAAACGGCGCGGTGCAGACGAGTTCACCTTTATCGCGCAGCAGCGGCCGCGCGTCTTCGTCATACACCTCGACTTTCATGCCGAGGCCGGGCGCCTGAATTTCACCGCGCCACACGGGCGAGGCAGGGTTGCCCAGCGCGAAACACGAAACAATATCCGTGCCGCCTGAAATCGAGGCCAGATGCAGGTCTTTTTTGATGTTGCGGTAGACGTAATCAAAACTCTCCGGCGCCAGCGGCGATCCGGTGGAGAGCAGCGCTTTGAGCTGTGGCAGTTTGTGCGAAATCGCAGGCTCAAGATTGAGCTTGGCGATGGCGTCGATATACTTCGCGGCGGTGCCGAAGATGGTTATGTTTTCGGCTTCGGCATAATCCCACAGGATGCGCCCGCGCCGTACGAACGGCGAGCCGTCGTAGAGCATCAGCGTTGCGCGCGAGGCCAGCCCCGACACCAGCCAGTTCCACATCATCCAGCCGCAGGTGGTGTAGTAAAACAGCCGGTCGCCGGGATTCACGTCGGTGTGCAATTGATGTTCTTTGAGATGCTGCAACAGGGTGCCGCCCGCGCCATGCACGATGCATTTGGGCACGCCGGTGGTGCCGGACGAATACAGAATGTAGAGCGGATGATCGAACGGCAAGCGTTCAAAATGAATCTCGCGCGGTTGATAGGGGGCCATGAAGTCGCGCACATCGACGGCGCGCGGGATGCCTGCGAGCGGAGGCTCGGCACGGGTATACGGAACGACCACCACCTTCTCGAGGAACGTCAGTTGCGTGGCGATCTCCGCCACTCGCGCCAGCACATCGACCGTTTTGCCGAGATGGAAATAACCATCCACTGCCAGCAGCACTTTGGGTTTAATTTGGCCGAAGCGGTCGAGCACACCCTGCACGCCGAAATCCGGCGAACACGATGACCATACCGCGCCGATGCTGGCGGTGGCGAGCATGCCGATCACTGCGCCGGGCAGGTTGGGCAGATAAGCCGCTACCCGATCGCCAGGCTTTACGCCTTGCGCACGCAACGCCTGCGCGAGACGAGAGACTTCCGCATAGAGTTCGCCCCAGGTGATCTGGCTTTTCAGTTGTTCTTCACCCCAGAACACAAGTGCCGTGGAATCGTCGCGTTGGCGTAACAGATTTTCAGCAAAATTCAAGCGCGCGTCGGGAAACCAGCGTGCGCCCGGCATGCGCTCGCGGCCAATGAGGATGGTGTCGCCCTGCGTAGAGCCCACCACGCCGCAGAACTGCCAGATCGCCTGCCAGAATTGCTCGCGGTCGGTGCATGACCAGTTGTGCAGTTCGGCGTAACTATTTGCCTTGACGCCGTAGCGTTCAGCTACGAATTGGGTGAATGCTGAAAGGTTTGATGCGGCGATGCGTTGGGGGGAGGGTGTCCACAACGGTTGATTCATGGCTACTCCTTACTTTGTACCCGTTCGCCCTGAGCCTGGGCATTATTCGGGCCGCATCTGCGGAAACAAAATCACATCGCGTATCGACGGGCTGTCGGTGAGCAACATCACCAGCCGGTCGATGCCGATGCCGGCGCCGGCGGTCGGCGGCAGGCCGTATTCGAGAGCACGGATGTAGTCGGCGTCGTAGTGCATGGCCTCGTGGTCACCGGCGTCCTTTTGCTTAACTTGCTCCTGGAAGCGCTCGGCTTGATCTTCAGGATCGTTCAACTCCGAAAAGCCGTTGGCGATTTCGCGGCCTGCGATAAACAGCTCGAAGCGTTCAGTGATCTCAGGGTTTTTGTCGCTGCGGCGCGCCAGGGGCGATACTTCCGCCGGGTAGTCGATCAGGAAAGTGGGTTGGTAAAGCTTTGTTTCCACGGTGTTTTCGAACAGGGTCAATTGCAATGCACCGAGGCCATCGTTGGCGCGCGGCGCAACGCCCATACGCTGTAGCCTGGCAATAATTTTTGCCTTATCGTTCAGCACATCGTCGCCGATTTCCGGTTGGTACTTTTGAATGGCGGCACTGATAGTGAGGCGATCATACGGTTTGGCGAAATCGATTTCCTTGCCTTGATAAGTTACTTTGGTTTGTCCGGTGGCTTGCGCGACTTCGCGAATCAATCGCTCGATGAAATCCATCATACCGTTTACTTCCATGTAGGCACAGTAAAACTCCAGCATGGTGAACTCAGGATTGTGCCGTGTGGACATGCCTTCGTTGCGGAAGTTACGATTGATCTCGAATACTTTTTCAAAGCCGCCGATCACCAGACGCTTCAGATACAACTCCGGCGCAATGCGCAGAAAAAGCTGCATGTCGAGTGCGTTGTGGTGCGTCACGAACGGACGCGCCGCGGCGCCGCCCGGAATCGGCTGCATCATCGGTGTTTCGACTTCCAGATAATTGTCTAAAATCAATAGGTTACGTATGGTCTGAATGATCTGCGAGCGCTTGCGGAAGGTGGCGCGGGTGTTTTCGTTGACGATCAAATCCACGTAGCGCTGACGGTATTTGATCTCCTGATCGGTGAGGCCATGAAATTTTTCGGGCAGCGGCCGCAGCGATTTGGTGAGCAGCCGCAGCGATTTCACACGTATCGTGAGTTCGCCGGTCTTGGTGATGAAAAGCGTGCCGCTCACGCCAACGATGTCACCGATGTCGTAATGCTTGAAGGCGTCGAGTGCGTCTTTGCCGGTGTCGCCTTCGGAGACGTAAAGCTGTATGCGCCCGCTGGTGTCCTGAATGGTGGCGAAACTCGCTTTGCCCATCACGCGCTTTAACAGGATGCGACCGGCGACGATGGCGCTGACGCCATCTTTTTCCAATGCTTCGCGTTCGGTCGCGGCGTGCTGTGCCGCCAGATCGCCCGCGTGATGTACGCGCACAAAATCATTGGGAAAGGCGATGCCGGCGCTGCGCAGTGCTTTCAGCTTGGCGCGCCGTTCCTCAATGATTTGATTGGTATCGTCCATGATTTGCCTTTAAAACTAAAACCGAATTAACCACAGATGAACACAGATAAACACGGATAAAACCGAAATCAAATGCTTTGGAAGTTATCTGTGTGTATCTGTGTTCATCTGTGGTTTAAATGCCTTTGAGAGTTACAACCCTTGCTTCAAACTGGCTTCGATAAAAGTATCCAGCGCGCCGTCAAGCACCGCTTGCGTATTGCCGATTTCGATGTTGGTGCGCAAATCCTTGATGCGCGACTGGTCGAGCACATAGGAGCGTATCTGGTGGCCCCAGCCGATGTCGGTCTTGGAGTCTTCCATCGCCTGTTTTTCTTCGTTGCGCTTGCGCATTTCCATCTCAAACAAGCGCGACTTCAGCATCGCCATGGCTTCGGCACGATTGCGATGTTGCGAACGATCATTCTGGCATTGCACCACGATGCCCGAAGGAATGTGGGTGATGCGCACGGCGGAATCGGTCTTGTTGATGTGCTGGCCGCCCGCACCTGACGCGCGGAAGGTATCGGTGCGCAGATCAGCGGGGTTGATATCGATCTGTATGGAATCATCGACTTCCGGATAGACAAACACACTGGCAAACGAGGTATGGCGCCGGTTGTTGGAGTCGAACGGTGACTTGCGCACCAATCGATGTACACCGGATTCGGTACGCAGGCGCCCATACGCGTACTCGCCGCTGACTTTCAGTGACGCGCTCTTGATACCCGCGACTTCGCCGGGTGATTCTTCCAGCAGTTCAACCTTGAATTTTTTGCTTTCGCAATAGCGCAGATACATGCGCTCGAGTATCGAGGCCCAGTCCTGCGCCTCGGTGCCGCCGGAACCCGACTGAATATCGAGAAAGCAATTGCTGGAATCCATTTCGCCCGAGAACATGCGGCGAAATTCCATCTCCGCGACGGTACTCTCAAGGGACTGCGCGTCGCCGGCCATTGCGTGCAGCGTGGCGTCATCCGACTCTTCACGTGCAATGTCAAACAGCTCGTGCGCGTCGCGCAGCCCTGATGCGAGAGTGGTGAGCGAGTGGACGGTGTATTCGAGGGACTTGCGTTCCTTGCCGAGCTCTTGTGCGCGTTTGCTGTCGCCCCAGACGGCGGGGTCTTCGGCGAGTCTTACGACTTCATCCAGGCGATTGCGCTTGGTGTCGTAGTCAAAGATACCTCCGCAGCTCCGTGGTGCGGGCGTCGATGTCCGCGAGTTGCTTGGCGATGGCGTTGATGTGTTCGGCTTCCATGATGCAGATAATCCTGTAAAGATTGAATTATACCTGACGGGGTGTGGCGAGACGGCCATAAGCCCTATTTGCCACAGAGGACACAGAGGACACAGAGGACACAGAGGACGCAGAGAGTAAATCAGTGCAAGGAAAACCGCACGTTTTGTTGAATTTCTCTGTGTGCTCTGTGACCTCCGTGGCTGTAGTTGACTTTGAAGTTGAAGTTACAGCGTTTCCCAATGATCGAGCATCAATTGCGTCGACGTTACGCCGTTGTATTCGTTGATGCTGAAGCGGTAGACCGCGCGTATCGCATCGGGTAGCGGCTCACTGTGGCCGAACAGCATGCCCTCGAAGATGCGCCCATCGCGCCGCAGGCGCAGCTTGAGATGACGCTCGCCGACTACACGTTGCTGCACGATTTCAAACGCATCGAGAAAGCGCGGCTCCGGAAAACCCTGACCCCAGATGCCCTCGCGCAATGCGTGCGCGGCCTCGAGGGTGGCATGTTCGACAGATAGCGAACCATCGGTTTCGATTTCCCGCTGCAGATCGGCGGCTGTAAGAAGCGTGCGTACCACGTCTTCGAACACGCAGCGGAATCGCTCGAAATCCGGCTCGCGCAAGGTCAAACCGGCGGCGGCGGCGTGGCCGCCGAAGCGCAGTATCAATCCCGGTGCGCGTTTGCAAACCAGATCCAGCGCGTCGCGCAGATGCAGGCCGCGTATGGAACGCCCGGAGCCTTTGATTTCGCCTTCAACGCCGCGCGCAAAAGCCACCGCCGGACGATGAAACTTGTCTTTGATGCGCGAGGCGACTATGCCGATTACGCCCTGATGCCATTGCGGATCATAAAGGCTCAAGGTGTAGCCGCCGGCATCCGCTTTTTGTTCAAGAGCGGCGAGGGCCGACTCCTGCATCTCGGCTTCGATGGTGCGGCGCTGGCGATTCAGAGCATCAAGTTGGTGCGCGATTTCCTGCGCGCGCGCTGCATCGTCGGTGATCAGGCATTCGATGCCGAGCGACATGTCAGTGAGCCGGCCGGCGGCATTGAGCCGTGGAGCGACGGCAAACCCCAGATCGTGCGTGCCGGTGCGCGCCGGGTCGCGCCCGGCGACGCGCAGCAGCGCGGTGACGCCCGCTTGCGCGCGACCCGCGCGTAACCGTTTGAGTCCCTGCGATACCAGGATGCGATTATTTTCATCCAGCCGCACCACGTCGGCCACCGTGCCGAGGGCGACGAGATCAAGCAAGTGCGCGAGATTCGGCAGATCGCTAACACCACGTGCCCGCAGCACTGCGCGCAAGGCAAGCATCAGATAAAACATCACGCCCACGCCCGCCAAATGTTTACTGGGAAACGTGCAGCCCTGCTGATTGGGGTTGATGATGCACCACGCGTCGGGCAGGATTTCGCCGGGCAAATGGTGATCCGTTACCAGCACTTTGATGCCGAGACGATTGGCCTCCGCCACACCCTCAACGCTAGCAATGCCGTTATCGACGGTGATCACTACATCCGGCGCTTTTTCGCGCGCGGCAAGCTGCACGATCTCCGGCGTGAGGCCGTAACCGTACTCAAAGCGATTGGGTACCAGATAGTCGATAGTCGCGCCGGTTGTACACATAGCACGCAGCGCGCGCATGCCGACGGCGCAGGCGGTGGCGCCGTCGGCATCGTAGTCGGCGATGATCAGCAGTTTTTTTTTGTCGGCAATAGCATCGGCGAGCAGCGTCGCCATGCGCGTCAGATGCAGCATCAAGGCGGGTGCATGCAGCCGTTCGAAATCGGTGGCCAATTGCTGTTCATTCAAAATACCGCGCGCGGCGTAGACGCGAGCGAGCAACGGATGCACGCCGCTTTGGGTGAGTGCGCTGATCGCTTCCGGCGCCGCGGGGCGAGTGGTTATGGCAGGCATTAGATACTATAAGTATTTGTTTTTACGCCAGAATTTAATCTGATCATCGGGGTGAATAATAAACTGCCGGGTGCCTGCCTGGTTGGCGGTAATGATGTTAAGCGTGCGCAGCCGCCGCGATTTCAATGCTTGCATTAGCGGATTAAACCAAGCACGATTCAGCGCGCTCACAGCGTTGCTCCAGGCTTGCAGGTCGCCCTGACGCATCAGCGCCGCCAGTGCTTCAAACGAGAAAAAATGCGATCCCGCTTGCAGGGCATCCACTGCAATGCGGGCGGGGCAGGGCTCACTGCGGCAAGCGCTGTGATGCGTCAGTGCATGCACTATCAAGTCATCGCTCCACACCGCGTCGAATGGCGCAGGTGCGGGTGCGGGCAGCGTGCCACCGCCCCATAGCCATACACTGTTCACCGGCGCGTGTCCGCTCGTTTCGCGCGCACCATTTGCCGGATGCGCGTGCAATAACATTTGTATTTCAGTGAGTATGCGGTGCCAACGCGGGCTGTCCGGTCCCTGGGGCAAGGACAAGCGCACATCGCGGCCGGTCACGGCCTCGAGGCTGGAGGTCGTCATCACAGGGGAAGCATCGCAACGCAGAAACCAGCGTGCGGGATGCGGTTCATGCAGGGTAATGTTTTCTTCGCGCAAATGATCCGCGAGGGTCTGTGCGAATGCGGCGGAATCGGCAGCGGTCATATTAAGCGACGCGGGATCCGTCAGTACCAGTGCGTTGCGCCGGGTTTCCAAATGTACCGGTGTCGCACACAGCCAATAGCCGCTTTCGGCGGCGAGATTTTCGCTGCGCGCCAGCACGGGAGCCAGCGGCCAATCCTGCTGGCGCGCGACCCCGAACGCGCTGCACAAGCCGGCGTCCGTGCCGCTTTCGGTGCTTCTTGAAAAATCCGCTCGCGCCAGCAGTGTCTTGAGTTGCGGCGCGTCCACTGTGCGCCATAGCGACTCAGCGAATTCGCGCGGCGGGATGAGGTGCGGAATGTGTAAGGTACATTGCATGATGCTGGCGCGCGAGTGTAGCACTGGAGAGTACCCGCAGCCGGGCGAATTGCAGTAAACTCCGCGTTTTCCGCAAAGCCCTGTCAGTGAATTCCTACGAATTTTTCATCGGTCTGCGCTACACGCGTTCGCGCCAGCGCACGCGCTTTATTTCGGTCATTTCGCTGATCAGCGTGGTGGGCATTGCGCTCGGCATGACGGTGCTGATTACCGTGCTATCGGTGATGAATGGTTTTCAAAAAGAGGTGCGCACGCGCATGTTGAGCGCGGTTGCGCATGTGCAGATTGCCGGCGCCAATGAGAAGCTGACGGACTGGAAAAAGATTGCCGAAATCGCCCGCACCAATCCGCATGTGCTGGCGGCCGCGCCTTATGTCAATGCGCAGGGGCTGCTCTCCAGCGGCAGTCAGGTGCGCGGTTCGTATTTGCGCGGCATTTTGCCCGAGATGGAAGGCACGGTCGACGAGCTTGCGCGCAGCATGCGGCGCGGATCGATCGAGGCGCTAAAGGCAGGGGAGTTTGGCATCGTGTTGGGCGACTCGCTGGCGCGCG
>JANMXV010000354.1:0-3175 GCA_031381325.1 Betaproteobacteria bacterium | reverse complement strand
GGCGGCATAGCTCGAGGTCACCACGATGATGGTATAGCCGTCCGCATTGGCACGCGCCGCGATCTCGGCCCCTATCGCACCGCCGGCGCCGCCGCGGTTATCCACGATGAACTGCTGGCCGTATTCCTCGGATAGCTTCGGAGCGAACGTACGTGCCACGATATCGGTGGTGCCGCCAGGAGGAAACGGGACGATCACTCGCACCGGTTTGTCGGGCCATTTTCCGGTTTGAGCTTGCGCTGCTGGCAGGGCTGCGGCAAGGGCGAATAGCAGTAATGCGCTTCCAGTTTTCATAGAGGCGAAGTCGGTGGCGGTTCAATGCGGTGCATCGTGCGGCAGCTCATTATTGAAGTCAAGGCGGGCTGCTACAATTCGGCGCAATTTCTTTTTTTGTGTATCCGATTTTCGTGAAGGTCAATACCAGCCCCGTCATTCTGGCGGAGGCCAGAATCCAGTGCGTGCCATTATGCAAGGCATCTTGAATCGTGATCCTTCGGATCGGATTTACGTACTAGATTCTGGCCTCCGCCAGAATGACCGCGGGAGGGTTGTTCTTGAACTAACGCAAATAGTCTCTCATCAGTTAAGGGTCGACGATTTTGGCGAAAATTTCTGGTGACAGTACGTAGATTGTCTGAAACTATCGTCGGTCTGAGATTGAATGATGGGTTACGGCCCCCGGCCAGTACCCATCCTACAATGATTTTTGATCGCGCGAACTTGCGTTGCGATGGATTTCACCCACCATACAGGCACTAAAATAGTGCCATTGAGGACTGAGTGGGCAATTCGTCAGTCAGGAACAAGCACCGTAACCTGCGTGCGCCTTAGCAGCCTCTTAAAATCGGTGTCGAACGTAACAAGGTGCTCGCCGAGTTGAATTACCGCCGCCGCGAGCCACGCATCAGGAATCGCGTTGGCGGTTAGTTTTTGCTCCATACAGAGTTGACGCAGTATGGGCCATTCAGCACTGAGCGCCGGCAACTCGACGCCGGGGATTGCCAAGAGCGCATCCAGAAACGCCATCGCATCTTCTACGGGCGTGGGACGGACAAAAATTTTTGCGTTTGTCACCAGCCGCAAAAAACTGGCGATCACCATAGGCATCAGCTTCAGACTTGCGCCGTCCGCGCAAGCGGCAATGGCATCGGTCAGGCACGCATGTGCGGCTGGGTGATGGGGATGATCGTTACGCGACGCCGCAATCAACACATTGACATCAGGTGTCATCGCCGGCGGCATCCAGCATGGCTTTGTTGCTGCGGGGGTTCAGGCCCGCAACTAATCCGCCGCGCCCCTTAAAGACGGGAAATTTTCGTTTGCCCGCCTTGCCTGCCGCACGGGAAGGAAGGGATGATCGCAGCCGCAGTTGCAAACCGTCTTCGATCAACCGCGTCAGACTGGTACGCTGCTGCGCGGCCAGAGTCTTGGCGCTGGCAAGCAGGGCATCGTTGATATTGAGTGTGGTCTTCATGGCGTAATGATACAGATTTCTGTATGGTACGTCAATCTGCCATTTTTTAATAGCGCTGCAAAATAACGACCATTGCCGTCTCAATCCGCGACCCGCTACAGCCTATCGTGCCAGGTGCAGCGCTGCCGCCGCCACTTCTTTTTTCATTCTCGCCCAGCATCATGCAATTCGGCGAGTGCTAGCGGAACAATTCCGAGCTTCACTTCAAGGCGGCGCGAACTTGAGCAAGAGCCTCGGCGATTGGAATAACCTGAACCGCACCGCTTTCGACATCGGCAATTCTGCGCTCGACTTCAGCAGCCCACGCTTCCTCAATCGCAACGTCTTCGTCAAGGCTCGCCAGTAGTAGCTGCGCGAATGCAGCGCGCTCACCCGATGCATTCCGGCCAAAGGTTAAGTATATTCCAATAAAAATCGAGGACGGCGATTGCATCAGCACGACGCACAGGCCAAGCAGAGTCGGATACTCAGTTGATTTTAATATTCCCCGCCTTGACCACTTTCGACCACGTGGCAATATCCTGAGCAATGGCGCGCGCGAATACCTCAGGTGTGGAAGGCGCGGCATCCGCGCCGCCTGCGCGCAGCCGCTCCTGCACCTCGGGCAACTTGAGAATGCGCGCGACGGATTGATTGAGCCGCGCGATGATCTCTTTGGGCGTGCCCGCAGGCGCCCACAGGCCGGCCCAGCCATCAACCGCGTAACCGGGAACCTGCTCGCCGATGGCGGGCAACTCGGGCATCGCCGGCGTGCGCTTTGCGGTGGTGATGCCCAGCGCGCGTACTTTGCCGGCCTTGATTTGCGCGCCCATTACCAGTTCCGTCGCAAGTATCGTCTGAATCTGCCCGCCTAGCAGATCGGTAAGTGCGGGGCCGTCGCCTTTGTAGGCGACGTGAACCAATTTGGTTTTGCTCATTTGCTGAAAAAGCTCGCCCGCCAGATGCGGCGTACTGCCTGTGCCCGGCGAGCCAAAGTTGAGGACGCCGGGTTGTGCGCGCAGTAGCTCGATAAACTCTTTTAGGTTGCCTGCCTTTACCGACGGATGCACGGCGAGTATGAACGGCAGAATACTGATCATGCTGACCGGCGCGATGCCCTTCACCGGATCGTAGGGCAGCTTGTAGAGCACCGCGTTGGCGGCATAGCTCGAGGTCACCACGATGATGGTATAGCCGTCCGCATTGGCACGCGCGGCGATTTCGGCGCCTATCGCACCGCCGGCGCCGCCGCGATTATCCACGATGAACTGCTGGCCGTATTCCTCGGATAGCTTCGGCGCAAACGTGCGCGCCACGATATCGGTAGTGCCGCCCGGCGGGAAGGGCACGATCACGCGCACCGCTTTGTCGGGCCATTTTCCGGTTTGGGCTTGCGCGGCTGGCAGGGCTGCGGATATCGCGAGGACCAGCAATGCGCATTTAGTTTTCATCGCTTTGAAATCATCTGTGGCTTATTTTGACCATCGTGCGGCAGCTCAATAGGGATGTCAACATTAATAGGCTGGCTGATACAATTCTGCAGAAGCATCGAATAAAACAGGTGTGCTCAAAAAATCAACGCTGAGTGGGGTCGAGAAGGGCTCTCGCCCTCCCCGCCCTCCGAACCGTGCGTGCGATTTTCCCGCACACGGCTCTCCAGTCGAGAGTTTCCACTTCGGGATTGACCGTCCAACACAGTATGACGCAAGTGAGGCGCACACT
>JANMXV010000560.1:0-2875 GCA_031381325.1 Betaproteobacteria bacterium | reverse complement strand
TATCGGGCGGCTCACTTCGCACGCTGGACAGGTGCAATTGTCCATCACGCCGATGCACGCTAAAGCGAAGGACGCACAGGCATTACTCACGACGGTAAGCGAGAAACTCAAAGCATGGAAAAGAACTGCGGAGCAGTTGCCATTGGTTTCTGTCTGGCAGCGCGTCTGCGAGTTCATTGTGACTCATGTGACCGGATTTAACTGGCTTGCACGACAGCATTTGCCGCAATTGATGCATTGCACATAGGGTAAATAGCCGTTTTTAGGTTTAAAGGTTAGTGGGTTTGAAAAAGACATCGAGGGTGGCCCCATTCGTTCGCAGTTGAAATGCTCTAATGCAAGCCCGCCCTCGGCGTCCTGTGGCGACGTTGACAAACTGTAGGCTATAACCTACGATATGCCATGTTTGAAATCCTCAAAAGTAACACCTTTGAGCGTTGGCTGATGGGTTTGAAGGATCGTCAAGCTCGTCTTCGTGTGCTGTCGCGGGTTGATCGCCTGAGCGAAGGCAATCCGGGCGATGTGAAGCCGGTTGGCAGCGGTATTTCTGAGTTGCGGATTGACTTCGGCCCCGGTTATCGCGTGTATTTCATGAAGCACGGCCTGCTGGTAATCGTGCTTCTGGCAGGCGGCGACAAACGCACGCAGCAGGCTGATATCAAGCGCGCCATCAAGATTGCAAAAGACTGGAAGGAGTGAGCCATGACTGAAAAATTTTCCCGCTGGGACTCGGCTGACTATCTTAAAACCGACGAGGATATAGCGCTTTACTTTGAAATTTGCATCGAAGAAGACCCTGGTGATGGCAGCTTGATACGCAGCGCTTTGGGGGCGATTTCGCGCGCGCGTGGAATGACGCAATTGGCTCGTGATACCGGGATGTCGCGCGACGGGCTGTACACCGCTTTCTCCAAAGAGGGGAACCCAAGCTTTGCCACTGTTTTGAAGGTCACGCACGCACTGGGCTTGAAGCTGCATGGCGGGCGGCTCATGGCCAAATCTTCTAATCAAAAGCCTGATAAGACAGCCAAACGGGCTGCGCCAACGGCGGCGCACCGCTTACCGTGACCAGCGGCACTCAGGTGTGTGCGAGGCATGAGGTAAATGTGATCGGTGCTTGTGCTTGTGACTATACCCGCGACAGCGGGCGGGGATGGAATTACCCCCTTATTTAGCGGCAAAGGCGGCGTGATTAAATCAATGTAACTATTTGTTTTTATTGAATTATATTAAATTTTCTTCTGAATATCGTGTCCGACCCCATACTTCTCGCAGGTCTAACTGAATGGCCACGAATGGCTCGCCCGCAAATTGACTGCGCAAGGCGTGCGTTATACCAAGCACGACAACGCCTTTGTCTGGATCGAGGACATGGCCCGCGCGCAGCGCTGTGCGGATCGATTCGTGAATCTGAAATGGCCCGTCATACTTAACCGCTACGCCAGACGGGTAGTGCCCCAGTTGCACGACACCCTGAGCGGCTGCCAGCACTACTGGGTGAGTGCGCAAAGCGAGTACTCCACTGACGTCATCTTCAAAACGCGGCAGGGCTTGTGTGAACTGTATCCCAAGCTACTCAGCCACAGCACCTTATGCTTTGGCGCCAAGGAAGTGATGAACTTCCTGGGACGTAAACTGCACGGCAAGTTCGAAGGCGAGATTGTCTCCGAGCTATCCAGCTACGTGTGCCGGCGCACAGGGGGATCGAGAATCAAACATCGTGTCAAAGAGAACTGGCTCAAAATGTATGACAAGTCAGGGCTCGTGCTTCGGGTTGAAACCGTGATCAACAATCCCGAGGAATTCCGCGTGCGCAAGCAGGTGTTGCGCCATGGCAAAAGCACCACCGAATGGGTTGCCATGCGCAAAGGCGTGGCCTATCTGTTCCGCTACCGGGAAGTTTCGCTGCAAGCGAACGGTCGTTATTTAGATGCACTGGCGGGTGTGGACAATCCCACTGACGCGAAACGTGCGCTGGAGCGTGTGACAACGCCCAAACAAGATGCAACAGGGCGTCGCTGTGCTGGCTTTAATCCGCTGGCCCGTCAGGATGCGGTGTTATTTGAAAGTCTAATGGACGGCGAGCACTGTCTGAGAGGTTTTACCAACCGCGCTATTCGTGCGCAACTTCAATCGAGGCTCAAAGCGCAAGCGGGCGGTGATGATGCGCGAAAGCAAAGTGCCAGGGTCAGCCGAATCTTTCGCCGATGCCACGCGCATGGCCTGATTGCCAAAATCCCCCGCACCCGCCGTTGGCGTGTCACCGGGTATGGCCGTCAAGTGATGGGGGCTTCGATCTACCTGCGTGAGAATCACTTTCCGAGCGATTATATGAAAATCGCGGCATAATGTTCTTTGTTATTTGCAAAGAAGTCACGGCAAAAGAATCTATCCCCAAACTTCAAGATTGTTAACACGCCTCGCGCGAAGTTGAGAATTTGATTATACTTTTGTGCAATCAAATCTTTGAGTAAAAAAAATGCAAGGTCAACTTAGTGAGCGTCAGGATCACATCGCATATTCGCTCTGGATAGGCATTATTGTCGTGATCTTGACAGTTGCAATTGACAGTCAGATCAGTGGCCGGTTCCGATTACTTCAATCAGTGGTCGGAAGTAGCTGGAGCAACGCAACGGCAAGTTTCGCGATACCTTGCGGAATTTATTTCATTTTCCGCCTCGTTCGCCCGTTTCATTTTACCGTCTCAGCGGATAACCCACCGGCGAGTCCGCTCTACTGGATGGGAATCGTATTGATTACATTCGTTACTGCGGCATCGGTGTTTTTCCTGGCCTGGGGTGCGTCGTTCCCAAGTTTCATACGTTTTTACAGAATATCAGGTATTGCGCTTCCGTTGCTGACAGTGGCGGGGTTT
>JANMXV010000549.1:0-3033 GCA_031381325.1 Betaproteobacteria bacterium | reverse complement strand
GCGGCTACGGCGGCAAACCGCTGCCGTTTTTCAAAAACTATTTTGCCGGCGGCGTGTCTTCGATACGCGGTTACCGGCTGAATACCGTCGCACCGCGTGACGCGAATGGCGACCCGCGCGGCGGCAGTCGTAAGCTACTCAGCAACCTGGAGTATCTGTTTCCGTTTCCCGGATTGAACAATGATCGCTCCGTCCGATTGAGTGCATTTTTCGATGCGGGCGCTGTGACGGACAATAAATTTTCTTTTAGTGACTTGCGCTATTCGACGGGGGTGGCATTGGCCTGGGTATCGCCGTTTGGCCCGCTTAAATTCAGTATCGCGGCGCCGTTGGTCAACAAGCCCGGTGATCACAAGCAGATATTCCAGTTCACGTTTGGCGGCGCGTTCTAACGCTGTTTGAATGCAAGGGTGATTTGTATGCGCTTTAAAAATTTCGGAATTTTCCCATTGCTGACTTTGCTGCTGTTGATGGCCGGCGCGGTTCACGCGGCGGATTTGAAAGTCGGCTTTGTCGATGCCGAGCGCGTCAACCGTGAATCCGCGCCTGCGGATGAGGCCAGCAAGCGTCTCGAAAAAGAATTTCAGCCGCGCGTGCAGGAGATACAGCGCCGTGAAGCGGCAATCAAGGCGACACAGGCGCAATTCGAGAAAGACGCCCTGACCATGAGTGAGAACGATCGTCGCAGCCGTGAGCAGGAGATGTCACGGCAGATCGTGGATTTGCAGCGCTTGCAACGCGAGTTTCAGGAGGATCTCAACCTCCGGCGCAACCAGGAGTTGGGGGGCTTGCTTGAACGTGCCAACAAAATCATCCGGCAGATCGCAGAAGCGGAAAAATACGATCTCATTCTGCAGGAAGCCGTCTACCGCAGCCCGCGCATCGACATAACGGACCGGGTGTTGAAGGCGCTGGCTGGCGGCAAGTAGTCCCGTTCGCGGGGCTGCTGCGCTGATGGCGCTCACGCAATCCGAGGCGACGCATGGTGACCCCGCAGCACAGCCTGAGCGAAATTTCACGCGCCCTGGGTGGCAAGATTGAAGGCAATCCGGCAACCCGGGTTGAAAAAGTCGGCACGCTGGAAGGCGCCGACGCCCAGGCAATCACATTTCTTACCGACGACCGATTCGTTCGTGACCTGCGGCAAACGCGTGCAGGTGCGGTGATCCTCGGCGCAGTACACCGCGACGTAACATCCCTGCCTCGCATCGTGTGTGCCAATCCCTACGCGTACTTCGCGCGGGTGTCGGCCCTGCTGCATCCCGCGGCGGCCGAAGTCGTTGGCGTACACGAGCGCGCCGCGGTGGATGCATCCGTAAAACTGGGTGAAGGTGTAAGCGTGGGGCCGTACGCGGTGGTGGGCCGCAATGCACACATCGGCGCCGGCGTCATCATTGGCGCCAACTGCTATGTCGGTGA
Source organism: Betaproteobacteria bacterium (assembly GCA_031381325.1). Classification (GTDB taxonomy): domain Bacteria; phylum Pseudomonadota; class Gammaproteobacteria; order Burkholderiales; family SG8-41; genus UBA5216. Next base: position 1,614 of record JANMXV010000549.1, on the reverse strand, counting down.
CGGCGTGACTATCGGCGCCGCTACGCGGCTTTGGCCCGGCGTGGTGATTTATCATGGCTGCCGGATCGGCGCGCGCGGCATTTTGCATGCCGGCGTGGTGATCGGCGCGGATGGCTTCGGCAATGCATGGGAGGAAGGTGAAGGCGCAGATAGAGGGCGCTGGGTCAAGGTGCCGCAGGTCGGGCGCGTGGTGATGGGGGATGATGTTGAGGTTGGCGCCAATACCACCATCGACCGCGGCGCCATCGACGACACCGTGATCGAAGACGGCGTGCGGCTCGATAACCTGATCATGATCGCGCACAATGTTCACGTGGGCGCACACACGGCGATGGCGGCATGCACGGGTATCGCCGGCAGCACGCGCATCGGCCGCTATTGCCGCATTGGCGGCGCAGTGGGCATTGCCGGGCATTTGACCATTGCAGACCACGTAGAAATTTCAGGCAAGACGCTGATCACAAAATCAATTGCCGAAGCCGGCATCTACAGCGGCGGCTATCCTTTCGAGGAAAATCGCGCGTGGCGCAGAAACGCAATTCAAATTCGCCACCTCGACGAAATGGCCAGACACGTCAAACTGCTGGAACAGCGCCTGGCGCGGTTGGAAAGGAAAGACCCATGATCCAGATGAATATACACAAGGTGCTGGAATATCTGCCGCACCGCTATCCGTTTTTGCTGGTGGATCGGGTTTTATCGTGCGAGCCGGGCAAGGAAATCTGCGCTCTTAAAAACGTAACCATCAACGAACCGTTTTTCAACGGCCATTTCCCGCATCATCCGGTGATGCCCGGCGTGTTGATCATCGAGGCGCTGGCGCAAACCGCCGCCATCTTGTCGTTTCTGACCATGAACGAGAAGCCTGACGAAAACTCGCTTTATTATTTTGTGGGCATCGACAACGCACGCTTCAAGAAACCGGTGTCTCCCGGCGACGCGCTGCATCTGCATGTCGCGCTCGATAAACACATGCGCGGTGTGTGGCGCTATAACGCGCAAGCCAAGGTGGAGGGTGAGTTGGTGGCCGAGGCGCAGCTGCTGTGCGCCAAGCGGGATGTTCTAAAATGAGTTCAAAATTAATCATTTAAAAACAAATAGTTAAATGATATCGCGCATCCACAGTACTGCCATCGTTGATCCCGCGGCCCGCCTCGCCGCGGATGTCGAAATCGGACCGTATTCCATCATCGGGCCGCATGTTGAAATCGGCGCGGGTTGCACGATAGGGCCGCATGCCGTGATCAAAGGCCGCACGCGCATCGGCGCCAACAACCGGATTTTTCAGTTTGTGTCGCTGGGCGAAATTCCACAAGACAAAAAATACAATGGCGAACCCACGCGCCTTGAGATCGGCGACAACAACACCATTCGCGAATTCTGCACCTTGAATTGCGGCACCGCGCAGGATGCCGGCGTGACGCGGCTGGGCGACAACAACTGGATCATGGCCTACGTGCATATCGCACACGATTGCCAGGTCGGCAGCAACACCATCTTCGCCAACAACGCGCAACTCGCCGGTCATGTGCATATCGGTGACTACGCGATACTCGGCGGCTACACCGGCGTACATCAATTTTGCCGCGTCGGCGCCCATGTGATCACGGGCAT
>JANMXV010000467.1:0-2709 GCA_031381325.1 Betaproteobacteria bacterium | reverse complement strand
TGCCCGCCGTGATTCAACGGCTTGCGAAACGGCACCCGAAGATCATTGTGCATGCGGCAGACGTAAACCCTGCGGAGAATGTTCACTACCTGAAAGAACGCAAACTGGATCTGATAATCGGCAGATCTGCGTTAGCGAATCGGGATGACGATCTGCATTCGGAAACCCTGTTTGAGGAATCGTTTACCGTAGTCACCGGCGCACAAAGTCCCTGGGCGCGCCGGCGCAAGGTTAAGCTCTCGGAACTGATGGACGAAGCGTGGCTTTATGGTGAGCCGGGTAACGCCACGCAGGCACGAATATCCGAAGCCATAGTACGCAAAACCGGACGGCTACCGCGCGTTGCCACGTACACTACATCGATGAATTTGCGTCTCGCCTTGTTGGCTTCGGGTAACTACATCTCTTGCATTCCGAGTTCAGTTTACCGCTATGGTGCCGAAATAAAGCCCCTCAAGGCGCTGCCGGTGGATTTGGATCTCAAGTTGCCCGTGGCGATCTACACGCTCAAGAACCGCACGCTCAGTCCGGCGGTGAAGTTGTTCATTGATACCGCGCGGGAGGTGGCCAAAACAATGGCAACAGATGGTTGAGCCGAGCGCTTATGCTTGAAGTCGTTACCAAGCGCTGTGAGAGACCTGCTCAAAGCAGGCGCACCGGGGCTGCATTTTTACACCATGAGTCAAGCGGCGCTGACTACTGAGACAGGGAAGCGGCTCAAACTTTAACAAAATAATTGTTTAAAAACAATAGGTTATATCTAAAACCCGAACGCAGCACAAACTGCTACCATGCGCAAATTGCGTATCCAACAGGGAGTGCCGCATGGTCACCAGCAGCGCCGAAACCACGTCCGCAACCGGCGGCCCCGCACATAAAGCGCTGGCCTCGCGCGTGCAATCGCTGTCTGCGGCATCGGCCGCAGCGGTGCTGCAAGAGCGCCCCACTGCGACGATCGCCGCCGTCCTCACAGACTTAAGCCCCGCTTTCACGCAGGATATTCTTGCCGAGTTGCCGCGCGGGCTGGTTGATGGCGTGATGAGCGCGGTGCCGCCCGAAACCGCACGCCAGTGGTCGCGCAATCAAACGTTTGAAGACGGCAGCATCGGACGCATGATGGAGCCTGCGCTCGCAGTGTTTCCGCCAGAGATGACAGTGGCGCAGACCGTGGCCGCATTGCGTACGCTGGTGAAAGCGGCATTCATCACTTACGGTTACGTCACCGACACCGCGGGCAAATTGCTCGGCGTGATTACCATGCGTGATTTGTTGTTTGCCGATGACGCCACGCGGCTGGATGCGCTGATGTTACGCGATGCGTTCTCGTTAACGCCCGAATTGCCGTTGGCGGACGCGATGAAGCTGGTGCTTGATCGTCACTACCCGGTGTATCCGGTGTGTGATGCGCAAGGCGTGTTGCTCGGCCTGGTGCGCGGGCAAGCGATGTTTCAGGAGCAGGCGTTCGACATCACTGCACAGGCCGGCACCATGGTCGGTGTGGAAAAAGAGGAACGCCTTGCCACGCGCTGGTCGCAGAGTTTTAAATTTCGCCATCCGTGGTTGCAATTGAATTTGCTCACCGCATTTGCTGCCGGTGCGGTGGTCGGTATATTTGAAGGCACCGTAGAAAAACTGGTGGTGCTTGCGGCGTTTTTGCCTGTGCTCGCCGGACAATCGGGCAACACCGGCTGTCAGGCGCTGGCCGTCACGCTGCGTGGCCTGACGTTGGGCGAATTAAAACCAGGCGCGGAGCGCATGCTGGTCATGAAAGAGGCGTCGCTTGGATTTTTGAACGGCGGAATCACCGGACTCATTGCCGCCGCCGGCAAGTTCACCAAATCCAAAATACAAGGGTCGCCGCATGCACTGGCACTGGCCGCCGTGGTTTGGCTCGCGCTGGTCGGCGCGTGCGTGGTGAGCGGCATCTGCGGCGCGATGATCCCGCTTACGTTAAAGCGCTTCGGCGCCGACCCGGCCACTGCGTCGAGTATTTTTCTCACCACCGCAACCGATGTCGTCAGCATGGGTTTGTTGCTGGGACTGGCGACGTTGCTCGTACGATAAAAGCGTGACATCTGCCCCGGATTTCGGCCGCCCGGCCCCGGTTCAACGCAGCTTGGCGCAAATGTCACGGTGTAAAACAGTACCGTTGCCCCAAGACACCCTTCCGCCCTACCTGCACAATTCCTTCACTCACTCTCGGAAGGAACCGCCAATGAAGCAAATACTCGCTGTGATTTTTACGGTGTCCGCAATCGTGGCGGCGGGCCATGCCGCTGCGCAATCCAATTACCCTCAAAAGCCGATTCGCATGGTGGTCGGTTTCCCACCTGGCAGTCAGTCGGACACCGTCGCGCGCCTGCTCGGCCAAAAATTCGCCGAAGCGTGGGGACAGCCGGTGGTAATCGACAACGCCGCCGGGACCGGCGGCAATATCGCGGCAGACCGCGTCGCGAAGGCAGCACAGGATGGCTACACGCTGGGACTCCTGGCTAACGGGCTCGTCATCAATCCCAGCCTGTACATGCTGGCGGTTAACCCGGTGAAAGATTTCGCACCGGTCTCACAGGTTGCCGAGTCGCCAGCTATGCTGGTCATGCACAACGCCGTGCCGGCGAAGAGCATCAAGGAGTTGGTTGCCTTGGCCAAAGCGCAGCCTGGCGGGCTCACGTTCGCCTCCGGCGGCAGCGGCAGCATCCCTCACATGGC
>JANMXV010000428.1:0-3576 GCA_031381325.1 Betaproteobacteria bacterium | reverse complement strand
CCTATTGCAAGCGCATGTCGAGCAAGGTGAACTCGCTGGATTTGAAAGTCCCAGCCGCTATCTTCCCAGTACAGCGACACAACGCGCCCGCCAGGCCAGCTTGCCTGCTCGCGATTTGTTGGAAACGCGTTTAGCGCAAGCCGTCCAGGGATTACCGGTGCGTGCGCACGTGTTTGCGCCGTTTCTTGACGATATCGGCGGTGCGCGCAACCAGCCCTTGCTGCAAGCAGCCGATCTTGAGCAGACCTCGATGGCGATGGCGGTGGATGCACTACTCGTCGAACAAAATCGCCACTGGAGTGCGTTGATGCCGTTGACGCCACCCCAGAGCCGCAGCATTAACGCAAGCCGAATTCGTGCTGCAATAACTACCGCGGGTTTGCCCAACGTTCTGTTTGTGGATATGAAAGCCGAATCCGATCGCATGTATTCCGGCTACTTGCACGAAGCTATTGTGTTGTCGCTGGGGGGGCTGGCGGCCCTTGTCGGATTGCTGCTATTCGTTTTACGCTCGCCCCTGCGCGTGCTTCGAGTCATTCTGCCGCTGGTGGCTGCGGTGATTACGGTCACGGCGGGCTTGACCTTGCTAGGCCAGCAATTGAATATCCTACATTTGGTCGGCCTGCTGCTGGTGGTCGCAGTGGGCTCCAATTACGCCTTGTTTTTTGATCAGCCGGATCAAGCCCTCTCCGTCTCGCCGCGCACCCTTGCTTCGATGTTGCTTGCCAATCTCACCACCGTTGCCGGTTTTGGCCTGCTGGCGTTTTCTAATGTCTCGATATTGCAGGCCATGGGCATCACCGTGGCGCCGGGTGTCATACTGGCATTGATATACGCCGCGATTTTCGCCAGGAAAGCTCATGCATAGCCTCCGCTGGAAGCCGACTGGGTTGACAAGCGCCAGCATCGCGCTGCATCTGCTGGCTTTGGTGGCAATCATCGCTGCACCAGGACAATGGCGCTGGGCGCTGGGTGCAGTGTTAGCAAATCAAGCGCTGCTCACGCTGGTGGGAATGTGGCCACGCAGCCACTGGCTGGGCCCGAACTGGACGAGGCTGCCTGCCGCAGCCGCCGCGCAAAATAAAATCGCGCTCAGCATAGACGATGGGCCCGAGCCCGCCGTCACCCCTCAGATACTGGATATACTGGACTGCTACGCGGCGCGAGCTACTTTTTTCTGTATCGGTGAAAAAGCCGCGCGTCACCCGGAGTTATGCTGCGAAATTGTGCGGCGCGGCCACGCAGTGGAAAACCACAGCCAACATCATCCTTACTATTTTGCATTTCTCGGTATCACTGGACTCACACGTGAGATACAGACCGCGCAGAAAACGATAGCCGCTATCACGGGACGCGCGCCCCTATTCTTCCGGGCACCGGCGGGCCTGCGCAGTCCGTTGCTGGATCCGGTATTGGCCAAACTCGGATTACGTCTGGTGGCGTGGAGCCAGCGCGGCTTCGATACCCATACCGCGGACCCCGCTACCGTCAGCCGCAGATTGCTGCGCAGTCTGAAGGCAGGCGCTATTCTGCTGTTGCATGATGGCAATAGCGCCCACTCATCGTCGGGCGTACCGGTGATTATCGCGGTGTTGCCAGGAGTACTTGAGGCTGTCGCCGCTGCCGGTCTGCGCACAGTCACGCTGGCCGATGCGCTTCAATCCGAGAACACATGACTACGCCCTTCGTGAAAAGCCTGATTAAGCACGCCGCAGCGCCGTACCGTGCGGCGGGCCGCTGCGGCTGGCAATTCGCCTGGCGCTTCGCTCGCGGCAAACTAGGCGGCGATCCGGTTTTTGCCGGATTGCTGGAGCATGGGTTGATTCCCGAAAACGCGCGCATACTCGATATCGGCTGCGGACAAGGCTTGCTGGCGTCGTGGCTGCTTTCAGCCAAGGCCATGCAGGAAGACAGCCAATGGCCAACGCACTGGCGTGCAGCGCCGAATCCGCGTTCCATTCACGGCATCGAGCTCATGCGGCGCGATGTGGAATGCGCGCAACGGGCGCTGGGGAGCGCCGCGACATTCACCGCCGGCGACATGTGCAAGGCCGATTTCGGCAAAGCGGATGTGGTGGTCATCCTGGACGTATTGCACTATGTCAGCAGTGCGGCGCAAAACGATGTGCTGCAGCGGGTACGCAACGCGCTTGATCCTGCCGGGATGTTGATTCTGCGCATTGGGGACGCCAGTGGCGGGTTACCATTCAAATTCAGCGTTTGGGTGGATCATGTGGTGACCTTTGTGCGCGGACACCGTAACGCCCGCTTGTATTGCCGGCCACTGTCGGCCTGGTGTGCCACGTTAGCCAGCATGGGTTTCACGGTTAACACTTTGGCGATGAACAAAGGAACGCCATTTGCAAATGTATTACTAGTCGCCCGGCTGGAGCAAAATTACTCACCTCAACCCGCGCAATCCATAGCTTTATCCAGTTTATAAAATAGTTGTTTTAAATCAAATACTTACGGAAATATCCCTCTGCCATTTCCCCGCTTCGCTTTGAAACACCCGTTTTGATTCCCCTCCACCTCTCGCACTTCACCACCACCAGTTGTATTGGTCGCGGTCTCGATCAGACGCTGGATGCGCTGCGCCAGCAACGCGGCGGATTAGCACCCTGCGCGTTTGATACGGTGGATTTAACAACCTGGGTTGGCGAGGTCGCCGGCGTGGACGCAATGCAGCTACCCGCACACCTGGCGCACTTTGATTGTCGCAACAACCGGCTCGCCTTGCTGGGATTGAAGCAGGACGGCTTTACCGAGGCGGTGCGCGCGGCAATCGCAAAATACGGCGCGCAACGTGTCGGGGTGTTTCTCGGCACCAGCACATCGGGCATCCTGCAAACTGAACGCGCTTATCGCCGGCGCGATCCGGCGACGGGCGCATTGCCCGCCGATTTTATTTATGGCAAAACACACAATTCTTTTTCCGTCGCAGATTTCACGCGCCATTATTTTGGCCTGAGCGGCCCGGCGGTCGCGGTATCGTCGGCCTGTTCGTCCAGTGCCAAGGTGTTCAGTTCAGCGCGGCGCATGATGGCGGCGGGACTGATAGACGCGGCGGTGGTGGGCGGCGTGGATTCGCTGTGTCTGACGACGCTGTATGGCTTCAACTCGCTTGAACTGATTTCGGAACAGGCCTGCCGCCCGTTTGACGCTCAACGCAACGGCATCTCAATTGGCGAAGCAGCGGCCTTCGCGCTGCTGGAACGCGCGCCGGAACATCTGGATGCCGATGCGGTGCTACTGCTCGGGATAGGGGAATCCAGCGATGCCTATCACATGTCGTCGCCGCATCCGGACGGCCTGGGGGCGCGCATGGCGATGCAGGATGCTCTGAAAATGGCGCGTTTGGCGCCCTCCGACATTGACTATATCAACCTGCACGGCACCGCCACCCAAACCAACGATGCAGCGGAGAGCAAGGCAGTGCAAACTGTATTCGGCTCGGACACGCCGTGCAGTTCCACCAAAGGCGCGACCGGCCACACGCTGGGCGCTGCCGGCGTCGTGGAAGCGGTTATTTGCGCGCTGGCGCTGCAACACGGTCTGCTGCCGGGCGGGCTGTAC
>JANMXV010000413.1:0-3322 GCA_031381325.1 Betaproteobacteria bacterium | reverse complement strand
CGCGCGCCCTTGGCACGCACGGTATCGACATTTTTTTGCAACTCGGCCTCCTGTATGCCGAAGGTCCAATCCGCGACAAAATGGCGCGGGTTGGCGATGGGCGTGTAAGGAAACGCCTGGCCAATCACCGCAATGGGTATACCGTTGATTTCGCGTAGGACATAAGGCTTGAACACCGGATCGCCAAAGTCTGCGGTCTTAACGTTTTGCGCAAGGAACTCGATGCGGCCCAGCGACTTGACGGCCTCCAGCATGCGCTTGTCGCCGTAGGTGAATTCCCAGTGCGCGGTCATCATGTCCACGCCCAGTTGCTGACAGACCTCGATCATGTCTTGTCCACGCGTCCACAACGAGGTCGCCGATCCCTGCCAGGTGTCGCCGCCATCGAGCAGCAAAGCGCCGGGCCGCGTCGCCCGCAGCCGTTTCACCAGCGTGGCGAGGTGTGCGAAGCCGCCGATCTTGCCGTAGCGCCGCGCGGCGGCCGCGAAGTCAAGATAAGTAAAAGCGTGGGCTTCGGCGGTGCCCGGCACGATGCCCGCTGCGCGCAACAGATGCTCGCCCACCAAGTGTGGAAAGCGCCCGGCCGCCTCGCCCACGCCGATATTGGCGCTGGGCTCGCGAAAATGCGTCGGCAGCAACTGTGCATGACAGTCGGTGAAGTGCAGCAGACTCACGTTGCCGAACCGTGGCGGGTCGTAGAGCGTCTGCGTCACCTGGGCGCGCGCCGCACCGAGCGGCGCGCCGCAAACAGCGGCGGCTGCGAGCGTACCCAGGAATTCGCGGCGGTTCACTGATTCACCGGCGACTTCGGATCAAGCAGCAGCGCCGTTACGTCTTTGAGTTGTTGCTCGGTCAAGATGCCGTTGTGGCCGAAGCGCGGCATGTTGGAGCAGGCCGAGTAAGCTTGTGGGTTGTAGATGCGGCCATAGGTATAACGCTGGAGTTCCGCGCTGGCGCCGCCGCGAATCTTGCCGTAGTTGTAAAGACTCGGCCCGATGGTGCCGAAGGATATTTCGGCCTTGCTCAGTTGATGACAAGCGTAACAGTTCCCGCCCGAGGGCGCCTTGGGGTCGTCGGAATATTGTTTGCCCACACCGGTTTGCGCGATGCGTTCACCCTGTTGCCAATTGCCCATCAGCTTGCCGTCGGCAGGATACTTGATCGAGGCTAAATTCGTTTTCTCGATCTGCGCGGCATTCGCCTTGGACAACGTTGCCGGCGGAACATTGCTGCACAGGCGCTGCGCTTCGTCCTGGTCCAGCCGGTCGAGCCTGGCTTGCCCGTTCTCCTTGAAGGATGCCTTGATCACCTTGATATCTTCTTGCGTAGCCTCATTCTCGCCGACGCTTGCGCAACCCACGCCGACAACTGCGCAGACAACCAGCGAAAGAAACGTCAATTTTGATATTCTCATGGCCGCCTCGTTAGCGTTTAATAGCAGGCGCATTGAACGCGGCGCCGTTGGCGTTATAAGCAAGGAACATCGTCAGCGCGACCGAGATATCCGAACCGAAAACCAGTTCCGGGAAGCGTTGCTGACGAAAACAGTCATTAAGACGCCACTGAAATGTACGCAATTCGCCTTGCGACACACGGTAGGCCGGCCACGTGGTGTAGCCTTGTTGCGCGCCGGCCTTGTCCGCCAGATTGGGCAAGTCCTGCAGGCGTATGCGCTTGCCGCTCTCGGCGTGGCAGGTGGCGCACGCAAAATCATGCGGCCCGCCGCGAAAGTAGAACATCTTTTCGCCGAGTCGATACGCCGCCTGCTCTTGGCTGTGATTCCGCGCGACTTTCATCAAAACACCTTTTGATTCCGAGGTGATCCACGCCGTCAGCGCTTCGATGTCCGAGCGATTGCTGCCCGAGCCAAAGACACGTTTGGTGGCATCCGCATGGGTGAAGCCTTGCAGCGTCACCATGCAATGCATCAGTCTCGATTCGAGATCCATAACGCGATCGGCATCCTGAAAGTATCGGGGCAATTCCGTGTACGCGCCTTTTACAATGCCCGCGCCCTTACCTAGGTTGCATCCTTCCAGCGACACGCTTTTCGGCCCGCGTTTCTGTTGCCACAGATTTTCTCCGCGCGCCTCCCATAACTCGGCAGGATTGCCGTCCTGCAACTGCGCGCGATATTTGGCAATTTCGTCAATCGCATTTGTCTGCGCGGTAGCCTCGAATGCATAGGATAACGCTAACAGTGCTGCCAAGACTTTGATGTTCATGAACAGTATCTCCTCGTCTTATTTCCGCCGCCATTGCACCTGCCGTTTCCAAAGACTGCCAATAGACGGAATCAGGAAATCGTCGCTTCGTCTGTGCGCTTGTCCCCCTTGTTGTCCTCCCAGGTGACAACCACTTTGTCGCCCTTCTGACCGCCCTTGAAACTAAACTCGAGATACGGGTTCTTTGAAACCGCCGGCCCCCACTGCGCCGAGAGCACGGTCTTGCCCTGGTAGGTCGCGCTGACGCTGCGTATGTAATGGGCCGGCACAATATTGCCCGTAGCGTCCTTGCGCTGGCCGGTTTCCATCTCGTGGCTCATCAACACCTTTACATTCACCACGCCATCGCGGGCGGCGGCGCGAATTCTCATCGGATCTGCCATGACATTTCTCCTGGTTTTCTCAGCCGCCGCAGCCGCCGAGGGTGATCTTGATTTCCTGTTTCGCCATAAAAAACTTGCCGTCGGCTTTGACCAGCGCGTAGACGTCCGAGCTTTGCCCCATCTTGACCCGCGTGGAGACGTTGCCCTCGGTGCCGGCGGGAATGGCAAAACTGGCGACCAGCGGCGTCGGATTTTTTTCGACCAGCAGCGTGATGGACTCGGTATTCGGCAACTTGCTTTCGACCGAGATCGGCACCACGGCGCCATTCTCCGCGATGCTGGGCGCCTTGATCACGATAGCGTCGGACGCAGCCGGGCTCTGCGCGCCCATGGCACGCATCGCGTCGGGCAAGGTCTTCATCGCAAACGCCGACTCGTTCCAGTTTTGCGCCCCCTGTGCCAGGACCTGGCCCGGTTTAACGACGCCTGCGGCGAATAGCATAGCCAGCACACCGGCGCCGCCGCCGGCTTTGATTGCCTTTCTGCGCGAATGATTCATATTTCCTCCTGTTTAATCACCTGTGAGAATCCAGCGCACCAACGTGCGCAGGTCCTGCTCCTGCAATTGCGAATTGGGCGGCATCGGCACATTGCCCCAGACGCCCTGTCCGCCTGATTTCACCTTGCCTACCAGCTTCGATTCCGCGCCGCTGTCGGTGCGGTAGCGTGACGCAATTTCAGCCAGCGAAGGCCCCACGATGCGCTGCGTTGCCG
>JANMXV010000338.1:0-2519 GCA_031381325.1 Betaproteobacteria bacterium | reverse complement strand
TCTCGCCGTACTCGTCGGCACGCGAAGCCTGCGCACGCAGAATTTCTTTCACCGACATCGCACCGGCCGGCATTTTGCTGAGGTCCCACAAGCGCTGTTTCACGTCGCGTTTAGTCAAGCCGCCCGCCTTGAGTATATCGGCGTGTTCCGGCGCAAACACAATCCACGGCTCGCCGCCGTGACAATATTCATTGCTGGTCGGATGCACCATGGTTTCGGCGATCACGCGCAGCAACTCGCCCGCCTCCTTGGAATGCGTGTTCATGTTAAGCGTGCCTTCGGCGGCCACCACTGTCACGGTGCTGGTCTCGCGCGCGAATCCGCGCTCCACATGCAATGGCTCCCACGGACTTTGTGCTTCGTTTTCGCCGCAGCAGAACGTGTACTTCGCCGGCTGGCCTTGCGTGGCACGATCCATATCGCCGGGCAGCGCACCGCCGATGTTTTGCAGAATCAGCCGCATCGCGCGACCCAGCGTCGCGTTGGCCCAAGTACCCTGACCCAGACAGTTGAACGTCGCATTGACGCTGAGTTTCTGCACCACCGGGCCGTTCAACACCAGCCACACCGTCGCCGAGTTGGTGGTCGCCTCGATGCCTTGAATATTGAACTGCGCTTGGGCAACGGCGTCCGTCGCCGCAATCAACACCGGCAGATATTCCGGATCGCAGCCGGCCATCACTGCGTTAATCGCGATGCGTTCCACCGTCGCCTCACCGAAACCCGGCGGCAGAATGGCAATGACTTCATCCGGCCTGCGCCGCGCGCCCGCCAGCATGCGCGCTACGCGCTCATGTGTCGGCGGCACGATGGGCAGACCGTCGCTCCCGCGGCGCTCGCGGTAGAGCTTGTTGATGGCGTCGAGATCGTCGAGCGCTTCGTAGGTAGCGGCTGCGCTTGAATTCATTGTGTTTATCATTAAATCCGAAAATCAGCCACAGAGGTCACAGAGAACACAGAGAGAACTGCGGGAAACGATTTCTGAATATTTCTCGTCACGCCCAGAAACGGCTGTGAATGCAAATTGCCTTGGTGATTCTCTGTGTTCTCTGTGTTCTCTGTGTTCTCTGTGGCAAAAGGTTTCTCTTGAATTCATTTCGCACCCGCCTTGCTCATCAATTGCGCAATGTCATCCACGCATTTTTCAGCAATCGCGCGCACTTCGTCACGCTTGCAAAGCCCGAAGGGATGCGGCATTACGGCAATCGGCAAATCCTTTTTGCCCAGCGCCGAAGCTTGCGCGTGCCCTAACGTTTTGAACGCCGTCGAACAGATGGTCAGCGCCGCCTTGCCGCGCCTGGTCATCTCTACACTGTCGTGGATACTCCACGACGTGCAGGAGCCTCAGTCACCCGAGCCGGTGATTACCAGGTCGCACTGCTCCGTGTATTCTCTGTACACCGCTTCCGGCGCGGGCACCGAGGCCGCGCGCTTGCGGCGTTTCAACACTTGCTTCACGCCGTACTTGCTCATCAGCAACTCGCCGATGTCATCGGCAAGATGGTTGAAGTTGGGTTTGGCGTTATCGATGAAACCCACCACCTTGCCCGCTAGCGATTCAAGCGTGGGCTTGGCGGTTTCAACTATCGCCGGCACTTTCGCACGCGGCGCGGTGGGGTCATAAAGAATGATGCTGGCGGTCATGGGTTGCTCCTTTGTAAACAGCGGTGCGCGATGCGCACCCTGCCAAAATCACTGCGCACTGATATTCGTTTTGCGAATCAGATTGGCCCAGCGGTCAATTTCCACCTGCGTGAACCGGCGCGCTTCCTGCGGTGTGCTGCCCAGCGGTTCGCCGCCCTGCAGCGCCAGTTGTTCGATGAAGTCCGGCAGCTTCAGAACGCGCGTGATGTGCTGATGGAGGCGCTGCAACACCGGCTCCGGCGTGTTCGCGGGCGCAAGCATCTGATACCACAATGACGCCTGATAGCCTGCCAGTCCTTGTTCCGCCACGGTGGGTATGTCAGGCGCGGCGCGCGAACGCTTGCTGCTGGTCATCGCAATAGCGCGCAGCCGGCCGCTTTTCACGTGCGGCAGCACGGCCAGCGGACTGGTACACATGAACTGCACCTGCCCGCCGATCACATCGGTCAGCGCCGGCGCCGCGCCCTTGTACGGCACATGCACCATGTCGATACCGGCGTTGTACTTGATAAGCTCCACCGCAAGATGTCCGCCGGTGCCCGGCCCGGAAGTCGCGTAGTTGATGCGGCCGGGGGCCGACTTGGCGATGGCGATAAGTTCTTTCAAATTGCTCGCACCCAACCCCGGTGTCGCCACACACAGCAGCGGCGAATCCGCCACCAGCGTGATGAATGCAAAATCCTTCACCGAATCGTACGGCAATTTTTTCAGCAGCGCCGGATTGATCGCATGCGTGGCGCTCGCCAGAAACAGCGTGTAGCCGTCGGGATTCGCGCGCGCCGTGAGTTCAGTGGCGATCACCTGCCCGCCGCCGGGACGGTTGTCGTTGATGAACTGCTGACCTAACGACTCGGTAAGCCGGGCGGTCACCATGC
>JANMXV010000336.1:0-11286 GCA_031381325.1 Betaproteobacteria bacterium | reverse complement strand
ACGGGCTTCGATGACGGCAAACCGGTTGCCGATGCTGATGTAGCGGTTTACGACTGCAATGATGCGCTGGTATGGCGTGGCAAATCCGCGCCCGACGGAACCGCGAGCGTTACGCTAAGCGGGGGCTGTTACAACTTGGGTAATGCCAATACCAACAACATTGTCGTGCGCAAGGGCGACGATCTGGCGGTGCTCCAATTCAATACCTACAACAACTCGCGCCAAAGTACTAGTCTTGTCGTTGGGCATACGCTGCTCGACCGCACGCTGTTCAAGGCAGGCGAAACCCTGCATCTGGAAAACCACGTGCGCGAACAAATTGCTACCGGCTTCAAGCATCTGCCGCCCGCCAGCGGTATGCTTGAAATCCGCTACAACTTCAATGAGATCGTCCACAAGAGCGAAATCAAATGGAACGAACACGGCGCCGCCCACACAACCTGGAAAATCCCGGCGAACGCCAAACTCGGCCGCTACATGGTACGCATACAAAGTGCATCTGGAGCCATTTACGACACGCAGTTTCAAGTAGAGGAATTTCGCACGCCGGTATTCGATGCAAAACTCTCAGGCACGCCCGTTTGGCGCACGCCTGCGCAGCAAGAGTTGCCCATAGCCGTTTCCCTGGACTACCTCGCGGGCGGCGCCGCTGCGGGCGACAAAGTCTCCGTTCAAGGGCGCTGGACGATGGGCGCGGCAGCACCCGTCGCAGGATTTGATTTCACTAATCGCAGAGTGGCGCCGTTTCAAACGCAAGCTGAGTCTGCCCGTCCTCTGACGTTGGACAACAAGGGACAGGCACGCACGACACTCAATCCGCCAGCCGCGCAACACGCCATCACGCTGTTTGCGGAAATGCAGTTCTCCGATCCAAATGGCGAAGTGCAGACTGTCGCGCAGACTTTCCCCGTGTGGCCGTATCCGAATAAAGTCGGCGTGAAGGCAACGGTGACGCCGGGCGGCACCAACAATATATCCCGCGCCGTGGAACTCGCCGGCGTGGTGCTTGATGCGGCTAACCAACCGCTCTCCGGGAAAAACATCCGCTACACCGTCGCACGCGCACGCTGGAACGGCGCCTTCCATGAACTGACAGTCGAGGAAAACGCGGCATGCCAGGCAACTACCAATGCACAGGGTCAGGCACGTTGCGACTGGCAGCCTCCTGCGACGGCCAGCACCGGCAACAACGACGTGTGGCTGATTACGGCGCAGGCAGAAGGTGAGCAACACATCGCAACGACAACACTGAACGACTGGCAGTTGCGCTGGGCGCCCTCGAGCGCAGTACTTGAGGTCGAGGGTATCAACGCGCAGGACAACACTGCCGCGCTGGCGCCTAGCGATACCGCCATGCTGCGTGTGCGCGCGCCTTTCGTGCCGGCAACCATGCTGCTTACCGTCGAACGCGAAGGTGTGCTCGCACACACGGTGCATGTGATCGATGCTGCTGAAACGCGCGTGCCACTTGAACTGAAGGCGCATTACGCACCGAACGTGCAAATTTCCGCGAGTTTTGTGCGTCCGATCACGGCGACACAAACAACGGCGCAAAACCCGTCAGGACGCTTGGAAACCAACGCACAACATGCGATTCAGTTGCGCGTGAAGCCCACCGCTTACACCCTGACAGTGGCCGTTAAGCCGCAACGCGAAGAAGCGCGCCCGCGTGAACGTGTGCCGGTAAGCGTTACGGTGCGTACCGTGCAAGGGCCGGCGGCGGGCGCGCGCGTCACGCTGATCGCGGTGGATGATGCGCTGCTGGCGTTGCGGCCGAACACCACCTGGAATCTGTTCGCAGCGATGACGCGGCAACGCACCGCATTGCTCAGCCACCATACGCTGGCCGCGCTGCTTGCACGTGAAATTGCCACCGGCCCGCGACGCGATTTTCGTCCGCAGGACGAACGGCTGTCGCAGGAAGAAGCGGGGCAGGCATCCTTGGGCGTGCGCGCATCCGCACCCGCGCCAGCCATGAGCCCCTCACCCGCACCACCGGCCACAGGAGCAGGAAGCGCCGCCGCCGGCCCCACCGTCCGATCCGACTTTTCTTCGCTTGCGCTGTGGCAAACCGAAATCGTTACCGATGCCAATGGCGCCGCCACTGTCGATGTACCCTTCAACGACAGCCTCACGCGCTGGCGCATCGTAGCGGTTGCCACACACAATGCAGACCGCTTCGGCACGGGTGAAGCCACGTTGCGCACCGTGCAACCTTTGCAAGTGGTGAGCGGCCTGCCCTTGAGCGTGCGCAGCGGCGATGCGCTGGTGCAAAAGGTGACACTGCGCAACACCACCAAACAAACGGTGACACTCGACTTCGCAGCGCGCGCGCAACTGGTAATGAGTGAGGGCGCGGCCTCCGCGCCGCCAGCCGATGCAGCACGGGGCTTGGTGCTCACCAGAAATATAACGCTAAAACCTCAAGAAAATCAAGAGGTTATGTGGCCGGTCAGTGTGCCGGAAGGCGTTGAACGTATCAAGTGGAGCATCACCGCACAGTCTGCCGATCTTGGCGATGCAATTGAAATCGAACAGATTGTCACACCCGCCGTGCCGGTGACAGTGCGCCAGGCCACGCTGTTGCAAGTGGAGAAATCCGCAACCGTGCCCATTGCACAACCCAGCGGCGCGCGCGCCAACGCAGGCGGGGTGTCGGTCGATTGGAAAGCGAGTGTGGGCGACGCGGCTTTGCTGGAAGTGCGCAAGTGGATGCAGGCATACCCGTTCATCTGTCTCGAACAAAAAACCTCCAAGCTCGCGGCACTCGGCGACCGCGACGGTTGGGACGCACTGATGCGCGAATTGCCCAAGTATCTGGATAACGGCGGCCTCGCGCGCTACTTTCCCACCACACAATTGCCCGGCAGCGAAACACTGACGTCGTACGTGCTGGACACCGCCGCCGCGTTGAAGTGGCCGATACCCGCACCCGAAAAAACGCGCATGTTGCGCGCGCTCCGTGAACAGTTAGCGGGCCGCACACAGGCGCTGGATTGGGCGCCGCAGGATGTCAGCGTCGCACGCGCGCTTGCGCTGCAAGCCACGCTGATCGAGCAGGAACCCGCGCGTGCGCTGGAGCGCATCGTCACGCCTCAGGATATGGCGGCGCTGCCGACCACATCGCTGGTCGATTGGGTGCGTTTTCTGCTGGCCTCACCCAAAGACGCCACGCGCAGCGACGCGCTAAAAGAAGCCGCCAACACCTTGCGCTCCCGTTACGACGTGCAGGGCACGCGCCTGAACTGGCGCAACGAGGCGCGCGAAAACTGGTGGTGGTTTATGTGGAACGGCAACCTCGCCGCCGCGCGCACGGCATGGATCGTCAATCGCTGGAGCCTCGAAGACCCCACTTGGAAAGATGATCTGCCGCTGTTAGTCACCGGCCTCGTCGGACGCCAGCAACAAGGCCATTGGGGCACCACCACCGCTAACGTGTGGGGTTCCATAGCATTAGCCGAGTTCGCTCGCATGCGCGAAGCTGAACCGGTGAGCGGCACTTCCACCATGCGCATCGGCGGCCAAAGCGCGAGCGTTAGCTGGCCCACCGTGGCCAGCACCGCGCTGTCTTGGCCTCAGCAAGGCGCGAAGGACACGCTAACTTTAAGCCACGCAGGCGCCGGCGCGCCGTGGGTGACAGTAGCGATACGTGCTGCGGTGAAACTCGACAAACCCGTCGCGCAAGGCTTGTCGGTCGCGCGCACCGTCACGCCGGTTGAACAAAAAGTTGCAGGGCAATGGAGCGTGGGCGATGTGGCCCGCGTGACGTTGTCAATGTCCAGCAGCGCCAGTCTCACCTGGGTGGTGGTGCGCGACCCGGTACCCAGCGGCGCAACCCTGCTCGGTCGTGGCCTCGCACGCGAAAGCGCACTGGCACAACAAGGGCAGCAACGCAGCGGCGCATGGCCTGTGTTTGAAGAGCGCGCCGCCGAAAGTTATCGCGGCTACTACCGCACGGCGCCGCAGGGCCGGTGGAGCGTTGAATACACCGTGCGCTTGAACAACGCGGGCACATTTGAATTTCCGCCCGTGCGCGTGGAGGCGATGTACGCGCCGGAGATTTTTGGCGAGACGCCGATTGCGCCGCTGGTGGTACAGCCGTAAGTTTGTCTGCACGGACGCGATTTGCCGCGTTATATCTATGTCGCGATCCCGCACCCTGAGTAGCGGGCTGCGTACTCGAATATAATGAAAACGCTCTCTTGTTATTCCCGCGCAGGCGGGAATAACAAGACGGGTATTGACTCACATGAGAATTGGATAATTTTTTTTCAAACATTGCCCGGCCAAAAAGGAGATCAACGCAATGCTGATCGTAGACGCGCAAGTGCATATCTGGACCAGCGGCACGCCCGTGCATATCCATCGCCAGACCCCTTCGTATACCAAGGATGAGTTATTGCGCGACATGGATGCGGCCGGCGTTACCGGCGCGCTGCTGCACCCGCCGAGCTGGGATGGGATTGCAAACGAGGTTGCGCTGGAGGCGGCAAAGCAACATCCCGAGCGTCTGGCGGTGCTGGGCTTCTTCGATGTGGGCCGCGCTGAGAATCGCGCGCTGATCGACACCTGGAAAAATCAGCCCGGTATGCTCGGTTTGCGTTTTGCGTTTCTGAAGCCTGGCGAAGAAAACCGCATGATCGATGGCACGCTGGACTGGCTGTGGCCGGCAGCGCAGCGCGCGGGGCTGCCGATCGGATTGCTGGCGCCCAATCGCTGCAAAGTGGTGGGCGAAATCGCCGCCAGACATCCGGGCCTGAAACTGCTGGTCGATCACATGGCGCGCCCGCGTTTCAGTCTGGATGACGCCGGGTTTGCGGATTTGGGTGAGTTGCTGGCGCTGGCTAAATATCCGAATGTCGCAGTCAAAGCCACCGGCGCGCCGAGCTATTCCACCGGTGTTTATCCGTATCGCAATATCCATAAATACATCAAGCAAATTTTCGATGCGTTCGGCCCCGATCGCATGTTCTGGGGCACCGACATCACGCGCATGCCCTGCACCTGGCGTCAGTGCGTGACGATGTACACGGAGGAAATGCCGTGGCTCAAAGGGCGCGATCTTGAACGGGTGATGGGCCGCGGCTTGTGCAACTTTATCGGCTGGAATGCACCCTGATTCGTGCTCCTGCTCCAGGAAGGTGTAGCGTCATGGTAGCATCGTGTTGGGTTGCGCCAAAAAACCGGGGCCGCGGAGTGCGGGTATGAACGACGTAGCGCACGGATGCTTTATGCTCGGGTCATTGGCCGCTTTGACTGCGGCAACCGCGACAGCCCAAACGCAGTACCCAGCGAAGTCGATACGCCTCATCGTCCCTTTTGCGGCCGGCGGCGCCTCGGATTTCACGGCCCGCACACTGGCACACAAAATCAGCGCAAGTTGAGGCCAGCAGGTCATCGTCGACAACCGTGCCGGCGGGACTGGTGTGATCGGCATGCAAATTGCCGCGAAAGCGGCGCCCGACGGCCACACCATGCTATTCGCTTCATCGAGCACTTTCGCAACGGCGCCGGCTTTGACCCCGAATCTGCCTTACGATCCGGTAAAGGACTTCGTGCCAATCGCGCTCGTAGTCCTCGGGCCGAACGTACTGACTGCCCACCCGTCGCTGCCGGTTCAGTCGCTCAAGGACCTCATCCAGCTTGCCAAGGCAAAGCCGGGACAGATTCTAAGCCTTAATCCACCCACCGGCTTCGGCGATAGTCGGCAGGTCCGGAAAATTCGGTGAGCGCTTCAATCCGGTGACGGCGATTCCGCGCAGCCGCCCCGCCCGGTGATGCGGCGAGATCGAGCTCATGCTCTCGAAGATGAGTTGCACCTGCCCGCTCGTCATATCGGTCATCGCTTGCGCGCCGCCTTTATAGGGAACGTGCGTGATGCTGACGCCGGCCATCTGCTTGAACAACTCGCCCGCCAGGTGGCCTGGAGAGCCGTTGCCCGAGGAACCGTTGAGCAGCTTGCCCGGGTTTGCCTTTGCGTATTCGATCAGCTCACGCACGGATTTACTTGGTATCGTGCGCCTTCATTTGGTACTCTCCTTGAGGATAGGAAACTCAGTGCGCCGGATGACATTGATCATTTCGCCGTGACGCCCTTCGAGAAAGCACCGCATATTGGTTTCGATGATCGGCCACGTCATCGCAAGATTGTCGTCGCTGCTGCCGGAGCAGTGCGCGGTGATAAGCACGTTGTCGATGTCCCAGAACGGGCTTTCTTTCGGCAACGGCTCGCTACGGAAAACATCGAGCCCGGCGCCGGCAATGCGTTTGCTGCGTAGTGCATCGAGAAGCGCGCTTTCGTCGCACAAGCCGCCGCGTGCGAGATTGAGCAGGAATGCACCCGGCTTCATCGCCGCCAGTATTTTCGCATCGATCAGCTTGTCCCTTTCCGGCGAGTACGGGGTCAGCACCACGAGAAAGTCCGCGAGTGCCGCCGCCTGCGCCAGTTGCTCGTAAACGTAAACGCGGTCGAATCCTTCGACGGGACGCGGTGTGGCGGTAACCCCCAATACAGTCATACCGAAGGCCTTGCAGCGCGGCGCGAGCGCTTCCGCGATGAGCCCCAGGCCGGTGTTGAACATGACTTGCGTGTGTCCGCCGATCAGTTCGGTCATCGCCGGCGCCGCGCCCTTGTACGGAACACCGCTCATGCGGATTTTCGTCATGCTATTGAACAACTCGGCCGACACGTGGCTATAACCGCCGAGCCCGCCCGCAGCGTAGTTGAGCGCGCCGGGTTTTTGCCGCGCCAGTGCAATCAAATCCTGTACTGTTTTTGCCGCGACCGAAGGATGCACTACCAGCACGCCCGGTGTGGTTGCGATCTGAATAATCGGCGCAAAATCCGTTTGCGTGTCATACGGCAGCTTGTTGAAATGCGGCGTCACCGCCCATGAGCCGACTGCGGCGCTGACAATGGTGTAGCCGTCGGCAGGCGCCCGCGCCACGATTTCCATGCCTACGATGCCGCCGCCACCGCCGCGGTTATCGCAACGATTGCGATAAGGTCATGGCAATAAGGTTATCAGAAAACCGCAGCGGGCCTGACAGTGCATTGCGAGCGCGCAACACAGGCAACCCAATCTGCTATATTGAATTGCTCGTAATTCAGGGGGGTGGACAATGAAAAAAGCTACCGGCATCGCGGTTGCCGCTATCACAATCGCGGCAGTTGCCTTTGCGCATGCTGCAACGGTCAGGGCGCAATCTGCGGGCGATTATCCCGCGCGGCCGATCCGCATGATCGTGCCGTTCCCGCCCGGTGGCAGCAATGACATCATGGGGCGCTATTTCGCGCATCACCTGACTGAACGTCTTGGGCGGCAGGTGGTGATGGACAATCGTCCGGGCGCCGATGGCATCATAGGCACCGAGATTGTGTCGCGCGCGGCGCCCGACGGTTACACCTTGCTGGTGGCATCGGCGGCGCACGCGGTCAATGGCGGCACACGCAAGCTGCCGTTCGATCCGCTCAATTCATTCGCGTGGATCGGAACGTTGGGGCTGGGGCCGAGCGTGCTTTCAGTCCATGCCGCGGTGCCGGCTAATTCATTGAAGGAATTGATTGCGCATGGCAAGGCGAATCCCGGCAAACTGGTGCTCTCCACATCGGGCGGCTACGCACAATTCAGCGCGGAACTGTTTCACCATCTATCCGGATTAAAACTAATCGTGGTGGTCTACAAAGGCGGATTTCCCGCGCTGATTGACGCGATGGCGGGGCAGGCGCAGATCAATATGGGTTCGCTGATTCAGACGATTCCGCACTTGAAAGCAGGCAAAATCAGGGCGCTCGCCACCACCGGCGCCAAGCGCGCGTCGCCAACGCCCGATCTGCCGACCATCGCAGAAGCGGGCGTTCCGGGTTACGAGGCGAACAACTGGTGGGCCGTGGCCGCGCCTGCGGGCACGCCCGCGGGGATCATCACCAAACTCAACACGGAAATCGCGCGCTACCTCAAGCTGCCGGAAACGCTCAAGCGCTTCGAGGCTGAAGGTGTTGATGCCGATTTCCGCACGCCTGAAGCAGTGCGCAAAATGCTGCCGGTGGAAATGGCAAAGTGGGCGAATGTCGCCAAGGTGGCAAACATACGCAGTCAGTAAGAGACAGTAAGTATTGGATATTAAATAATTATTTAACCAGGAGGCATGCTTATGCTGCGTTTTCATTTTCGTCGATGCGCCTTGTTTTCAACAGTCGCCATCGCCGTACTGATGGTCGGGTTGCAAGGCTGCGCGCACCAATCGCAATCGATGACCGGGCCACTTTCTATCGCCAAGCAGGGCAGCTTTTTCGTCGGTGGCCGCAACGTGCAGTCGGATACCTTGTCGGTGCTGCCGCAGTACGCATCCGCAGGCACCATCGCGGTGGACCAGATGTATGTGCGTTATCAGATTCCGGTGGATGCGGCCAAGCGTCCG
This sequence comes from Betaproteobacteria bacterium, assembly GCA_031381325.1. Taxonomy (GTDB): domain Bacteria; phylum Pseudomonadota; class Gammaproteobacteria; order Burkholderiales; family SG8-41; genus UBA5216. The sequence continues at coordinate 2,865 of JANMXV010000336.1, read as the reverse complement.
ATCACGCTGATACACGGTTGCTGCCTCACCGGCAAAACCTGGGAAACCACACCCGATGGCCGCATGGGTTGGGATGAATATTTTCTGCGCGCCGGGCATCCGGTCTACGTGATCGATCAGGCGTGGCGCGGCCGCTCCGCGGGCAATGTATCGGTGATAAACAGCACACGGCTCGGCAAAACGCCTGCCGTGCAACTGCCGCCGGTGTTTTCGGCGAGTCAGGAATCCGCGTGGGCGATTTTCCGCTTCGGCCCGGAATACCCGAAGCTGTTCCCCGGCATGCAGTTTCCGCTGGATGCATTGCCCGAATTCTGGAAGCAGATGGTTCCCGATTGGGCGCCAACGCTGCCCACGCCCAATCCGACGGTGCCGGCATTATCCGAGTTGGCGATCAAACTCGGCGGCACCGTGTTGATGAGCCATTCGCAGTCAGGCATTTATCCGTTTCAGGTGGCGGCGCTCAATACCAGGGGCATCGCCGCGATTGTTTCCATCGAGCCGGGTGCCTGTCCGTCGCCCACCGGCGATCTCGCGCCGTACTTGAAAATGCCGATACTGGTGCTGTGGGGCGACTATGTCGATCAGTCATCGCGCTGGTCGCCGCGTTTGAAACTGTGCCGTGAATTCGAAGTAGCAGCCAACAAAGCCGGCGGCAAAGTGCAGAACGTAGTGCTCAACGATGTGGGCATGCGCGGCGCCTCGCACATGCTGATGCAAGACCTGCACAGCCACCAAATCGCGGATTGGTTGCTGGCGTGGATCGAGCGCCACAAGTAAACCTTCCTTGCGCCGTTTGCATATATTGTGGAAAACGCTATTCGCCCTTGCCCGCAGCCGTCGCGCGCTGCGGCGGCTGCTCAGCACCTTCGTTGTGTTGTCGACGGACGCATGGACAACAGCCATCGAGGTGTCGCCGCTTGCGGAATCCCTGAATCCGCTGGAGCTGGTGCCGCAGCTCGCGTCCATAGCACAAACGCATTTCTCCGGCGCCGAGGACCAGGTTGTACCCGTACGCACGCTACGGCGATTTACCGAAGCGCAGCCCGCCGCGCGCGTGGAAGTCATCGATGCATTCGATCACGATTGCTGCTGGGTCCTTGCGTGGGAGCAACTGCGGCAACGTACTTGCGTTGCAACGCTCTGATGCGGCACAGCGTGCAGAAAATATTAAATAAAAACGGGTCTTCACGGAATCGAGTGGGTGATTTTGAGTCATTTTAAAGCGCGGGGAGCATGCAAGTGAGGATTTTGAGCCGCAGGTATTCTTCGTCGCGCAGCCCATATGCACGTCGCTGGATAACACGAATCTTGTTGTTCAAGCCTTCCACGAATCCGAGCGAGACTTTGTTCTCCGGCTTGCAGTAGGCGGCGATTCCATCCCAATGCCGATCGATCATCTGAGCGAATTTTTCGTAGGGTTCGAGGCGCTGCCACTTCAGGCTCGCACGCCAGTTCTCGAAGAATCGCCGCGCCCAGCCCTCGCGCTCGTAGTCCCAGAGCTGACCGAAGGACTCCCTGAGCAGATACGCCGTATTCAAGCGTTTGTTCGCCGCCAGCAGCGTCTTGAGCGCCTGCCGGCCCTTCAGCGTGAGGTTCTCGCGACGCGAAAGCAGCGTGTACTTCTGACCCTTGATGTAGCTGCGAGCCCGGCCACTGAGCCTGCTGTACTCGGACTTGCGCACTTCGTCGAGCGCATCTCCCAGATGACTCATGATGTGAAACTTGTCGTAGAGGATCGCCGCCTGCGGCGCGCGCCACGGTCGCGTTGTAAAACGGTTTCCACATGTCCATCACCGCCAAGCGAATGCGCCGGGTCTTCTTCTCGCCCATCCAGTCGTAGAACAGCATCATGCTTGCCTCTTTGCGGTCTTCTCCCCCGAACCAGATCGGACGCCTTCGAATCAGATCGCTCACCACGATGCGGTAGGTGTGGCCCTTGCGGATCGAGATCTCGTCGATGCCGATGGCCTTGGGTCCCGGTGTGCCCGCTTTGGCAAGCTGCGCACGCATGTACTGCTTCTCCAGCGTCTTGATCGTTTCCCAGTGAAGATTGAGCTCCTCGGCAATGTCCTTGATGGTGGCTTGGCGGCAACGCCGCCCCACGTAGTAGGCAAAGCGCTTGGTATAGAACGGGTTGTCCGCCAGGAACGCCAACTCCTCGCGCTTCACGCCAGCACAACTTCGGCACTGCACGCGCCGCACCTCGACCTCCAGATAGATGCGCATGTCGCCACAGGACAGATCGCGCACCTGTCGTATGCGTCGGTCGTACCAGCCCGATTGCACACGGCCACAGCATCCGCAAATCGTTTTTTTGAGCGCCGTACAAGGGGGATAATGCGGGCCTTCGGTTCCCCGAAGACACCGCGCACCATGGGGTGCGGACGAAACCCCGGGAACGCGTACGCGTCCCAAAGTCGCCGCCGTCGCTTCGCTGAATTTGCCATCCGGAAATCATCTCAGTTTTCGGACACCTCGGAAACATCATTCTTCACTCTGAAAATGCTCAATTTACCCCCTCAATTCACCCACTCGATTCCGTGAAGACCCAGCTTATAAAACAGCGCCTTAAGCATCAGTCTAAGCGCAGGTATAATTCCTTACAGCAATTCTTCTTCTGAATCGACATTTCTGAGAATGGATCTTGCGACCTAATTCGTCATGAATACTTTCCGGATATTCGTTTCACTCGGGAAAGGAGTGAAATTAGCATATCGGCGTATTTTCAGGGCGAGCCTGATTGCCTCCATGCTGATTTTTAGTGCGAGTGCGGTATATGGATTTCAACCGGGCGGGCGACTCTTGTCCACCGGTGGGGTTACCCAGATTGAAGGTTCGGCGGGCGGCGGGCTGGTGCCATGGGCG
>JANMXV010000393.1:0-1474 GCA_031381325.1 Betaproteobacteria bacterium | reverse complement strand
GCGCGACCTAGCTTCTTGCTGGTTCACTACGCTTCGTGACACACCGTACCGTCATGCGCCGCCGCGAAATGCAGCAGGTGCGTGGCACAGGTGCGCGGGAACATGAGTTGTATTTTGTGAAAAGTCGAATGCACGCGGATCACCTGCAGGTTGGGTATATTTTGCTTGAGCAGGGTCATCTGCTCGTCGCTGGTGATCGGCCCTGCGGAGGGATACAGGCCCAGCACCGGCGCTTCGATTTTTGAGAGATACGGCAGCGCGCTCGACGCATGCAGCGCGCGGCTCATCGCTGCCTGCACATCCGGGTTGGTACGCGCGAATTCCTGTTCGTACCATTCCAGCAGCGCCGGGTCGGCGTTCGCCGGAAAGCGCGTGGTGCGATTGGTGGCCGCCACCCATGCTTTCATGCCCATGGCTTTTTGCGCGTCGGACTCCGATGAGTGGCCGAGCGCGTAGGTGGTCTTGGTGGTTTCGTTGAGATTCACCGGCGACGACACCAGCGTCAGCGTGCGTATGCGCGCCGGGTGCGTAGCGGCGAGCATCATGCCGAGTATGCCGCCCATGGATTCGCCGCAGTAATGCACCGCGTCAGCACCCAGGTGGTCGATGATTGCAGCCAGATCGCCAACGCAGTTCCCGACGGTGAACTCTCGCGCGAGGTCAAAGTCAGCGGACGACTGGCCCAGCCCGCGCACATCCGGGCGCACGACTTTGAACCAGCGCGCAAGATACGGCACCCAGCTATACCAGAATTTACCGGAGCGGCCGAAGCCGTGCTGCAAAATCAGATAGGGCGCATGCCGCCACGGATCGGTGAAATCATCGAGTGCGTAATGTATGTCCGGCTGACCGGCACGTTTGACTATGGGCATAAGGTTACGAGGTAAGTTGGCGCACGAGCTGATCGACGAATTTCAAGGTCACGATGCGCATTTCAGTGCGCGTAAGATTGCTGATCGGGTGCGGCAATTCAATCAGCGGGTGCCCTTCCATGCCACGGCTCTTGAACTGATGCATTGCTGCGTTCTTGAATATCTGCGTCAGGATCACCGTCGCGGGAATGCCGCGTTTTTCGAACTCCACTGCGTCGTGCACACTGCACAACGTGCAAGAGCCTCACCCGCCCACCGCGGCAGCGGCGACATCGACTTCGTTCGCCAGTTCATTGATGAGTTCTTGCGGGGCGGGCTTGGAGTAGTACGGCTTGCGGCGGATGATGACTTTGGCCACGCCGTATTTCTCGCGCAGTCCCTCGGCCATTGCCTCGGCAATCACATCGGCCTGTTCCTTGGTGTTGTCGATAAAGCCGACGACTTTGCCTCGTAAATCCATGGGGCGCGGTGCAAGCAGGATTTTCGCGCTGCTGCCCCCGGCGCTGGGATCGATGATGCGTATGGTCACGTTGGTTTCCTGAATTAAAGTTTATACGTCGAATGTGCCATGCACCGCGCGGCTGGAATCATTCCAGCCGTGG
>JANMXV010000319.1:0-9914 GCA_031381325.1 Betaproteobacteria bacterium | reverse complement strand
CTGATGCTTTGGGCCGTAGTAGCAGTTGTTGTTGTCTTCTCGTTGCCGCCATGTTGTTCACGCAGTTTTCGGCCCAGCTCGCGCGTTTGCGGATTGAAACTTTGCGGCAACAACAGCATGCGCCGCAGAGTGGCCGGGCTGCTGTCGGCGCCGATGCGATAGTCAAGATAGGACTCGATTTCATAACGCATGCGGCTGTTGACCGGGGCTTGCGACAACAGCAGATAATCCGCACTAACGTCCGCGCACGGCGGCAGCGTGCCGGGCATGTCGAGTGCGAACAGCCAGCGCCGATTGTGCGGCTCGACAGTCACCGTGTAGCGTACGGGATTGCTGCCGCGATCCAGTTCGATGCGGTTGCGCATGGGGCGCTGGGTGGTGGTCCAGGTGCGGGTGCGGCCGTCAAAATCCAGCAGCACCTAACAACAACGAAGGTGTCAGGTCTCCCATTTCCCATTTCGTCGAGCAGCGATGCTCTTCTTTCTTAGCTGCTAAAAATGAGAAATTCGCTGTGCGGCATCTGCCCCTCGTGCGGCACGCGGCGCACGGCGCAGACCGCCGCGTATCTGGTGGCGCGCGTCATCCCGCACGTGCCGGTGCGCCAGTGGGCGCTGTCGTTTCCGATACCGCTGCGCAGCCTCTTCGCCGTGCATCCCGAACTGCTGGCGCCGGTGTGCTGAATTTAATCCGCCGGCCCGTCAGGATGCAGCCTTATTTCAGAGCCTGATGGACGGCGAGCACTGCCCGAAAGGTTTTACCAACCGCAATATTCGTACGCAGCTTTAATCTGAAAACTGCTGCATAATGTTCTTTGTTAACTGCAAAGAAGTCACGGCAAAAGCCCGGTAGGTTGGGCATCCGAAACTTCGCAGGGCATGGCGCATAACAGCTTGTGTCGCGACCGTTTCAGCAGAATGTAGATGTAGAATTCAAGCACATTTCAATCATCGTGAAAGCGTCTGCATTAATGCCCGCCAACAAGAAATCTGCGCTTTGCCCATCTGCTGTGACGCCGCTATTGTCCGTCACTGTGGAGCCCGGCGGCATACGCTGCGCGCCGGGCGTGCGCGCGGGCAAGTTGCAGATTCTGGTGACCACCTCGCCGGCCGGTGCGCGTTTTCTGCCGGGCATACCGAGTATTGCGCAGGCCGGCTTGCCCGGTTACGAAGGTGACGATTGGTTCGGCGTGTTCGCACCCGCCGCCACGCCGCTGACGATACGCGCCAAGGTGTCGCGGGAAATAGCGCGCATACTGGCGTTGCCTGAAATGCGCGAGCGGCTGAATACACTGGGCGCGGAACCGGTTTCCAGCGCGCCCGCGCCGTTCGAGACAATGGTGCGTGACTACATCGTCGCCATGCGCAAGCTGGGCGATGAAGTGGGCATCAAGGCGGAGTGACGCATTCAAAGACAGATTAACCACAGATGAACACAGATGAACACGGATAAGGTCAAGATCCGCGCACGCTTTTCATCTGTGTTTATCCGTGTTCATCTGTGGTTAAAAAGGTTTTGAATTTCAACTCACGGTAAATGCTATGGGCACCATAGAAGCCCGATTAAACGCAATGGGCTACCAACTTCCGCCGCCGTTCACCTTTCCGAAAAACAACCGCATCGGCTGTACGCAGATGGGTACACTGCTGCTGTTGTCCGGGCATGGGCTTGATTTGCCGCAGTTGCCCAACGTGCGGCAGAGCGGCAAGTTCGGCGTGGACATCACGGTGGAGGAGGGCTACGCCACTGCGCGGGCAGTGGCGCTCACCATGCTGGCCACCATCAAGGCGCACTGCGAAGACCTTGACCGCGTGAAGCGCGTGTTGCGCCTGTTTGGCATGTGCAATTGCACGGCAGATTTTGTGCAGCCGCCGCAAGTGATCGACGGCGCTTCGGATTTGTTTTTCGACCTGTGGGGACCTGCATTCGGCAAACATGCGCGCACCGCGGTGGGACAGGTGTCGCTGCCACGCGGTATCGCGGTCGAGATCAACGGCGAATTCGAGTTACACAATTAATATTCAATAAAAATAGATAGTTATCATGAAAAGACACATCGTCTGCCTGACCTTCGACTTCGACGCCATGTCGGGATTCATCTCGCGCGGCATGAGCTCGCCATCACCGATATCCCGTGGCGAGTTCGGCGCCAACGTCGGCGCGCAGCGCATCCTTGATCTGCTAAAAAAATACGACGTGCCGGCCAGTTGGTACATTCCCGGCCACACGCTGGAAACCTATCCTCATCAATGCCGGCGCGTGTTCGACGCCGGACACGAGATCGGCCATCACGGTTGGACCCACGTGCCGCCGGCCGCGATGACGCGCGAGCAGGAAGAAGCCGGCCTCATCCGCGCCAACCAGCAAATCAAAAAATTCACCGGCGCCTACGCGCGCGGCTACCGTTCTCCGTCGTGGGACTTAAGTCCGCATTCGGTTGAACTGTTGCTGAAGCACGGCTTCTATTACGATAGCAGTATGATGGGCGACGATTACACGCCATACCGCGTGCGGCAGGGCGACGTGATCGAGCTGGAAAAACCAGCGGTGTTCGGCCCGCTCACGCGACTCATCGAAATGCCGATCAGTTGGTCGCTCGACGACTATCCGCACTTCGAATTCGTGCGCACCCACACCACCATTCTGCCCGGCAATATGAACGCGCACCATGTGCTGCAAAACTGGACGGATGATTTCATGTACCTGCGCGATCACCTGGCGTGGGGCGTGATTACCTACACCTTTCACCCGTTCGTGATTGGGCGCGGGCATCGCATGATCGTGCTTGAGAAGCTGATCCGTACCTTGAAGGACAACGGCGCAGTGTTCATGCGATTGGGCGATGCGGCCGTTGAGTTTAACGGGCGCCCCGCAATTTGATTTATGCACCCGCACGCTAACCCGCTCCCTGGTATGGGAAACGGAGTATTCATTGTGCAACACCGGTGGCGACTGCCATTGCTTTAGACTAGCGTCCTCGCACAGCAGGATCAATTTAAACGGAGAACCTCATGGGTAACGAAGAAGTTGGCGTCAGCATTGAAAATCATGTCGCGACAGTAGAATTGCGGCGTCCGCCGAATAATTTTCTCGACATCGATTTCATCGGAAATCTGGCGTCGGTGCTGGAGGCGCTGGATGAGGACGCAAGTTGCCGCAGCATCGTGCTGGCGGCGGCGGGTAAACATTTTTGTGCTGGTGCAAATTTGAAAAAACGTGTGGACGACGAAGCGGCGGGACAGAAGCAGGCCGCGCGGCCGCGCCATCTGTATCACGAGGCGCAGCGCCTGGTGCAGACCCGCAAACCCATTGTCGCGGCGGTGCACGGCAGCGCCATCGGCGCCGGTCTGGGGCTGGCGCTGGTGGCGGATTTTCGTGTGACCTGCAAAGAGGCGCGGCTTGCCGCGAATTTCTGTGCGCTCGGTTATCACCCAGGGTTCGGCATGACGGTCACGCTGCCACGCGTGGTCGGACATCAAACCGCCAAATGGCTATTCCTCACGGGACGCCGGGTACCGGGCGATGAAGCCGTCGCGATGGGACTGGCCGATCGTCTTGTGGCGCAGGATCAGGTGCGGCAGGTCGCTCATGAGATGGCAGCGGAACTCGCGAGGTCAGGCCCGCTGGCGGTACAAGCTGCCCGCGAAACGCTTAATCTTGATCTGGTTCCCGCGTTTCGCGCCGCGACCGAGCGCGAGGGATTCATGCAGAACATGTTGCGCGAGACCAACGACTTCAAGGAAGGCGTCAAAGCCGGGTTTGATCGGCGGGAGCCGGTGTTTACGGGGACTTAAACTAGGCCCGTCATTCCAGCGCAATGGGGTTTGCGCGTTGCTTGAAGTGTGCAGTTGGCCGTCCCTACGCCGGCATCAACCCCAATACGCTCTCCAGGCGTTTGCGATGCAGCGCGGGCGCGCCCAGGCAGTGATACAGCGAACGCGACATTTTAGTGTGCAGCGTCAGCCCGTATTCGCGCATGACGCCGATGCCGGCATGCACTTCATGCGCAAAGTCGCACGCGCGCAGATAACTTTCCGAGGCCACCGACTTGGCGACGTGGATGCTTGCTGCTGCATCCATGCCGCTGTCGAGCTTCCACAGCGCCTCGTAGGTTGTCCAGCGAGCAGAATCCAGATAGTTGACCATATGGATGAGGTGATCCTGCACGCGCGCAAAACGCCCGATGATCTGGCCGAACTGCGTGCGTTCACGCGCGTAGTTCAGGGATAGGTCATACACAGTTTTGCATGCGCCGACCTTGTAGGCACACAGCACCGGCGTTGCCGCCAGCATTGCGCGCTGCAGCGCGTCCCACGCGTTGCTGATTACATCGCCGCCGCTCACGCGCACGTTTTCGAAAGTGACTTCACTCATGCCGGTGATGAATCCATCGAGTGCGCGGATGGTCACGCCCGGCGCCTTGGCATCGACACGAATGAGGCTGATGCCCGTTCCACCCTCGACGCGCGCCGCTACTAAAAGGTCAGTCGCGAAGGTGGCATCATGGACGAAAACCTTGGCGCCGCTTAACAGGAAATCCTTGCCGTCGCTTTTTGCCATGAGGCGGATGCTGTCCGCCGACCAGCCATAGTGCGCCTCGGTCAGGGCAAGTGCGAAAACGCGTTCTCCGCTGGCGATTCGCGGCAGCCATGCTTTCTTCGAGCTATCGCTGGCGGCCTCCAGCAGAATTCGCGCACACAAAACCGCGGACGAAAAGAGCGGGCCGGGCACAGGGCCGGCGCCAAGTTCTTCAAACAATACGGCCACGTCGGTCATGCAATTGCCGGTGCCGCCGTATTGTTCGGGTATTGCCATGCCGGTCCAGCCCAGTTCCGACATCTGCCGCCAGAGGCTGCTCATTATGGCTGCGGGATCGCGGTCGAGCTTGAGCAGCACATCGCGGGCGCACGCGCCGCGCACAAAATCGCGCGCCGAATCCTGAATCAGTTGCTGGGTATCGTTGAGTGACAGGTCCATTATTTTCTCCTAGCGCAGGTTAGCTGCTTTTTCGCGTTCGCGCCCGCCGATGCCGATACGCCGCGCCATGATGACGCGCTGAATGTCGGTAGTGGCGCCGGGATGCAGCGCTGTGATGGCGTCGCGCTGAAAATATTCGATGGTGCCCTTGAGCGGCCCCCAGCGTTTGTCCTTGGTCAGCACGCAGGGTCCCGCGATGCGCAGCATTTTCTCCGAGATATCGAGGCCCGACAGCTTGCGCCGCAGACTGTATTGCGAGCCTTCGTAGGTGCGCGGCTGGCCGGAATGAGAAAGCCAGTGATTGCGCAGTGCAAACAGCCGCGTGATTTCCGCTTCGATATAAAGATCGACCAGTTCCGCACGGGCGGCCGGGTCGTCGGCAATGGCATAACCGTCGTGCCGTTCGCGGCACAGATTGATGAAGTCGTAGATTACGCGGCGGTCGGCGAGGCGTCCCATGCCGCCGTGCTCGACTTCCAGATGCGTGGTCGCCACTTTCCAGCCGTTGTTTTCGCCGCCGACCAGATGATCCGCAGGGACGCGCACAGTGTCGAAGAAAACGGCGTTCTTCACGCCGGAGCCGCTTCCGCCTTCGCCCCCGGTGGCCAGCAGATCCATCGGCGTGACGGCGATGCCCGGCAGATTCATCGGGATCATCAGCCACGACAGATTTTTGTGACGTTCGCCCTTCGGGTCGGTGACGACTATCGTCCACGAGTAATCCGCACCGTGCGAACTGCCGACGAACATTTTTTGCCCGTTCACCACATAGGCATCGCCATCGCGGATGGCGGTGGTCTTGATGCCGGCGAGATCGGAGCCCGCGCCCGGTTCGGTCAGCAGTTGCCAGGTGCGAACCTCGCCACGGCAAATCGGCGGCAGAAAACGCTGCTTGTGCTCGGGTGTGCCCCACACCAGTACGGTCGGCGCGGCCATGCGCCCACCGGCGTCGTAATACGGCGGCAGTGCCAATCCGATGCGCGACAGTTCATCGTAAAGGATGGCTACGTGATCGGCGGAAAGATCACCGCCGCCGTATTCTTTCGGCATCGACGGATAGAGCCATCCTTTCGCACCCAGGCGGCGGCCCAGTTCTCGCCGCAGTTGATATTGCTCGTACGACATGTCGCAGGGGTCCACCGAATGTTCGAGATTCGGCGGGATGTTTTGCTCGAAAAACGCGCGCAATTCAGTGCGGAATGCGCTTTGCTCGGATGAGTCTTCAATCGCAAAATTCATGGCTTCAACTCCTCAAAATAGTAGGTCGCCTACTCCGTTGGAATCTTCGCATCGCGGATCACTTTCGCGAAGCGGTCGTTTTCCGACTTCCAGAATTTGGCGAAATCTTCGGACGACTTACTGACGACAATGCTCACGCCGCTGTCGCCCATGCGTTTTACCACATCCGCATGCTTCATGGTTTCCTGCGATACCGCAAACAGCCGCTTGATTATGGCTGCAGGCGTGCCTTTTGGCACATAGACGCCTTGCCACGAACCCACCACCATGTTCAGGCCCTGTTCGCGCATGGTCGGTACATCAGGCAGCGCAGGGATGCGTTCCGGAGAAACTGCTGCCAGCATGCGTACGCGGCCGCTCCTGGCGTAGGTCACAGCGGAAGAGAAGGTCACGAACATGGCTTGCACTTCATTGGCCAATAACCCGATCATTGCCGGCCCCGCGCCGCCCTTGTAGTTGACCTGCTGCGCGTTGGTGCCGGTGGCGATCATGAACATCTGCATTTCCAGATTGTTCGCGCTGCTCGGGGCCGGCGAGCCGTAGTTGAGTTTGCCGGGGTTGGCTTTCATATAGGCGATGAATTCCTTGACGCTTTTGACCGGGAGCGCGGGATGCACAACCAGGCAACCGGAAACATCCACCACCTGCGTCACGGGCGTGAGATCGTGCAACGGTTTGACCGGAAACTTGGTGAAAATGTTGGCGTTGATCGCCATGGTGCCGACGTTGCCGAGCAGAATCGTGTGACCGTCGGGATCGGCTTTGGCGGCAAGCTCAACGCCGATATTCCCCGCAGCGCCGGATCGGTTGTCAATCACCACTTGCTGGCCCAACAGTTCGCTCATGCGCGGTTGCAAAATACGTCCGACGAAATCGGACGCGCCACCGGGGGCAAACGGCACCACCATGCGCACCGGGCGGGTGGGGTAATCCGCGGCCATCGTTGCAGCAGCAAACGTAATCCCTGCTAAGGATGTAACTATTTGTTTTTTTAACATTTTTTGCCTCCTCGTGAATGACAGCTTGCTGGTTTTTTACTCTGTGATTTGCAACGTACTTTCAAATTTATGCTCAGGCTGTCTGCTTCTCGTGTTCAGGCGTAATCGGCAGTTTCACCGGCCGTTTCAAACGCGCGGACAGATCAATCGCCTTGGTCAGCATCAGCCGATTATGTCCCTCTCGCGCTGTGGCGTGTTGCGTGGTCACACCGAGTGACACGCGGTTCAGCCACGAGTTGGTTTCCTCGCGCATTGGGCCGCGCAGTTCGCCCAGCGCCATGTCGCCGACCGGATAGCTCGTCAGAAAATCGACATGGCGGCGTTTGTCAGGCGCATAGCCTTCCGCTTGTATCACATTAGTAGCGAGTACCATATCGCGGTGCGTGTCATCGATGGTGAGCACGCCTTCAGTGCCTACCGCACCGACTTCAAGACTGTAAACCGCGCCGGGCCACACTTCAGGCAATGCCCACGAAATCACACCGTGATAAATCGCGCCGTCATCGAAACAAATGGTATAGCCCGTGCCATCGACGCCCTGCCATGTCGGGCCAAGGGCTTTGTTCACCGAGCGTGCGTAGACTTCGACAGGCTTCTTGGCTTCCATCAGCCACATCACGATATCAAGCGCGTGGGTGCCGGAAATCACCATCGGCGTGACTTCGGAACGGTTGTCGCTGCGCTTGTAGTTGTCGATGGCGACCAGCCGGTTCATGAACGCGCGTGACGTCACCATGGTCACCTCGCCGAGTGCGCCGGTCATGACTTTTTCCTTGGCCACCAGCCAGCGGCGGCGAAAACGCTGCGTATAGCCGATCACGGCATCGACGCCGGATTTTTCGATGGCTGCCAGCGTTTGCGCGGATTCGGCGAGATCGGTGGCGAGCGGCTTTTCAATCAGCATCGGCAGATTGCGCTCGGCAGCAAGGATCACTGGATCGACATGCAGATGCTCGTCGGTGCAAACCACCACGGCGTTCACTTCGGGACGCGACAACAGGTCACGATAGCTGGTAGTGACAAAATCGGCGCCGCATTTCTCGCGCACAATCTCACCGCGCTCCGGGTTCTTTTCCGCAATGCCGATCCAGCCGACTGAGGGATGGCGCGCGGCGAGTTCACCACGAATCAAGCCGACGCGGCCGGCGCCTATGATGGCGAGGCCGATTTTTTTTGGGTCTTTTTTCATCGTACCGCCGCCACCGCAGGCCGCGATTCCGGCAGCGGCAGGCTCACCGGTTCGTGGCGCTCTGCCGACAGGTCGGCGGCAATGTACACCTCCATCACCTGCCGCGCCTCCTCACCGGTAACTAGCACCGGGCGGCCGCAGGCCACCGCTTCAACAAAGTGTACGGTCTCGGCGGCCATGGGGCCGGCGTAGGTGTGTGCTACCGATTCGCCGGGCATGGTGGACATCGGATGCACGATGCCCGATTTCATGGTGGTCAACTGCGTATCGCGATGCGTGTCATCAATGATCAACGCGCCTTCAGTGCCGATCATTTCAATCCACGTCATCGAGAAATTGGGATACGCCGGCGGCAGGCTCCAGCCTGCGCACACCACGCATGACACGCCGTTGTCGAACGTCACGGTGATGTATTGTGTGTCGGGTATGTCGGCGCCGGTGGATTCTTTCATTGCGCCGTAATTCACAGTCGAATACACGCGTATCGGCTTGGCCGGCTGCAAACACCACATCACGAAATCGAGATCGTGCGTGGCTTCCATCGCGGCAGGCGAGAGCTTGGTACGGCTGGTGATCTTCTTGGCAAGGCCGCGTCCAATATGGCGGCTGACCAGTGCGCTCACCGGTTTGCCCAGCGTGCCGTCGCGCAGCGCTTGTTTTACATACGCGAATTTCGGGTTGAAGCGCTGCGAATAGCCGATGCTGAATTTAAGATTATTTTTGTTGGCGATGTGGATCAGCTCATCGGCTTCGTGCAGTTCGACTGCAATCGGTTTTTCCAGAAACACGTGCTTGCCGGAAAGCAGGCACTCGCGCGCCATAGGGTAGTGCAGTACTTCCGGCGTGGCGGAAATGAACACGGCGTCAATGTCGTCGCGTTTGATCAATTCCTTATAATCGGCGGTCGCGGTTTTGGCGTTGGTCTTTTTTGAAATCTCGGCGAGCCGCTCGGGGCGCGTTTCGACGACATGCAGATCCTTAACCAGCGGATTCATCGCGCAGGTTTCCGCGCGTATGCCGCCGCACCAGCCGGTGCCGATAACGCCTACATTGATTTGTTTCACTGAGCTTCCTTGAAGATGAACTGACCAGAGGTGTAACTTTTTGCAGGCGCGTATTCTAGCGCATTGAAGGTCAAGGGCTTTTAACCACAGATGAACACGGATGAACACAGATAAGGTCAAAATCTCAAAACAACAGAAGAACTAAAATATTAATAAAAACAATGGGTTATATAACATCTGGTTTTGTTTTTAATCTGTGTTCATCTGTGTTCATCTGTGGTTAAAATGGTTTTCGCTTTTCTTTCAACACAAATGACATTCATCCTCGCCCTCGATCAAGGCACTACCAGTTCGCGTGCCATGGTGTTCGATCACGCGGGCGCGGTGCGCGCCGTTGCACAGCACGAAATCCGGCAGATTTTTCCGCAGCCCGGCTGGGTAGAGCACGACCCGCTGGAAATTTGGGAGACGCAACTTGCCGCCGCGCGCGAGGCTTTGGCAAAAGCTGGA
>JANMXV010000261.1:0-4123 GCA_031381325.1 Betaproteobacteria bacterium | reverse complement strand
GGGCGACCCAACGCAATCGTGAGGTAATTGCTTGAAGCTCGGCGACTGGCGGGTGCGAACAGCAGAAAATAACCGGCGATCAAGTGCAGCACGACGCGCGCTGCGCGCCGCCCCAGACGCAGTGAAATCCAGGTCATGACGCTCAGTATGAGCAGGTTGCCCCGCTCCGGGGTATGTGCCCACGCGGTATGGCTGCCGACCGGGCGCGATGTCATACCGGCGATCCTGGTACATTAGGCACGACAGTGCCGCTGGCGATTTTGCGCTGCCCCGCTGCCGCCACGATGTCAAAACGTATCGTGCCGCTGGCCGAGAGACTGTGCTGGATCACCAGTTCGTCGCCCGGCCTTGCAGGGCTCAGAAACTTGATCGAACTGATCTCGCAGATATCCACTGCAATTCCAGTGGCAGCGGCTATGGCGTGTAGCGCGGTGTCCAGCAGCAGCACACCGGGCAGAATGGGGGTGCCGGGAAAATGTCCGGCAAAGGTGGGATGGTCTGGCGGAACCGTCCATAATGTGGCGTTATTCATGCGGATGGCGGTGCGCTGCGTGTCTGAAACAGGGCTTGCAATGCGGCACGCGGCAGTTTTCCTGTGCGGTTGCGCGGCAGCGCATCAACCAACAGCAGCGGGCGCGGCAGAAACACCGGGTCTATATGTTCGCGCAGCGCCGCCAGCAGTTGTGGCGCATCCATACCCGGCGCCACTACACATGCGGCGAGCCGCGTAATGTGCCCATTGTGCTCATGGCCGATTTCATCCGGCATGTAAAATACGCCGTCTACCACGCCGGGAATGGTATTGAGCAGGTGGTTGAGACTCGTCAGCGAATGCCGCTTGCCCGCGATATTGACCAGATCGGCGACACGCCCGTGCAGCAAAAAAAACTCGTCTGCAAGTGGTTCAATCAGGTCGCTCATGGCGACCGATGTCTCGATATGGCCGCCGCATGCGCGCACGCAGTCACCCTCCACCACCCATTTTATTCCGGGAAACAATTGCCATTCTGCGGTTTGCGCAGGGCGGCGGCTGGCAATCTGGCCGGTTTCGGTGCTGCCATAGATTTCCATCAGCGGCGCCTTGCAACGCGCCTCGATGTCCTGCGCGAGTTGGCTGGACAGCGGCGCCGTGGCGGATACCACCCGTGTGATCTCCGGCAGCGCCAGTCCCGCATCCAGCAAGGCGCGCAGATGCACAGGCGAGGACACCAACACGCGCGGCGCGGGCACAGCCGCCAGTGCCTGGCAAATGTCGGCCGGGTAAAACGGCTGCGCATGGCTGAGTGCGTGGCTGTTTTGCCATGCCATCAGTACCGTGGATTCAAACCCGTACATGTGTTGCGGCGGTACCGTGCCAATGATGGTGCAGGGTGTGTTGCGTGGCAACCCCAGGCGCGATGCCTCCGCCTGCACGCTGCTAACCAATGCACCCCAGGTTTTGGGATGCGGTTGCGGGGCGCCGGTGGTGCCAGAAGTGAATAGCACCGCGATGCGCTGCTGGCTATCAATTTGCGGAATGGCAAAGGCGTGCGCTTGGTTTATGCCCATGACCGGATAGCGCAGTTGGGGCAAATCCACCGTGCAGTGGCCGCTATCGGTCAAACAAAATACATCCGCTGCAAAATCCTTGATCTGGCGCACCACGCCCGGCGTGTGGGTAGACGGCAGCAAGCTGACTTTGCCGGCCACAATAGCGGCCGCCAGCCCCACGCTAAAACGGTAACGATCGCTGCACATATTGAGCAGGTGATTCGCCGCGGGAAACAGGGTGACAAGTTGCCTGACCTCAGCCAGGAACTGGCGCAGCGTGACGGCGCCGTCGGCGCGCCAGGCAATGATGCTTTCCGGGGAGGCGTGTGATACCAGTGGCAGTGAAAACATGATTAAGGCTGCAACAACTAGCGTGGGCGCGCCGACGTGTTCCTGAGCGCGCGCACCGCATCGAGGATGTGCATGTGCTTATCGGGTAACACCCGTCTGCGTACCGCATATTCGGCAATGAACATCAACATCACCAATGGCGGTGTCAGAAAATTGGCAAACACCGACCACGTAGTCAACGGCGCCAGGAAAAAAAGCAAGGTGGAGGCCAATGCCATCGCGGCAAAGAACAAGGTCCAGGCGAGCGTGACCTGACGTGCGTAAATTTCATGCTGTGGCGTCAACGGTGCATGCACCGCCTCGGCGAAACGGGTGCACAGCGGTTGCCGCCCGGCGATCAACGTGCGGCCAAAAGTCGTAAACAGTATGAGTTGTATACCCGCATGTTGCAGCCAGTAAATCAGCCCGAAATGGTGCTCAAGCGCCGGCCATCCCACCCACAGCGCAACACCTGACAGCACCAGCACGCCCAGCATGATGAAGCGTCGGGGTGAGCGCCAAGCCAGCACCAGTGCAATCAATACGACGGGCGCCATCGCAACTGCGACGCCCAAGTTGCCCTTGGTTGGCGATTCATTGGTATAGTGCGCCAAGAGCGGATAGCCGATCACCAGCGCGGCAATTCCCAGCCAGCGCAAGATGCCGCGTGCCATTAGCGAGTTCTCTGCGCTGCGATATAGTCAGAGAGGCACCGTAGCGAGCTGAAAATGTGTTGGTTATCTGCGCTGTCGGCACGCAATTGCAGGCCATAGCGCTTGGAGACTACCAGCGCAACTTCCAGTACATCGATAGAATCCAGGCCCAACCCATCGCCATACAACGGGGCGTCAGCGGCGATTTTATCTGGTGAGACCTCAAGGTTCAGACACTCGACCATCAATTGAGCAACTTCACGCTGCAAATCAGCACTACTAAAGACAGTGGGTTTCTCGTTATCTCGCATGATCTAAATAGCTTGGATTATTCACTAAGAAGGATTGCTGTATGCGTACTTATGCGATTTCCTTCGTTGCGCAGTGTGTTGCGCGGTGAAATTGTAATGCAGTGGATCACTACGAGTCGACATTTTTTCGGGATAATTTTTGACCCGCCATCGTGCGGCGACATCAGTATCGCCTTGGGGGGCTTCAACCACGCAGCGCAAGTGTGCGGGAAGCATGCCCTTACCGTGAATGCGAAATGGGTGCCGCGATTACATATAAAGAAATCCTCTATGTTATGATTTGCGCTCAAATTATGGTTTAGATTTGCCGGAGACATTTATGAAATTTTCCAGTATATTCAAGCGGTTATGTTGGTTACTCTGGGCCAGCATTTTGCTCTCGGCTATGCCAGTCACGGCGCAAGAGCTGTGGTCTGGTTTTTTGTGTTGCAATTATCGGCATGATGGCAGGGGTTGGATGAGTGACTCCAACTATGGCCCCGCCCAGATGATGCCCTTGGGCGCCACCGTCGCCATGCAAAGCTATGGCAGGTATCGCGTGAATACCCTAATGAATGGCGCGAGGATGGGCATAGGCAACGATTACAGCCGGGACTTGAGTCTGGAAAAATTTGCCGGTCGCCTTATTGTGAAAGAAGACCCCAAAATTCTCCTGGATACATTTGAACCAGCCGTGCAAGCAGCCATTACCTCGGCACGCATCATGCGCGGCATGAGCAAGGAGCAAGTTCTTATGGCATTGGGTTACCCCATTTCCAGCGCAAACCCGCAACTCGATTCACGCAGTTGGCGTTATTGGTTAAGCTCATTTGAAGAGTTCGAGGTGCAGTGGTCGAATGATCACGTGGTTGACGTTAAGGCTAATCGCTCTGTGCTTAATAAAGTATTAGCAGCAGACACGACAGGTGAGCCAACGGTGGGCGCGGCGACTTTTCCTGCCACAAGTACTGCCAGCACGATCACGTCTACCGCCGTGGGAACAGTCAATGATAAGCTGGTCTTGATATTTGCTGGTGATAGTGCCAAACCCTATGACGTGTTGGGTGAAGTGTCGGTCAATTTGGCGGGCCGTAGCGTCTATGCTCATGGCTCCGCCGATGGTGACGCACGTGAAGAAATAAAAGCTGAGGCAAAAAACAAATTCGGCGACAAAGTGGATGCCATTATCAGCTACAGAGTCAGTATAAACACTGCAGGCGGCTTTTGGGGCCAGATTGGCGCTGGCTATGGTGCGCGTAACACTACAGTAACAGCGACTGGGGTAGCCGTTCGATACAAAAAATAAATAGCTATATTTAA
>JANMXV010000253.1:0-3970 GCA_031381325.1 Betaproteobacteria bacterium | reverse complement strand
GCATTCGATGGGCGGTCTGGTTTCAACGGTGTACGCCGCGACCTACCCCGGCCGCGCCAAAGCCTTCATTCTGATCGATTCAAGCATCAACATGCCGCACGAGCGCGTTGCCAGTATGCGCGAGGCGGGCAATCGCGAAGGACGCAGCTATGCCACTCAGGATGAGTTTTCGGCACAGTTCAGGTTGCGGCCCACAGGCAGCACGGCCGCGCCCGAAGTGCTACACCACCTGGCGCAACACAGCGGCCGACAGTTCAGCGATGGCCGCTGGCGCTACAAATTTGACCGCAACGTTTACGCAAAACGTGAGCGTATGGGCGGCTATCCGTACTGGAGCCACATCAAGATACCCGCGCTTCTGGTCAAAGGTGATCGCAGCGCGCGTATCAGCCCGGAAATCATCGCGGAAGTGCGATCACGCGCGCCGCAGGTAAAAGTCGCTGAAGTTGCCAACAGCGATCATCACATAACGCTCGACAATCCCTTGGGTTTTATTCAGGTGGTAAACGAATTTCTTAATAAAAACAATTAGTTATAAGAATATTAGGGATTGCAGTTCGGCTGCGTGTGTTGGCGTTCAGGCGCAGGTATAGAGTAACGATTCCATCAGGAGAGAGATCATGAAGAATGTATTTGCGGCACTGGTCCTGTGTGTGACCGGCATACCCGTGTATGCGCAGACCGCTGCGGAACTGTTGAATGAAAACAAGAACACGGAAACCGTGACCACCTTCGGCATGGGTTACGACCTTAAGCAGCATAGTCCGCTCAAGCAAATCAACAAGTCGAACGTCAAGCGCCTGGTGCCGGTGTGGAGCACCAGCCTTGCCAATGAAGTGGGCGAACACGCGCAGCCGACAATCTACAACGGCGTGATGTACATCGTGAACGGCAATTGGACGTTTGCGCTCGAGGTGGCCACCGGCAAGCAGATTTGGCGCACACCCGCGAACTATGATCGCGGCGCATTGCGTGTCGCGGGTGGCGGCGCGCTGATGCGCGGCACGGCGACGATTTATAACGGCAAACTTTATCGCCAGTACGTGGATGCCCATGTCGTCGCGCTGGATATGAAAACCGGCAAGGAAGTCTGGAAACAAAAATTTGCGGAGTGGAAGGAGGGTTACAAAGGTGTCGTTGCGCCGATCATCGCCAACGGCGTGCTGGTATCCGGCATGGGCGGTGGTGACAGCACCACGCGCGGCTTCGTCGAAGGCTACGATCCGGAAACCGGAAAGCGCTTGTGGCGCACGTATACGATACCTGCGCCGGGTGAAAAAGGCTCCGAGACCTGGCCGAATCAAGGCAAGCCCGATGCCTGGAAATATGGCGGCGGCGCCACCTGGCAGTACGCCAACTACGATCCGCAACTGGATCTGATTTACGTCGGCACCGGAAACGCCGAGCCGTATAACCCGTCTTATCGCGACGGCGCCGACAGCCTGTACACCGCCAGCGTAATCGCGATCCGCCCCAAGACCGGTGAACGGGTATGGCACTACCAATACGTGCCAAATGACAGTTACGATTACGACGCTACCGCGGAAAGCGTGCTCGCCGACATAAGTGTCGAAGGCCAGATGCGCAAGGTGCTCATCAATCCGCACAAGAACGGCTTTCTGTATGTGCTCGATCGCACCAACGGCCAACTGATTGCCGCAAACCCCTACACCAAGGTTACCTGGGCCACACACATCGATCTTAAGACCGGCCGGCCCGTGCTGACCGATACGCTGCAACGTGCGATGGCAGGCGAGCAGGTGGTGTTTTGGCCCTCGCGCGGCACCAACGCGACGCTGGCTGCATTCAATCCCAATACCGGGTTGGTGTATTTGAACGCGTGGCATCAGGCGCGCATCATGAAATTCATCGAGCCCAAGCTGGTGATGGGCGGCAGCTACACCGGTGTCGAAACGTCATTCACCACGCCCAAGGGCGAACCGCAGGGTCACCATAAGGCCATCAATCCCTTGACCGGCAAGGAGGTATGGAGTGTGCCTTACTACGACGTGGTAAATTCGGCCGGCATGCTGGCGACTGATGGCGGCTTGTTGTTCACCGGCAAGCTGACGGGCGAGTTCATCGCGCTCGACATGGATAACGGCAAGCAACTATGGCAGTTCAAGACCGGTTCCGGCATCAATGCCGCGCCGATCACTTACACCCACAAGGGAGTGCAATACGTGACCATTCTCTCCGGTATTGGTGGCAGCAATCCCAACCGCTTTGCCGGTACCATGATCCCCAAGGGCGGTTCGGTGTGGACCTTTGCCGTCATGCAGGACTAAGACATGAAGAAGAATGTTTTTGCTTGTGCGAGTATGCTGGCGCTGCTGTGCGCGGGCGCCCTGGCGCAGAACACTGCAGCCGTCACACCGGAGCAAATCAAAGCCGGCGCTGAAATCTACGCCACCCACTGCGCAACCTGCCACGGCAACCGCATGAAAAATCCGGAGTGGGCAATTGATCTGGCGACCATACCCAAGGACGACCGGCAACGTTTTATTCAGTCGGTGACGAGTGGCAAGAACAACATGCCGCCGTGGGGCGATGTGTTAAAGCCCAATGAAATCGATGCACTGTGGGCGTATTTTTCGGGGGGAGAGAAGTAGTTTCGAGTTTAAGTTTATTCAGGGAGAAGATGATGAAAAAACTGTTGGCAGGATTGCTGTTAGGTGCGTGTTGTGCATTGAGTCAAGCCCAAACCGCGGAAGAACTTCTCAGCGACGGCAAGAACACGGAAAACGTGCTGACCTTCGGCATGGGCTACGACTTGAAGATGTTTAGCCCGCTCAAGCAAATTACCAAATCCAACATCAAGCGCCTGGTGCCCATCTGGAATTTCAGTCTTGCCAACGACATGGGCGAGCTGTCGCAGCCGACGATTTACAACGGCGTGATGTACGTGGTGAATGGCAACTGGACGTTCGCCATCGATGTCGCCACCGGCCGCCAAATCTGGCGCACGCCGGTGCAATATGACCGCACGGCGCTGCGCGTGACGGCAGGGGGCGCCTATCTTCGCGGCGCCGCCACGATTTATAACGGCAAGCTATTCCGGCAAAATGTAGACGGCTATGTCGTTGCGCTCGACATGAAAACCGGCAAGGAAATCTGGAAAACCCAATTCGGCGAGTGGAAAGAAAGCTACGGCGGCATCGTTCAGCCCACCATAGCCAATGGTGTGTTGATCTCCGGCATGTCGGGCGGCGACCGCACGGCGCGCGGCTTCGTCGATGGTTACGACCCGGAAACCGGCAAGCAACTGTGGCGCACGTGGACGATACCGGCGCCGGGCGAAAAAGGTTCTGAAACCTGGCCGAACAAAGAGTTGCCTGACGCATGGAAATACGGCGGTGGCGCCACCTGGCAGCCGGGTTCATACGATCCGCAGCTTGATTTGTTTTACATCGGCACCGGCAACGCCGAGCCGTACAACCCGAAATACCGCGCGGGCATGGACAGCCTCTATGCGGCAAGCGTGCTGGCGATCCGCCCCAAGACCGGCGAAATGGTCTGGCATTATCAATTTTTACCGAACGACAGCTTTGATTTTGACGGCACCGCTGAAAACATCATTGCCGACATACAGGTCGAAGGCAAGCCGCGCAAAGTGTTGCTCAACGTCAACAAAAATGGATTTGCGTACGTGATCGACCGCACCGACGGCAAACTCATTGCCGCGCATCCGTATACGGCTCAGAACTGGGCCAAGTATATTGACCTCAAAACCGGGCGGCCGGTGCTCACCGACCTATTGGATCGCGCGATCAAGGGTGAGACCATCGATTTGAATCCGCGGCTCGGCACTAACGCAACCTTGTCGGCCTACAACCCGAAAACCGGTTTGCTGTTCCTGAATTCATGGGAAATTATCCGGGTGATGCAATTCGTGGACGTGAAGCTGCAAGTGGGCGCCAGTTACATCGGCGTCGATTCCAGTACCAAGGTCCCGGAGATAACGGGGTAT
>JANMXV010000221.1:0-5085 GCA_031381325.1 Betaproteobacteria bacterium | reverse complement strand
GCGCGGTGCTGAAACGTCACCTTCCATGGCCATCCGTCGGGAAGGCACAAGTCCTTTAGATAGCGCGGCAATATACTTTGCTTCCAGGAACCCTGCCCCAGTATGTTGGGCAGCCCCTCGTGATAGATGGCAAAGCTCTGGTCGTAGTGAATTCGATGCCAGTTCTCGATTGCAGCACTCCAACGGAACAGATGCGTGGGCGTGAGCGGACCGATGACGAGTGGCGGAAACTGTTGGCCGACCGTGACCTCGTCGAAATAAAGCTGTTTCTTATCCCTAAGTTCCTGCGCAGTTGTCATTGGTAATCCTCAGCG
This sequence comes from Betaproteobacteria bacterium, assembly GCA_031381325.1. Taxonomy (GTDB): domain Bacteria; phylum Pseudomonadota; class Gammaproteobacteria; order Burkholderiales; family SG8-41; genus UBA5216. The sequence goes on along the minus strand of JANMXV010000221.1, from coordinate 4,771 downwards.
CCTGATCCCGGATGCTCGCAGTATGCAAAGCACCTCGTCATTCTGATTGGTGTAAATGGTTTCTGTGGTCACGATCAGCATGCGCGAGCCATCCTTGCCTACGCGCTCCTTGATATCGGCGTACTTCGCTTGCGAGAACACGCGATCACCGAGCTTGGGATACTGTCGAAGCTCGATCTCGTTGCCGGCGTTCAGAATACGCTTGAGGTGGGTGGGAATCGTTGGCAGCCCCCCGCGGCTCTCTGCGTCGCGAACACCGCCTATACCATCAGAATTGGGATTTTCCTTGAAAGCCCGAGTGATAGGGTCTTCTGAACCGGGCCGCGTACGCCGACCTAAGTAGGTGCAATAAATCGGCGGCGTGATAATGCCACCGAACTTTGTAGTTTTTGCGAATTCGTCGTCCCAGTATCGGGGGTCGGGATCCATGATGGCCTGCGTGAAAATCCGCAAGCCCTCGCGCTCGATACCCCACGGCAGGCTGGCCTCGATCTTTTCAGCGGTAGCGCCGATGACCGCCTTTACTGCCGGGGTCAGGGCGCTTTCACTTGTTGAGGGTGACTGACTCATGCTGCAGCTTCTTCTTTTTTTGTTGCGGGAACTACGCCTGCCGCACGCAGATCTTCCACCTTGGGAAAGAAGGCTTCCTGCCACGGCCAGTTGCCGTTCAATTCGTAGACGGGCTGGCCCTTTTCGAGGCGTTCGAGGTACGGGCTCGTAATCGGTTCGGCCCAAGGCGAGATGCCACCCTCGTATAGTTCTGGCCCATACATGAAGTGCTTCGCTTGTTCCAGGGTTTCGACAAACGGTGCGTTCGCGGAGAACAGGCGTTCCTTTTGCATTGGCCGTGGACCCGCTCTGGAAACATGTCCCCATACCTGACGCCCCAGGATACGCTCGAGCAACCACACGCATTCGATGAGCTTGTTCAAGTCGACGCCAGTCTCGATACCCATGCCTTCAAGCATGTGCATGAAGTCTTCCGTCGGCATCATGCCGGTCGCCTGTCCGGTGCCGCAATAAGGACAGCCGCCGATGCCGCCGAGAGTGCCTTCCACACGCAGCGTGTCACGTTCATCCAGAATCTTGATGGCTGCATAGGTTGAGGTAATTGCCATGCCGCGGGCGTTGTGCAAATGGGCGCGAAAATCCGTAACGTCCGGCCACATCCGCTTTACACGACTAAAAATTTCCTCGACCTTGGCCGGGTGTACCCAGCCCATCGGATCACCGACGCCTACCGAGGTCACTTTGATGCCGGCAGCGTCCCAAAGTTCATGCTGCTTGGTGAGAAACTTCATGGTCACATCGACGGAAAAATCTCCGAGGAAGTTGGAGCCGAATGTGGCGTTCGTTCCGATACCCGCCTCAGTGGCGCCCTTTTCCTTCGCCGCTGCGATGGTTTTCGTCCAGGAAGCCATTTCCTTCATCTGCGAACGGTTGTAGTTGCGGCGCGTGAACACGTCGCACTGATGGCAACTGGTGCGCGGAAGGCCCTTGCCTCGCGATAGCGTAAGCGGCGGCGAAAACTCGCGCGCGCGCTCCATGCCGCGCTCGTTCGGAATCATGGCCAGGTAGTTGACGCCAAGCTTCGGTTTGAAATTGATCAGCACATTCTCGATGTTCTTCATCTGCGGCGTGTACTTCGCGCTCACGAAGGAACCCGCTACGATATTCTGCAGCCCGGTTTCAGACAGGGCATTGAGCAACTCGACCTTGTCCTCGCTAGGGATCGAGGCGCTTTCGATCTGCATGCCTTCGCGCATCACCTCTTCGGTAAAGACGATCTTCGGATATCCTTGAGCCATGACTGTCTCCTTGAGATCCGGCGTTTGCCGGTATGCTGTTAGTGTAATACCAGACGCTTTTCGAACGCAAGCGAGTGGGCGGAAGTTCACATCACGTCAAGCCAACAGCGTCAACCTTTTTGTTGGCAGCTATGATATCGTTCAATGCAACTAAATAATATCTCGCGTCGATGGGCTGCATCACGGGCTTCGCCGCGCTTCACAGGGACGGTGCCAGACTTTTTGATGCGGCCAAGTCCTTGAATACAATACCGATAGAACACGATCGCCGTACGAAGAATCATGCTGCCTGCCACGCTTGACGATCTGAAAGTGCTTGACCTGAGTCAAGGGCTTGCCGGCCCGATTTGCGCGAAGATACTCGCGGATTTTGGGGCCGACGTGGTCAAAGTGGAGCCTCCCACAGGGGACGCCGCACGTTCGATGGCGCCGCACTTCGGCAACGATCCCCATCCGGAAAAGAGCCTGATCTTTCTGCTTGCGAATCTCAGCAAGCGCGGCATCACGCTCAATCTGGATGACCCCGAAGGTCGGGACCTGTTACGCCAAATGGCCCGTAATGTGGACGTTATTGTAGAGAGTTTCGAACCGGGCTATTTGGCCGCGCTTGGTCTGGACTACGCGGCTCTTTCGCAGGAAAACCCAAGACTTATCATGATCTCCATCACGCCTTTCGGCCAGACCGGACCGTACAGCGCGTACCAGAGCGAAGAGATCGTCACCTACGCTTTGAGCGGCATCATGAGTATCAGCGGCATGGCGGGACGCGAGCCGCTAAAACATGGTGGTATGCAGTCGCAGTACGAGGGTGGCCTGAGTGGAACTGTTGGCGTGCTCGCGGCTCTGCATGTCAGGGATATGTTGGGAGAAGGGCAGCACGTCGATGTTTCGCTACAGGACGTAGTCACCTCAACGCTCGTCGTTCACCAACCCATGTACGGCTGGGTGGGCGCTGTTCAGGGGCGGCGCCGGCCTAGTGGCAGTAGCTATGGCCAGGTACAGGGTTGCAAGGACGGCTACTTTATCTGGCAGACCGGCGGCGGTGCGGAATGGAGCGACATTACGGAGTTCTTTGGGGTGGAGGCGCTTAAGGAGGAACGCTTTTCCAGCGTGGCCGGACGGGCGCTGCATGGCGAAGACCTCGACCGCATCGTGATCGAAGCAACGAAGGATCGAACCATGCAAGAACTTTTTAGGACCGCTTCGGAAAAGTATCACATGTTGTTTGGCATCGTGCAGGAACCCCAAGATTTGGCGCGGTGTCCGCATTTGGAGGCGCGCGACTTCTTCCAGGAAGTCGACCATCCCGTCATCGGGTGCATTAAAGTCCCGTTCCGCCTGTGGAGTATGCCGGATGCGCCCGCGGTGTACCGCAGACCCGCACCGCTGCTTGGCCAGCACAACTTCGAAGTGTTTAGCGAGATGCTGGGACTCGACACAGACCGCATGGTGGCGCTCGTGGCGAAGGGTGTAATTTAGGATTAAAAATGATACGTATGAGCAAAAGACCGCTGGAGGGAATTCGCGTTATCGACAGCAGCTACGTGTTCGCGGGACCCTACGCAACGGGACTGCTGGGTGACCTGGGTGCGGAAGTGATCAAGATCGAGGGCCCGACGCGGCCCGACTTTACCCGTGGCGGTGCGTTTTCCGGACTGTTACCCGACAACGAGCCCAAGTCGGATCCGTGGAACCGCATGAGCGCCTACAATCTGGTGAACCGGGGTAAGAAGTCGTTGGTGGTCGACCTCACGCGCAAGGAAGGGCGTGAGGTGTTGATCGATCTCATCAAGGTAAGCGACGTTATCGTCGAGAACTTCACGCCACGCGTCATGCGCGGATGGGGCCTGGACTATCCGAACATGAAGAATATCAATCCGGGTATCGTCATGGTGTCGAATACCGGATACGGGTATGGTGGTCCGTACTCGGCCTACCCTGCGCAGGCCACCACCCAGGAAGGGACTCACGGCTTGGCCGCCATCACGGGTTATGCCGGTGGAGAGCCGTCCAAAGCGGGGCAGTCATACGTTGATTTTCTGGCGGCATGGACCATCGCAACAGCGGCGATGCTGGGTCTGCGCTATCGCCGGCGCTTTGGACATGGACTGTGGGCCGATATTGGAATGTATCAACTCGGGTGCTACAACGTCAGCGAGTATGTTCTGGATTCGATTGCGAATGGCGTGCGGGGCGAGCGCATTGGCAACCGGCATCGGCAATTCGCGCCGCAAGGGTGCTATCGCTGCGCCGGAACCGATGCCTGGTGCGCGCTCAGCGTTCGGGATGGCGAAGAGTGGTGCGCGCTGTGCAAAGTGATCGGACAACCACAACTCGCAGACGATCAGCGATTCTCGACCGAGGTAGCGCGGCGCTCGAATCACGATGAGATCGACACGATCATCACGCGGTGGACGACGACAGTGACCAAGATCGAAGCGATGGAGCGCTTGCAGGCGGCGGGTGTCGCGGCGGGCGCCGTGCTGGACGGACGCGACCTTCACTTCGATCCGCAGCTAAAGGAACGTGGTTTAGTGGAGATGGTGCAATTCCCCGAGGGGCGGGGGATGGGACCGTGCCGGCCGCTTCTAGGCCGCCCCTGGAAATTCAGCGCCAACCCCCTGACCATAAAGGGTCCTGCGCCAGCCTACGGTGAGCACAACGGCGAGGTACTGCGTGAAATTCTGGGGTATGATGAATCTCGATGTGCGGCGCTGGCAAGCGCCGGCATTATTGTGGATAAGCCGGTGAAACCCCGGGAAGTGCCGAACATGAGTATGGACAAGCGTGTGGAAATCGGTCGCCTGGCGTATTGGGATGCCGATTACAAGGAGCGCTTGGGTATCGCTTGAACGCATGCCTATGCAGTTGAGCTCAGTTTAGTATTGGAACGCAGAAAGGAAGACTATGGATTTCGCCTATACACCACAGCAGGAAGCGCTCAGGCGCGACGTTCGCCAGTT
>JANMXV010000169.1:0-3465 GCA_031381325.1 Betaproteobacteria bacterium | reverse complement strand
CGATTCGGTCACGCAGTTGGGGAATAACCCGGCCAGTTTGGCGATGTTTTGCTGCGTGATATCGGGGCTGTGTAGTTTTAGTTTTTCCATCGTCATCTCTTATCTACGCTGTGTTACAGAATTCATAACCATTCCTTTAATTGTACTGGGTTACAAATTATCAAAGAAACTCCTTCCCCTTCAGGGGGAAGGTGGGGATGGGGGTGGGGGTAGCACGCTCACGACAGACCCACCCCCATCCTAACCTTCCCCCTGAAGGGGAAGGGACTGATTGCGCAGCGATAGGGTGGGGTGAGGTTCTTGCAACGCATGCCAAATCACCGCCGTTACTGAGTCAATTTCACGCATTACTTCATTGTTCCAAAAGCGCAAAACGCGGAATCCTGCGCGCTTGAGATATTCCGTACGCGCCGTATCCTCTGCCTGCTGCGCGTTATGCTGGCCGCCATCGACCTCAACCGCGAGCATTGCCTCCAAGCAGACAAAATCGATGATGTAATCACCAAACGGATGCTGCCTGCGAAATTTGAAATCGGACATTTGCTTGCGCCGTAAAAAACGCCACAAGCGCTGCTCGGCGTCAGTCATGTTGTTGCGTAAGCGCCGCTGCAGCTTGGGGCGCAGAATATTCTGGTTGGTTTGGCCTTTCATTGGCAATCTAAATTCATTGGCTCAAAAAAACTTTGCGAACTGTATCCAAGCGCGGGCGTGGGAATTTCCCCCGTCTGAGTCTTTGCCATTTGCGTCCCGTCCCGGGTTGGAGCCGAGCTTCCACGCCACGGAACCCCTGATTAACCAGTCGCCGGGCCGGCCATACAGCAGGCCGATGCCCATGCCGTACAGCGAATAACTGTTGGGCTTGTTTGGATTGCCGGCGTTGAAGCCGGGAAAGGTGTTGTGCAGCAGGGTTACGTGCCCGGCATCGAAGAAAGCCTGCGCCTGGAATTCAGCATTGAAGGCATGGCGAACTTCAAGGTTTGCTATCCAGCCGTCATCGCCCAGTGCTTCCCCCGAGGGGTAGGCGCGCACCGCAGTCGGCCCGCCGATTGCAAACTTTTCGTAGCCGTCCAGATTCTTGCCCGCGATTTGCCCGCTTGCCGCAGCACTTAAATCCCAGCCGTCCGCCAGCCGCTGCACCCGCTGGTAAGTCCAGGACAGCTTGGTGAAGCTGCCCTGTGTTTGCGGGCCTGCCTGGTCTGCCGCAAGGCTTGCAGCGTTGCGGTCGAGTTCGAGTTGCCCCGACACCAGCCCCAGGCTGTACGCGTTTCTTGCTCCGCCGTATACGCCATCCGTGAAGTCGCCACGGAAATCCAGCGCGACGGTCTTCAAGGTTTTGTTGCTGAGGTTGATACCGCCCGCCCCATCGTTGTTAAAGCGCTTTTGTTCAACCGCCAGATTGCCGAAGAGATTCGAAGTGGAAGTCCGTCGCAACGGTTGCGACAACGATGCGCCGAAGATGGTGGCCGTGCCATTGAAACCGCTGAACGTTCCGCTGAGTCGATAGCCGAGTTGGGCTGCGGACACGCCGGCCCGCAAACCGCTGTATCCAAGCGGAAAGCTGTAGCCCGCCTTTTCATAGTCGCTGCGTTCGGTTGCCACACCCAGCAAATACAACTGGTCGCCGTAGCCGAAAGGGTTGTTCAACTGCCCGTAGCCGATGGCGCGAACCTGCCCGGTTGCCTTGAGACCATAGTTGTCGACATAAGCGCTGGCGGTGAATAGCGGCGTACTTTCCACGCGAACGGCGAGCTTGACGTCGCCTTCCGCGTCCCCCGGCTGCAGAACACCCGTCGCCGCAACGCCCGGAAGGTCGTTCAGATTGCGCATGCCGGACTGCAAAGCCTCGGGACTCAGCGGTTCGCCCAGCGGCTGATGGCTGAGGATGAATTGCCGCGAACGTTCCTCGGAGAATCGCGTAGCGGGCAGTACCTCGACGTCAATCGCCGCAAGCCTGGCTTCTATCACGGCAATTTCTATCACGCCGTCCTGGATGGCCTGCTGCGGCACCAGCGCACGCGCAAAATACCCTTTTCTGCGATACAAATCGCTCAGCCGCAGTGCGATTTTTCGCAGATCAGCCAGCGTCAGTTCGCTGCCGATAGAGGAAACGATTTCCTGACGCAGTTCTTCTACAGGAATCAGCGTGGCGCCGGTAATGCGAAAGTCGCGCACCAGGATCTTGGCGCCCGTATCGGCGGGGGCTGCGCGGTCTTCCGGTAACCGTAACTCCGGTCTCGCGGCGGGGGGCTTGGGCGCGGGATCTGTGCGTTGTAAATCTTGCCGCACGGAACCGGCATCGGGGGGAACCTGAGCGTAAGCCGGATGAAAGCAGATCAGGTGAGCGCAAAGGACAGCGGCTACCGACAAAAAACGTGTTATCAAAACGCCCCCTTTCGACTTGCTTTTCTTGTTAACCCCACCGTCTACCGAACTGTCTGCACCCGCTATGCCTAAGACTGTAGCATATCCCCTACAATACTTCACTGCTTCTGGCGGCAGACGCGGGATCGGGCTAGAATTCACACACCACCGTGCGAAGCAAAGATTTGCAAGAACAGGAGTGCATCATGGTCACCAATCTCGCGCTCGACGACAGCCTGATTTCCGAAGCACTGCGCGTCAGCGGTCACCGCTCCAAAAAAGCCGCGGTCACGCACGCGGTGACCGAATACATTCAACGGCGCAAACAGCGCGCCATTCTCGATCTGTTCGGCAAGATCGACCTGGCTCCGGCGGGTACGATAAAGCGTCAACGCAGAGCAGCGCAGGGGTCGCAACGGCGCGCCAAGCGGGCGTAGTTCCAGCGCGATGGTGATCGTCGATACGTCGGTATGGTCGCTCGCATTGCGAAGAAAACAGCCTTTATCAGACGCAACGAGCGCCGAACTCGCGCGCTTGATTGATCAGGGCGAAGCGCTGATCGCCGGGCCGATCCGGCAGGAATTGCTCTCGGGCGTCGCCGCGCAGGCGCAATTTCAACTGCTGCGTGAGCGGCTTGCGGCATTCCCCGATCTTCCCATCGACACCGCAGACTATGAACGCGCGGCCCTATGCTTTAACCAATGCCGCGCGCGCGGCGTACAAGGCTCGAACACCGACTATCTGATTTGCGCGCTCGCGTTGCGGCTGGATTTAGCGGTATTTTCCGTTGATCGTGATTTCGGGCGTTATGCACGCGTGCTCGGGGTGCGGCTGCATGCTATTGCGGTGTAAGCAATCGGGTGGGCAAAGCGCGGTCGTGTGCGCACTGCGCACCGTTTACCGGCGTTTGCTCGTGCGCGATGCGCACCCACAACGTTGGTAACGTGACGCGCGAAGATTCGGCGTGTGCATCCATGCACTGCTTAACTTCGCGCCATTGAACTCTGTGTCAAATGGAAATATTTTAAGAGCAATTTATCTGTCACTGCGGCGTGCTGTGGTAGGGTGCGCATCGCGCGCGCTGTTACCGCTGTAACGCGTTCG
>JANMXV010000146.1:0-15559 GCA_031381325.1 Betaproteobacteria bacterium | reverse complement strand
CCGGCTCGCCGCGCATCTCGAATTCAATCTCGTCGCCGGGTTTGACAGCAGACAGTTGCGACTTGTCTTCGACGCGAAATCCCATTTTCATCGCCGGCCACTTCATCGAGGGGATCGGGCCATGGCTGAGGTCGATTTTTCCTTTTGCGCTATCGATCTCGTTGACCTTGGCGCTGCCGATGTGTTTGCCGGGGGGGGCCTTATCCGTAGTGGGACTCTCGCTACTTTCCAACCGTGTCAGGGTGCTTTTCAGGCTGGCTTCCGAATCGATAAGGAACTGGCCGGAAGCAACGACTCTCTGTCCCGATGTGAGGCCTTTGCGTATCTCGGTCATGTCCGCGCTTTCGCGTCCGGCTTCAACGTCGACCGGTCGGAACTTTCCGCCGTCCTCCGCGACGATGACTACTGTGCGTCTGCCGGTATGAATCACCGCTTCGGTGGGCGCCATGAGAGCAGGCTTTGCCGTGGAGTTGAACTCGACGTTTACAAACATGCCCGGCTTTAAGCGTGCGCCGGGATTGGCCACAACGATCCGCGCCTTGATCGTGCGTGTGGTGGCGTTCACGTCGGGCAACAGCGCGGCCACTGTCCCTTTGTAGACCGCCCCGGGGAACGCCGCCGCTCGTGCTGTGATGGGCGCACCTGGACGCACCAGCGCTGCCTCGGTTTCCGGCACTTCGGCGTTAACCCAAACGCTGCCGAGCCCCGCCAGTCGATAGAGGGTCGCACCGGGACTCACCGACATACCCTCGCGCACGCCCAGTTCCCACACCATGCCGTCCTGGGGTGCATATAACGTGACGCGTGGCGCGGCCTGCCCGGATTGTTCGATACGCTGGATTTGCGCATCGGAGACGCCGAGCAACGCCAGCCGTTGGCGCGCGGCTTGCGCCAGCGCTTCTACACCGGGCTGCGTGCTGCGCCTGAGCACGAGGTACTCCTCTTGTGCCGCCAGCCATTCGGGCGAGTAGATATCGGCCAGCGCTTGTCCGCGTGCAACCGCATCGTACTGCGCACGCACGTACAACTTTTCGATGTAACCGTTGACGCGCGCCTGTACCGCGATGAGCGTGCGCTCGTCCACGCTCACTGCGCCGGTCGCGGCGAAGCCCATCTCCATGCGGCCTTCCTTCACTTCGGCGATGCGAATGCCAAGGTTCTGCAAGGTGCGCGCACTGATCGTCACCTTGCCTTGATCGGCGCCCGCGTCGGCATACACCGGCACCAGTTGCATGTCCATGAACGGGGACTTGCCGGGTTTGTCGAATTTAGGGCCCGGTATCATGGGGTCGTGCCAGTAAAGAACCTTGCGATCAGCCGCCGCATCGGTTTTTTCACCCACAGGAGTTGCTGGCGATGCCGCAGGTGCGGCGGACGGGGCGGACATTGCCGCTGGCATGCGGCGCATTGCAAACCAGTAACCGCCGCCGGCGCCGATGCCGGCGACAAGGAGCACGATCAAAAATCCCGCGAATATTTTGCGTTTCATTTCGCGTAGTCCTCGGGCAGAAAGTAGATAAGCTGCGCCCGGGCGCGTCCCTGCTCCGCGGCCAATTGAAATTTCTGCAAGCGCAGATCGAGCTCGATGCGCCGCACTTCCAGCACCGCGGCAAGCGTGCCGAAACCGCCGCGATAGGCCGCGAGCGCAAGCCTTGCGCGGTCCCGCGCAAGCGGCAATAGATCGTCGTCGAAGCGCTTCAGCCGCGCGCTAGCCACATTCCATTCTGCTTGCGCCGCTGCGGCCTCGGCGCGATGCTGGCGCAGCGCGTCTTCGCGCAGCGCGCGCGCCTGCGCCACCTGCGCCAGCCGTGCCGCCGACTCGCGGTTCTGCCGCCGGTCGGCAAACAGCGGCAGATCGATGGATACCTGAAATGACAGCATGTTGCTATAGGAGGGGCCGCGTTGCGCGTAGCTCAGCTCCAGTCCCCAGTCGGGCAGGGTTGCCGCTTTAGCAAGATCGGCGTCGCTTTGTGCGATGTCGATCTGCCGTTCCAGCGATTGCAGATGGGGGTGCTGCGGATCGTAAATCACCGCGCCGTAGGCGTGCGTGTGAGCGGGGGCGGGACCCGTCGCCGTAGCGTCCGACAGCGGCGCGAGCGGTCGAGCCGCCGCCTCGCCCAGCCAGCGCGACAGCAGGGCTTGCGCGCGCGCTGCCTGTTTTTCGAAGTCCGCGCGGCGGTCAAGCAGCATTTGCATGGACGCCTCCAGCGACAGGCGATCCGCAAACGAGGTGCGGCTGGCTGCCACGCCGGCTTGCAGGGCGTCGCGTTGCAGCGTGGCTTCCGCGTACTGCTCGTCCACAACCTTCGCCATTAATTCGGCGTAATAGCGTTCCATCCACACCACGGCCACATCGCGCCTCACGGTAGCGTGTGTGTCGGCGAGCATTGCCTGCTCGCGGGCGAGTTGGTACTCGGCGCGACGGCCCTTGATCTCGCGCTTTTCGGCACGCGGAAACTCCTGAGCTACGCCGATGCGGCGCATGGTCATGAAATCGCGTGTGATGTTGTATTTGTCGGGCCCGTCGAGCGGCAGATTTTCGATGCCAAGCTTGAGCTTGGGGTCGGGCAATTCACGCGCGGATATCGTGTACTCCCCGGCGGCAACGATAGCCGAGCGTTGCGCGGAAAGCAGGGAAGAATCACGCACCGCGATGGCGAGCGCTTCGGCAAGCGAGAGCGCGGGTTCTGCAGCGACACCCTGTCCACTGACAGCCAGCGTGGTGAGCAACAGGACAGGGAGTCGAGCGACTGCCCTGAATAACAATGGATAAATCATAAAACCTCCGCAAGTTCGTCAATCGGACGATGCCGGTGAGACACCGGCAGGAACTGCGGAGGAGATTAAATCAGCAGACGGCAGTAAACCAGTAGGAGCGGGGGCGACGCAGCGCGTTCGACGGTTTGAGCATTCGGCGCGGCGCAAGTCGCGACGGACGCAGGCGCCGGGATGGAAACCACCGCGAGCAGCAGATCATCAATCGCCGGCAGTTGAATTTTTGCGGTTTCGAACGACGCATCGCGCGACTGACATCGTGCTTGGCAGTCGCGCTGGTGGCTGGTATCGCTGCGGCTGTCTGTCGACGTTTGGTGGCAAGGCGCCACCGCGGCAACGTCTGCCGTCGGCGGAGACATCGCGGGCAAATACCCGTGCGCGGCCGCAGAAGTCTGGCACCACACCAACATGAACATGGCGATGCTCGACACAAACCGACGCAGAAGCAGGGATCGAATCATGATCCTATGATAGTGATGATCAACATAATTTCAATAAAAACAAATACTTACAATGACAACTCGCAGCGTAACTTCGCCACTAGAACGTGGACATCCGACTTCTGCCGAAGTTCGGCAGTTGCCGGACTATAGCGCACGTCAGGACGCAATCGATTGCACTGCGCGATCATTCGCAAATCGTTACGCGATGTTGTCACTTAATTCGCTCATCACCGCAAATTGCCGGTATGTCCGAGCGAATAGCGGCCGGGCTGCGGCCATACCGTCAGCCCGTGCGGCTCGCGCCCCACTTTGATCTTGTCCACGCCGCCGGAAGTGGTGTCGATGCGGTACACCTCGTCGTCATAGCGGCCGGACAGCCACAGGTATTTGCCGTCGGCGCTGAGGTTGCCCATGTCGGGACTGCCGCCGCCGGGAATCGGCCAGGTCTTGATCACCGTGCGCGTCGCAAAGTCGATTACGGATATGCTGCCCTTGCCCTTGGATTTACCGTGAACCGTGTTACTGCCGCGATTGGCGACATAAAGAAGCTTCCCGTCGCGGCTCGGATACAGGCCATGCGCGCCGACACCGGTGGCAATAAAGCCGATCTGCTTGAAGGATTCACCGTCCACGACATGCACGCCGTCGGCCATCATGTCGGCGACGTAAAATATCCTGCCGTCGGGTGATGCGCGTACGTCCTGCGGCATGCCGGGCGTGGTGCAGATATCAGCGCCGGGCTGGCTCGGGTCGGGGATCTTTACGGGTTTCTTGCCGGGCTTGGCGATCGCGGCCAGGGCATCGGGCCGATTGAAGTACTGGCTCAATTTGATCGTATCCACCACGCGGCGGCTCACCAGATCGACTTTGGTGTTGGAGCCGTTGAACTCGCAGGTGAACAAGGCGAACCTGCCGTCGATGGAAAAATCGGCGTGATTAATGCCGGCGCACTTGGGTGTGGCAATTGTGTACTGCATCGCCAGTGTGAGCGGATCGCGAAAGTCGAGGCGCTTGTAGGCTTCGGCCACCACGATCGCGGACTTGCCGTCCGGCGACCAGTACATATTGTACGGGTCATCCACGGGTATCGATTTGCCAGGCTTGCCGGTTTTGGGATCAATCGGCGTCAGACTGCCATCCGTGCGTCCCTCGGCGTTGTTGGCGACCCACAGTTTGCGCAAGTCCCACGAGGGCACTACATGCTGCGGGTTGATGCCGACTTTGAAGGTATCAACCACCTTGAGCGTGGCCGGATCGATCACCGACACGGTGTTGGCGGCACGATTGGGCACGTACACACGTTCCAATGCCCCTGCCACCGCGCCGCTGATGCGGCCGGCGGCAGTCTCGCTGTACAGATTGTTGCGGTCGGGCACCTCGGGCATGCCGGGTACGGTCGCTACGCGCGTAGCAGACGCGGGCGGCACGGCGCCCCCGGCTGATGGCGGGGGCGGGGCGCCAGTCTGGGCCGCGACCCACCAGGACATCGCCCCCAATCCGGCGAATGCAATCACAAGGGCTGGAAATCTCTTGTGCATAGTATCTCCCAAAAGTAAACATCAACAAATGATTGCGTTGCGTTGTCCGCAGATGCAGCATGGGACGCACTTTAACATATTGTTTTTTTGGGTTTTCCATTAGCTGCCCCGTGTAAAGAGCATGTATCCTCGATCTTAAAATGCACTTATGCATACCGCGAGGCGCATCGGTTTGATCGGGCGCAAGCCTGGTTAAGATTTACGGCTTCGCCGCCCGCTTTTGCCGCGCACGGTATTCTGTGATCGCTTTTTCCAGGTCGGCGAGTTCTTCGCACGGCAACAGACAAATATTACGCAGCGCAGCGAGGTGTTTCTCCGCGCTCGCAAGATTGCCAACCATCAGGTAAGCCTCGCCTATGTACTCGTGCGCGCCGCGATGGCGCGGGTTGAGTTCAATCGAGCGCTTGTAATATTTGAACGCGAGGTCCATCTGCTTCAGGTTGCGGTACGAAAAGCCGAGATAATTATGCAGATCGGCGCTGTCTGGCGCGCGCAGCGCCGCCTGCTGAAAACGCTTGACGGCCTCGGTCCAGTTTTTCTTGTCCATCGCTGCTTTGCCGGCGGAGTAATCAGGATCGCGTGCGGCAGCGTCCGGGTTGTCTTCGTACGGCTCAGCAACGGCGATGGGCATTGCCGCGCAAAGGGCAAGCGTGAGTGAAATTGCAAATGCGGTTGCTGCGTGTTTCATTTAATGTCTCGTAGTGACTCATTTCGCGCAAGTGAGAAGCGCACAAAATATACTCCCGCCTGGGCGGGAGAGCTGGGGAGAGACGCCACGGCGCGCGCGTCGCGAATTGCGACCGTGAACATGGCGTCTCTTCCCTCATCCCCAGCCCTTCTGCTCCGCTTCAAGTGTTCCCTTGTCCCGGAGGGAGAAGGGAGCGTCGAGTCCCCGCCCGAGCGGGGAGGTTCATGGCTAGGGTGGAAAGCGCAGAAGTCAGCAGTGCAGGCAATTTACCGCTGCGCCACATACGCACGCGCACGTGCGAGTTCGGGGCGCGAAGAATTTCCGTTTTTTGCCAGCGCCATCAGCTTGGCGTAGTAGTCGGCAGCTTTGCTACGATCACCCGCTGCCTCCGCCGCGCGCGCCGCGCCGTAGTAGCCGCGGAAGCGGTTGGGTTCGCGCACATGCGACGCTTCGAATTCCTTGAGCGCCTGCGCTGGCTGTTTCAGTTCGAGCAGCATGTCTCCAAGCAGTTCACGGGCGGGGACTATACGGCCAGGCGTCACGGGATGCTTATCGTTCTTGTCTTCCAGATCGGCGGCTGCGCGCATGAGCTTGTGCGCATCATCCATCTTGCCTTGGGCAAGCGCTATCCATCCCGCCACCGCCAGCCGCTGAATTTCGACTTCGGTGGCCCAATAATTGTTCTTCGCATCTTGCAGTTCCTTGTGCAGCCGCGCAAGTTCCGCGGCGTCCTTTTCCGCTGCCGCAACGTCGCCGCTGCGCACCGCACCCAGCGCACGCGCGAAATACGTAATGGCATCTGCAAACAGAATCTTGCTCGGCTGAGGTTGTAACTGCATCGCCTCACGCCACGCGCCGCGCTCCATCGCGTAGCGTGCAGGCATCGCGGCAATCGAATATTGGGCGACAAATTGCTGAGCCGGGTTGATGCCGGTGGTGACCTTGAACGCTTCTTCCATTTCCCGCCGGGCGTCGGCGTCACGCGCAAGCTGTAGATAGGCGTAAACCGTATAGTCGCTGGCGTGATACGCTTCCGCAGATTCCCCAACCCCTTTTTTTGCTACTGCGGCCGAACGGATGTTTGTCGCGGCCGAATCTTCCCACGCACCGACGCGGGTGAAGATGTGCGAAGGCATATGCAATGCGTGCGGCGCTGCCGGCGCAATACTGGCATAGCGTCGCGCGGCAGGCAGGCCCTGCTTGGCGATGGGCGGCGCGTCGTAGCTGTGGATCAGGTAATGCGCCACGCCTGGATGATCGGGGTATTTGACGAACTGTTTTTCCAGTATCGCGGCGGCTTTCAAGTACGCCGCAAAAGTTTGATCCGCCTGCGAATGCGTGCTGGTGATGTACAGCGCACTGAAAATCCACGCTTCATCGTCATCCGGGTAGCGCGCGGTTAATTCCTCAAATGCCTTGGCGCGCGCTTGCTGGCGCGCACGTTCGGGGCGGTTTGACCAGTCGTCATAGTACGCCGCGACCGCCTCGATGTAGTCGCGTTCGCGCTGGGTCTTGGGGCTGGTGCGGCGCCCATGATCGATAGCCTCCTGTGCAAGTGCAGCGCCTTTGGGCGATGCTCCAGCGCCAGCGAGTGGATTCGACATCAGGATCGCGGCTATGCCCCAGTTCGCGATAGAGCAGGTCGGGTCTTGCACCAGCACGTCACGGAAAGTTTTCTCGCCCGCGCTGAACCAAAACGAGTGCAGCATCGCCACGCCGGTTTCCAGCAGCGGCTGCACCTTGGGATCGCACGAGTTCGTAAACTTGACGCGGCCGAGCTGGCCTTTGCCTTCATCGTCATGCGATTGCGCTGTGCCCGATGTGAGTAACAGCGCGGTGGATAGAGCGATAAAAAGCGTTCGTGCCTTCGTATATGCGTTCATATCGTCTCCTGTGTGGGTGGCGTGATCACGTTCGCGAGAGCCGAACATCCGGTTGCGCAGAATAGTCTGCGCCGCGACTTCGCCTGCGTCAATCGCCTTAGAGTGGTGCGCGGAGGCGAAAACAGATTTACTGTAAGTGTTTGTATTTATTGAGTTATTCTTGCCGCGAGATTTGCGCCCCGGCATGAACGTGCAGACCGCAGCGCATCGCGCCGCAGTCTACTTGAACATGCGGATCAGCGTTGCGCCACATACTCACGCGCGCGAGCAATCTCCGGACGCAACGAGTCGGCATTTTTCGCCAGCGCCATCAAGCGGTTGTAGTTGTCTGCGGCCTTGCGCCGGTCACCGGCGGCCTCCGCCGCACGCGCAATGCCATAGATGCTTCGATAACGGTTGGGATAGGACTTCAACGCCGCTTCAAATTCGCGTAGTGCGGGCGCGGCTTGTCCGGTCTCAAGCAGCAGTTCGGCGTAAAGTTCGCGCAGCGGATAGAGCCGGTTTTCCATCGCTACATGTTTTACGCTGCCGTCTTCATTGTCGGCGGCGGTGCGCATGAATTTTTCGGCTTGTTCTTTGTTGCCTTCGGCCAGTGCAACCCATGCCGACACCGCGAGCATTTGCTCCTCGGTGCGGTCGGCCCAATACGCATTGTTGGATTTTTCGAGTTTCTCACGCAGCCCCTGCAGGGTTGCGATTTCGGCCTTGGCGCCGGCGACATCACCCGTGCGCGCCATGCCCAGTCCGCGCGTAAACCGCGACAAGGATTCGGCCATGGGAGAGGTGGTGGGCGTGACCTGCAGCGCCGCAGCGCCCTTCCAGTCGCCGCGCTCGATGACCAGGCGCGCCGGCATCGCGGACAGCGCGGTATTCATGCCGAGATCGGATTCCTTTGCCAATGCAGCGACCTCGCGCGCGCGTTCGAGCATGGCTTGCGCCTGGGCATCCTGCGCCAGTTGAAGATGCGCGTACAAGGTGAAATCCATCGCGTGGTAGTAGTCCTTGCGCACTTCCAGCGAATGCAGGTTCGACGCAATCGAGTCCTCCCATAGGCCCACCATCGAGTAGATGTGCGAAGGCATATGGCGCGCGTGCGGCGCCGCCGGGGCGAGCTTTGCATAACGCCGGGCTGCAGTGATGCCCTTATCCGCGAGCGGCGGGTAGTCGTAGGCGTGGATCAGAAAATGCGTAACGCCGGGATGCTCGGGATTTTTCGTCAATAACGTTTCGAGGATTTGCGCCGACTTGATCTGATTGGTGTACTTCACATCGCTCTTGGACGCGGAAGCCTGAAGATTCAGCGCGTAGAACACCCACGTCTCGAAGTCGTCGGGATAACGCTGCGTGAGTTGCTCGGTTGCTTTGGTGTAAGCGGCGAGTCGGACGTTGACGGGCGCCTTGTCGTGATCACGATAGTAAGTGGAAAGGGCCTCGATCCAGTCGCGCTCGCGTTGCGTTTTTGCGACTATGCTGCGTGCTTTTTCCAGCGCCTCCCACGCGGCCTCGGCATTTTTACGCTGCGGCGGCGCTGACAGCGAGTTGCCCAGGTAATCGAGCGCGATGCCCCAATACGCTATCGCACAGTCGGGATCCTCCTTCAGCGCCGCGTCGAAGGTCTTGCGTGCTTCGCCGAACCAAAAGGAGTGCACCATGGCCAGACCGGTTTCAAACTTGGCATGCGCTTGGGCATTGCACGATGTGGCAAATCTAACTTTGCCGAGTTGATCCTCGCCGTCGTGCGCGCGAGCAGCGCCGCAAGCGATTATCAGTGCTGTGGATACCGCAGTGAGCGCAGTGAGCAGTTTGGCCGGTTTCATGTTGCCCTCGTGAGTGTTTGGAATGATTAGAGTGATGGAGTGTATGAAGTCTGCGCCGTCGCTTCCGTGCGTGTCAATTGCCGGATGGCCGTTAGCGTGAACAAGGGCAATGCACCGTAACTATTTGTTTTTATTTATAGTTTATGATGCAGGATGATCTTTCTCGGCCAAATCCCAAAACAACCCCGTCATCATCTGCAAACCTTCGCGCATGATGGAGCCGAGCGCGTGTTCATTCGGTGCGTGTTGCGAGCATCCGGCGTAGGAGTGCGGCACCCACAGCGTGGGCAGGCCCAAGGTTTCAGCAAAACAGTCGTTGGGCAGCGAGCCGCCGATGTTGGGCAGTATCGCGGGTGCAGCGCCCGTGGTGCGGCGTATCGATTCCGCTGCCCAGCGCACCCATGCATTGTCGGGATCGAGCCGCGTCGCCTGCATGAAACTCTTGCGCGCCATACTGATGTTCACGCATTCGTAGCCGTTGGCGTCGAGATGTTTGCGCAGGATCGGAATGAAGGTATTTGCATCGCAGCCCGCGACGAAACGTATCTGACACGTTGCGACGGCTTTGCCGGGAATCGCGTTCACCGGGTTGTCGGGGTTGCCGGTGCGGAAGGCGAGTATTTCGAAAGTGTTCCAGGCGTAAAGTTTCTCTGCCGCCGACAAGCCCGGCTCGCCCCACCACGGGTCTATCTGCGGCTCATCGGGTTCCGGCGTGGGCTGGCAATCGAGCAGCGCCTTGCGCACGCCGTCGGGAATGCTGTCGGGCAAGAGTTCACGCACCAGTACTTTGCCTTCGCGCGTGACGATGCTCGCCAACGCATGCGCCAGCACGATGCCGGGGTTTGCCAGCAGCCCGCCCCAGTTGCCGGAGTGATGCGCGCCTTCGCGCAACTCGACAGTGAATGTGAGATTCATGCAGCCGCGCGAGCCGAGATACAAGGTCGGACGTTTTGCAGAAAGACGCGGACCGTCGGAAGCGATCAACACATCGGCCTTGAGCCGTGCCTTGTGTTGCTCGCAAAATTCGCGCAGCCCCGGCGAACTCAGTTCCTCGCCGGTTTCCAGCATGAACTTCACATTGAAGCCCAGCTTGCTGCGCTCGGCAAGCACGGTTTCCATCGCGGCCATGTTCACCGAGTGCTGGCCTTTGTTGTCAGCGGTGCCGCGGCCGTAATACTTGTCGCCTTCCTGCTTCAGCGTCCACGGTGCTATGCCCGCGCGCCACTGGTCTTCGAGGCCGCGAATTACGTCGCCGTGACCATACATCAACACCGTCGGCAGGTTCGGTCCCTCAATGCGTTCGGCAAGCAGGATCGGTCCTACGCCTTCAACCGGGTTCGGCAGAATTTCTGTTTTGAATCCCATGCGCTCAAACGCGGGCGTGATCTCACTCTTGAGATAGACATCCATGTACGGCCGGCTTTCGGGTATTTGACTCTCGGTGCGGATGGCGACGCGCCGCGCGAGGTCTGCAATAAATTGGCCTTCGTCAAAGTGACGCGTGGCACGGGAGATGGCGGATTCGCGGGTCAAAGGTACTTCCTCCATTGTTAAAGTTGCTGCATGGGGCTACAGCAGGTTCTTGTGGTCGTTGATGATAACGTGACGCGGCGCGCGATCCAGAAAATACATCGTCGGGACCAATACAAACGTTGCCGCGGTCATAAACTGGGGACCGAACAGCCAGAACACCAGCGGCACCGATACAAAAAACATGCGCGTGCCAAATGCGTAGAACGCCCCGGCGCGGTTGAGGTATTTGGCCACCAGCAAATGAGCAGCGGATCCTGCATCGGCGCGCGCCGGGACATTGATCATGTAGCCGGTTAGATGCAACAGACGAATGGTCATTGCAAAGCTGAAAAATGCCATGACGTAACTGACCAACAGTATCAGCACCTTGGTTAACCAGGCTTCCGCTTGTGTTGAGCCTGCGGTATTGAATACGTGCCAGGTTTCCCGCATCCGGTCGGCCTCCCCGGTAAGCGTCAGCGTGCCTATGATCAGGAGAACGGACGTTGATGCGAGAAACGTAGCCGCCATAATTGAATTGCGCAGTGTTTGCACTGCAAGTATGTCGCGGCCCGCGTTATGCATGATTGATTCCACCCACGCGGTACGGGCCGCAGCCGTTGCCGCCTGTATCGTGTACAGGGGGTCCGAGCGCAATCGCAGGGTCAGGAAAACATGGTAGCCAATAATCAGCACTACGCTGAATGACAAGCTGTACCAGTCATTTTGCAGCAGGGTGTGGAGGGTTTCGTACATGGCGTCACTAAACTGTTGAATTGCTATATTCGCGGGTCATGTTCAGGCGGGGCTCCAGTGGTTATGAAAACGCCACGGTTTTCAACCTCAAGCGCGTGGCGTTGCGGGACATTGAGGTATCCAGCGTGGCGATGGTATCAGCACCAATTTCAAGCGCCGCGGCGAGGTGCAGCGCGTCGCTTGAACGCAAGCCGTGCGCTGGCGCCCGAACCATTTTGGCTGCTTGCGCAAAGGTTTGCCTGCTCACCGGAGCCAGGCGTAGGCCTGATTGGCAAAACGCCTCAAAGCCACGCCATGCAGCGTTCGCATCTTTGGCGCTAAGTGATCCAGCGCGAACTTTGATGGATAACGCGCTGGCAAATTCGGTGATGATCCAATCCGACGACACCACGGACTCATCGCATGCGCTGAACCAATGATCTATTAGATCGCTGGAATGTTCCGTTACGAATAGGGGCACCGCCGCGCTGGTATCGAGGTAAATCATCAATAGTGAGTCGCTAAAATCAGTAGCGGGACTCCCGGCGCATCTGTTCGATGACAGGCTCGGACACCGGCATGCTGTGCCGCAGCTTGCGCAGCCGCTGAAGGAATGCGGGCTTATCGAATGGCTTGGCTGGTGTGAGTGTAATTTTGCCCGCCGGGGTGATATCGGCATCGACACAGTCTCCGGGACGCAGGCCGGTGGCTCGAATGCATTCGGCCGGCAGCCTAACGGCCAGGCTGTTGCCCCATTTAGCGAGTTGAAGTCTCATGGCTTTCTCGATGTAGATACATGGATATACATTAGTCTAACAGGCTATCGGGATTTGGCGAACGGGCGGGTGCTGTTGGGGCGCGGGCAGATTTCGTCAGTAAGTAATTACGGCAGGGGAATCTCAGCTTACTCATTGTTTTTATTTATTATTTTATTAATTTTGTGCGACGATGGAATAAACCGCTACGCACGTTCGTCTATGGGGTGCAAGACTAATATTCACTTCAACCCCCGACCTTAAAAGGAATCCCAATGCTTTACACCAAACGTATGCTCGCCGTTGCTTCTATCGCTGCGCTGTTCGGGCTGTCGCACTCCGTGTTCGCGGCTGATCCGCCAGTGAAGAAATCCGGCGATATTCTGGTCAGCGAATCCGGCATGACGCTCTACGTGTTCGACAAAGACACCGTTGCCGGCAAGAGCGCGTGTAACGGCCCTTGCGCTGCTCTGTGGCCGGCAGTAACAGCGATGGCCGACGCCAAGCCGGCCGGCGCCTACAGCATCATCACCCGCGACGATGGCGCCAAACAATGGGCGTACAAGGACAAGCCGCTCTACCTGTGGGCGAAAGACCAAAAGCCCGGCGACCGCAGCGGTGATGGCGTCAACGGCATCTGGCACCTGGTCAAGGAGTAGTGCAAACATGCAGGATCCGCAGTACCTGACGCCGCAGATCGTCGCTTGTATTCCGGCGCTGCGGCGTTATGCGCGCGGCCTCACTGGCAATAAAGAGGACGCGGATGATCTGGTGCAGGATGCGTTGGAGCGCGCGTGGCGCCGTCTCGCGTTGTGGCAGCGGCGCGGCGATTTGCGCGCGTGGTTGTTCAGCATACTGCACAACCGCTTTGTCGATCGGGTGCGCTCGGTGCGCGCGTCGCCCGAAGAACCGATGAACGGCGATGGCGACGGGGACGGCATCACGCTGCCGGTGCGCGCCACACAAAGCGACCGGCTTGAAGTGCGTGATCTTGATGCTGCGCTCGCGCGCCTGGTACCCGATCAGCGTGAAGTGTTGCTGCTGGTGGCAGTGGAGCAGATGAGCTACGGGCAGATAGCCGATGTGCTGGGCGTGCCGCTGGGTACGGTGATGTCGCGCTTATCGCGCGCACGCGAGCAGTTACGTGCGGTGCTTGAAGGACGCGAGGTGGTTTCCCGATTGAAGGTAGTGAAATGAACCCTGATGACAAAACGTTAGAAAGCACACCGGTTACGGAAGCCGATCTGCATGCGTACGCCGATAACCAATTGAGCGCGACACGGCGATTGCAGGTTGAAACGTATCTCGCTGCGCGCCCGCAGGACGCGGCGCGCGTGCAGGCGTGGATGGCTGATAATCAGGCACTGCGCGCACTGCTGGACCCGGTGCTCCATGAGCCGATTCCTGTGCGCCTACCGGTTGCGCCGACACGCTCCATGATGCCGTGGCGGCAGTTTGCGCTGGCGGCGTCAATCGCTTTTGTCAGCGCCAGCGCGGCGTGGATGACGCGCGGGGCGCTGGACGAGCACAAACAACAGCAAGTCGCAGCGCTAACACCTGCGGTCCCCGCTGCTGCGCCCGCTGTTTCGTCATTCGCGCGGCGCGCTGCGGTGGCGCACGTGGTGTACAGCCCGGAGGTGCGCCGTCCGGTGGAAGTCGGCGCCGATCAGGAAGATCAACTCGTCGCCTGGCTATCCAAGCGCATGGACGCGCCGTTGAAACCACCGCATCTCGGACGCGTCGGTTATGAACTCATTGGTGGGCGTTTGCTGCCCGGAGAAAAGGGGCCGGTGGCGCAGTTCATGTACCACGATGCCAACGGCCAGCGGCTGACGCTCTACGTCACGCGTGAAGCCGCGCCCACCGGAGACACCGCGTTCCGCTTCGCGCAGGAAGGACCGGTCAACGTTTTTTATTGGGTGGACGGCAAATTCGGCTACGCGATTTCTGCTGGTGCAGACAAGAAAGAACTGCATAGCGTCGCGCAGGAAGTGTACCGGCAACTCGCGCCGGCTTGATCCCGGCTCTCAAAACTCAACCTAAGGACATCAACCATGAACGAGCAGCGCAGAAGTTTTATCAAAAGCACATTGGCCGCCGCCGCAGTCAGCGCCTGGCCGGGTAGTGGACCGGCGCAGGCGCAGTCCGCTGCATCGATTGAAGCCGGCGACCGCGTTTTCATCACCAACGAGGATTCCAATACCATCGTGGTCATCGATCCGCGCTCGAACGTGGTTGAAACCACCATCAATCTGACGAGCTTCGATGAAGACCCGCGCCCGCCGTTTCGCTTTGTCACCGGCGGGGTGATGCCGGTACATGCAGCGATGATCCACAAGCCGCTGTATCACGGCTGCATCGATGCGCATGGCGCGGTGCCGTCACCCGATGGCCGCTTGCTCGCCACCAGCGGACGCGGCTCGAGCAATATTTATCTGATCGACGCGGTTGCGAAAAAAGTGATCGGCAACACGCCGAACCCGTTTGCCGGCGCGACCACCAACGCGGAGCGGCTTTCCTCCGGCATCCTGATCGGCCGCGAACCGCACGAACCGACCTTCACACGTAACGGCAGAGAGCTGTGGGTCACCTTGCGCGGCGAGGACCGCATTGTCATGCTCGACGTAGCGCGGGCGATGCAGCAGGTTGCGGGCGCGGAAAGCAGCGCAATCCGCGGCTTTGTTTCGACCATCAACGGGCCTGCGCAAGTGTGGTTCAGCGCCAATGGCGCGCTGGCATTCGTCGCCAGCCAGAAGGTTGCGAAGGTTGATGTGTTCCGCGTCAATCCCGACGCAAACGGATACTCGCGGCCGCAACGTCTGACCACGCTCGACGTCTCCGCGCAGGACAAACCGGGGTTCACGCCGTTTCTGAAGACCGCGCCGGACGGCAGCGAGGTATGGTTTTCCCACAAGCTTGCCGACGCGGTATCCGCGCGTTCCACCGCCGAGCCGTTCGCGCTGCTTGATGCGGTGCCGTTGGGCAATCTTGCACGTCCAAACCACGTGGAGTTCGTCGAGAACGCGAAGGGCAAGGTGTTGTATGCCAGCCTCGCGCGCGTGGACGACAACGGTCCCGGCGGCGCGGCCTCCAGTCAGATCGCGATTATCGACCGCAGCGTCGCGACCGGCAGCCGCAAGGTAGCGGGAACATTTTTTTCGCGAGGACGCGAATCGCACGGCCTGTGGACCAACCCGGCGAACGACCTGCTCTACGTCGCGCACGAACAGGACGAATTGCCGGGGACGCCGCATGCCGGGCAGACGGTGTGCGCGGCATTCGACGTTGCCGACCCGTTCAATCCGCGCTTCATCGCGCAGATTCCTCTGGGGAATCTCACGCTGCCCTCGGGTGAACTGCGTAACAAGAAAAGCATCAATCTCGTCTACGTGCGCCCCGGCTACCGCGGGCAA